>NZ_CAJAXH010000152.1 GCF_903946935.1 uncultured Thiodictyon sp.
ACCGCTTCCAGCACCGGCAACAGCTCGCGGATGTTGGAGATCTTCTTGTCGTGCAGCAGGACGTAGGGCGCCTCCAGATCCGCGCTCTGGCCCTGCTGGTTGTTGATGAAGTAGGGGGAGAGGTAGCCGCGGTCGAACTGCATGCCCTCCACCACGTCCAGCTCATTGTGCAGGGAGGTGCCTTCCTCGACGGTGATGACGCCTTCCTTGCCGACCTTGCCCATCGCCTCGGCGATGATCTCGCCGATGGAGGTGTCCGAGTTGGCGGAGATGGTGCCGACCTGGGCGATCTCCTTGTTCTCGGTGCAGGGACGCGACAGGGTCTTGAGCTCGGCGGTGGCGGCGATCACGGCCTGGTCGATGCCGCGCTTCAGATCCATCGGGTTCATGCCGGCGGCGACGGCCTTGAGGCCCTCACGGACCATGGCCTGGGCCAGGACGGTCGCGGTGGTGGTGCCGTCACCGGCCACATCGCTGGTCTGGGAGGCGACTTCCTTCACCATCTGGGCGCCCATGTTCTCGAACTTGTCCTTGAGTTCGATTTCCTTGGCCACGGACACGCCGTCCTTGGTCACGGTCGGGGCGCCGTAGGACTTCTCCAGGACCACGTTGCGGCCCTTGGGACCCAGCGTCACCTTGACCGCATTGGCCAGGATATTCACGCCTTCCATCATACGGGCACGGGCAGCTTACCGCTTGCGCTGCCAACTAGCAGGGGGCAAACTTAGCCCCAACGCCGACGTGGCAGTCCAACGGAAAGAGATCAACCGGGCCGCTTCTAGCCCGTCATAATCTCGCCCCCGCAGTGTTGAGGCAGACCACACGCTTCAACTGTAATATTCGTGAGAATCCGGTCATGGAGCCAGGAACATTCGTTCGCATGAGGAGCGACCCCAACCGGACCGGGGTGTCCACGGGCAAGTTTGTGGACCGCGCCGGCGCCAGGCTATATCGCATCGCCTTTGCAGATGGTACCAGGGGCTATTACCCAGAGTTCGAACTGATGGTCATCGCGGACGATGATCCATCCGTCGGCCCATACGGCCGTGTTGGCGACCTACGCCGCAACCTGACTCAGATTCGACTGAGCGGACAGCTGGCCGATCTGGTCTATAGCATGGATACGACGAATACTCAGTTCTATCCGCACCAGTTTAAGCCCGTGCTCCGATTTCTGGACTCACCGAGCAACGGACTGCTGATCGCCGACGAGGTAGGTCTCGGCAAGACCATTGAGGCCGGACTGATCTGGACCGAACTGCGCAGCCGCTACGATGCGCGGCGGCTGCTGGTCCTCTGCCCGGCAATGCTCCGGGATAAGTGGCGCGACGAACTACGGAATCGCTTCGGCATTGATGCCCACATTATGGGGCCGCGGGAGATACTGGCGGATTTTCGCAACGAACGCCATACGCTGCTCGAAGGCCGGGGAATCATCTGCACAATGCAAGGGCTGCGCCCACCGGATGGGTGGGCCAACTCGGCCTATAGCGGACGCAACGCCGCCGCGGCACAACTCGCACAACTCCTCTCCGAGCGGGCGGGCACCGAGCCGCTGATCGACCTGCTGGTCATCGACGAGGCCGCCTATCTGCGCAACCCGAGCACCCAGACCTATCAGCTCGGCAAGCTGCTTCGGGAAGCCGCAGAGCACACGGTCCTGCTGTCCGCCACCCCCATCTCCCTGCGCAGTCGGGACCTTTTTGTCCTGCTCAATCTACTCGATCCGGATACGTTTCACTCCGAGCACGTTTTTCCCGACGTGCTAAGGGCCAATGCACCCCTGATCAAGGCCCGCACCGCGGCATTGAATCAGACGGCTATGCCGCAGGAAATCCTGGCGCTGCTGCATGAGGCAAAGTCAAACCCGCTGCTTGCAACCAGCCAACAATTGCAAGAACTGCTGAACACACCGCCGACGGCTGAAGACCTCACGGACAGAGGCTACCGCACGGGCCTTGCGGACCGATTGGAGCGGATTAACCTTCTCAACAATGTGCTGTCACGAACGCGCAAACGTGAGGTACAAGAATGGATAGTAATACGCCAACCTCGGTTTCAGTTTGTAGACATGTCTCCCGATGAAGCATTCTTCTACCAACTCGTCACCGAGTCTGTCCGCGATTACGCAATCCAGCGCGATATTCACGAAGGTTTCCTGCTGGCGTCACCCCAACGGCAAGTATCAAGCTGTATGGCAGCGGCGGCGGAATCATGGCGGGCACGCACCGCGTGGGACCACTCTCAGATCGACGAAGACCTGGGCGACGCCGAGGGCTGTGATGCGGGCGAGTTGATCCAACACATCGCCGCGACGGTGTTGCCACAGATCAATATCGCCGCCTTGCGCGCGCAGGACTCCAAGTACGAGCGGGTGCGCAATGTGCTCGGCGATTTCTTCAAACAGTACCCAGACGCTAAGGTCGTTCTGTTCTCGTATTTCCGGGCAACCCTGTTTTACCTGCAGGAGCGCCTTGGGGTCGACGGCATCCCCACTCGGTTACTCATGGGGGGGATGGAGGGCGATAAACAGGAATTGATCGGCGGCTTCCGCGATGCATCGCACGAGCGGGTTCTGCTCTCTTCCGACGTCGCGGCCGAAGGCGTCGACCTGCAATTTTGCTGGGTACTGATCAACTACGATCTGCCCTGGAACCCGATGAAGGTCGAACAACGCATCGGCCGGATTGACCGTCTGGGGCAGGAGTCGCCGACCATCCGGATCTGGAATCTGGGCCACCGCGACAGCATCGACGAACGTATCGTCCTGCGGCTACACAAACGCCTAGGCATTTTTGAACAGGCACTCGGCGGATTAGAGGCGATTCTTGGCGACGAGATCCAGCGGCTAACCTCTGATCTGTTGACCCAGCGGCTCACCAAAGCACAGGAAGAACAGCGGATCACGGCCACGGAAATGGCCATTACCGCAAACCGCCAAATGACTGAACAGTTGGAGGAACAGGCATCGTCTCTGATCGCTCATGGGGGATATATTCTTGAACAGGTCAGGGCCGCGAAGGACTTTAGCCGTCGCATCACGGCCCGTGACTTGGCAGGATTCATTCGCGACCATCTCAGCCGTTATTATCAAGGCTCTGAAGTGCGGCAAACCGACGCGGACGGACGGCTTTTTGAGATGAGACTTTCGCCCGCCGCCGCGTCAGGCCTGGGGGAGTACATCCGCAGAAAACGACTCAGAGGGGCAAGCGATCTGGTCACGGGTTCCTTGGTCAAATGTGAGATCGATACCAAGGTCGAGTCTTGGGGGCGACAGCGGGTCGAGCGGATCAATCAGTTCCACCCGCTCGTCCGCTTCATCAGCGATGATCTGAAGACCCGGGACGACCCCTTCTACCGTCGGATCGCGATGCAGATCCCCCGACACGCCTTTGCCAAGGTTGAGACCGGGGCCTATGCCTTCGCGATCGACCGTTGGATATCGAAGGGTGTGCGCGGCGTCCAGGAGCGGCTCGCCTATCGCGCCTATTCTATCGCCGCTGGGGACGCGCCTCTTTCTCCTGACGCCTCAGAACAACTGACTCTACGTTGCGCTGCGGAGGGATCGGATTGGCTGGAGGCATCGAATGTCGTGGATTCCGCAATTTCACAAGCAGGCATCGAGCGGTGTCAGGAGTTGCTGTACAACGACTATTGCAGTCATGAAAGAATCTCTCGGGGCGAAAACGATGATCGCGTGAGATTCCAACTTGCTTCGGCACAACGCCAGTTTGAACGCCATCTAGGGGTGCTACAACAAACCCTTGAAAATCATCGTGGCCATGGCCGCCACGCGCTGGTGGCGGCAACCCAGGGGCGGATTACCAAGCTTACCGAACGTTTTCGTATCCGCGAAGAGGAGTTGAGGCAAAAGGCGCAACTCAACATTCATTACGATGAGGTTTGTGTAGGCATCCTTTTGGTTTCCTGAGTCAAGCTAAGGGAGGACTCAAGATGTTGGCACCTCATCACACCCAATATCCCGGCGCAACTGGCGCCCAAATTCAGCGTCTTTTTGTCGGGCTGGATTTCGGTACGGCTTTTACCAAGGTCGTTATCGCCGGTTCGTCGGATAGCTTTGCAGTAAAGTTGCGCCCGGCGCTTAGGGGCGTTGACGGCTATCTGCAGCCGGGGCTAGTGGCCCAAGACATGGACGGAAGGCCCCGCCTGTTGGATGCACCGGATGAGGGGCATTCGCTGCAGAATCTGAAACTCGCCTTGATGCAGGTTCCGGAAAACGCCATGGCACGAGCGAACGCGGCCGTTTTCCTGGCGCTTGTGCTAAAACAGGCCCGAGCGCAATTCATGGCAGACCATCGTGACATCTTTCGCAACAGTCGTTTAGACTGGCACCTAAACATCGGGCTTCCGGCTGCGAGTTTTGACAACCTGCAGTTACTGGCAGCCTTCCAGACGGTTGCTGAAATAGCGTGGATGCTGAGTGTACTCGATGTTCCCTTAGCCGGGAGAATGTTCGATGTCGCAAGATGGGCCGTGCGCGTGCCCGAACCACTAAATGATCCGCGGCTCGCGGTAGTTAGGGCGCGGTTTATCCATCCCGATCATATCGGCGTCTTACCAGAGGTCCAGGCCGAAACCATTTGCTACGCCACATCCCCACTGAGGAGCAACGGATTGCACCTGTTGGTCGATGTTGGTGCCGGCACTTTGGACGTGAATGTTTTTGCCCTGGTTACGAATGCCGACGACGACCGCTACGTTTCTCATTGTGCAAAGGTATTTCCTTTCGGAACGGCACATCTCGCGAAACATCGGCTGAACCAACTTGAGATACGGGGCAAGCTCAGGGATCGGCCGCTGGTTAGTCAGTTTACGGAGTATGCGGCCATGCCGGGGCGACGGGAGCTGGCTCGGGATTTTCAGGTTTCAGAAGATGACATCGAAGACATAGATGGAGCCTTTCTTAATCAAGTTGGGACTGCGATCTGGGACGCAGTCAATAGTGTTCGACAGCAATTTGGAAATAAGGTCCATCAGTGGCGCCATGATCGCCTGCCAGCATTTCTTGCGGGTGGCGGTTCGGCGGATGATGCTTATCACGATCGGCTGCGCTTGGTGCATATTCACCGAGGACTCTACGGCTGGGCCGGTCTCGAAATCAGGTCGCTTCCTAAGCCCGCGCGACTAAGAATGCCTGGAGTGCCGGAGCCTTCTTTCCACCGCCTCGCGGTTGCCTACGGACTGGCCCATGACCTGCTAAATCTTGGCGACTTCATTCCTCCTGACCAGACGCAAGTCACACCGGCGGTTCCAGGTCCTGATTACCGTGCCAACTACCCCGGGCAGGAGCAGATGTGAGTTATTTCCGGCGCCAGCGACTCGGTATGAACCAACGCCTGGAGCCTTCGATTTTTTTGAGCCTGCGATCAACATATGCTTACGTCACTGCGGCTGACCGATTTCAAGAGTTTTCGGGACCAGACGGTCCCGCTGGCCCCGCTGACCGTTCTTGTGGGTGCCAACGCATCGGGTAAGAGCAATTTTTTCGATGCCGTGCGTTTCTTGCAGGGCGTCGGGCTCAACTACCCAATCTCTGCCATCCTCCTCGGACATCGGGAAGGAGGGCGCACGATCTGGCCTGGCCTGCGTGGAGGTGTCGCGGAAGCTGCGCGATTCGGGTGTGAGGAATTCACGCTACAGTCGGCATGGGACTTGGCGCGCTATGTTGAATTGAGCCGATGGGCGGGCGAGACGCTGGGTGAAATCGCCGAGCACCACATAGAATGCCGAATAAGCGGATCTGCGCGGGTTACGCGAGAGCGACTCAGCTTCCCGGACCTTGGCACTGTCCTCTTCGATACGGAGAACCTGGATCTCTGGGGCAACACCGGCATGACGAAGGGCATGACGTGGATGACCAATGGCCACGGCACCCCGGGGCGAAACCAAGCGCCTGGTTATGAGGCTCAGAGGAGCCTTTTGGGCCGGATCGCCTTGGGTCCGCCCGCGGATCTCCACTGGGCAGTGAGTGACCGCGTTGAGATCCTGTTAGGGAAAATGATTAACTCGGTACTCGTCAACATCACGCCATCTGTCATGCGCGATTATCGATCCATTTCCGAGGTATTGGGTCTTGGCGATGAAGGCGAAGATATTTCGCCGGTGTTATGGCGGTTCTGCCGGCAGCCAGAGCGCAAGGCTGATCTAATCGACTGGCTCTCGGAGCTATGCGCCCCTCGGATAGTCGATATTCGTTTCGACGAAACGCGGCAAGGAGAGGTCCGGTTCGAGCTCGTCGAGGCGGACGGGGCCGTAGTAAGCGCGCGCAGCCTCTCGGATGGTACGCTAAGATTCCTTGGATTAATCACTACGTTGCTGACGGTGGGGCAAGAGACCGCGGCGATGCCCCTTCTGCTGATCGAGGAGATCGAGAATGGGCTGCATCCGACGCGACTGCATCTGCTCGTCGAATTGCTGGAGCAGGTCACGAAGACTGGACGTGTCCAGGTGATCGCTACGACCCATTCACCCCTGGTGCTACAGCATTTGTCCAACGAGGCGCTGGGCAACGCCGTTGTTTTCGGACGAATTCCCGACGAACCGGGCACTGTGGCCCGCCGTCTGAGGGATCTCAGGAACTTCGATGAGGTCGCCGCGCGCCGTGGCGTCGATCGCTTATTCGCGACCGGCTGGTTGGAACGCGCGTTATGAAGGTCTTGATCGTCCCGGAGGACCCGACGCACGATCAGTACATCCTGAAACCGATCGTGGAACGTATCTTCAAGGATCTGGCGCGGACTGCGCGTGTCGAGGTGTTGTTCGATCCGCACCTGCGCGGTGTCGATCAGACCTTGAGTCGTGAAATGGTCCGGGAGATTATCAATGATAACGCGATGATCAATCTCTTTCTGATCGTGGTGGACAGGGATTGCAATCGCTATCGCAATGAGGAGCGCGCACGCGATCGAGAGCGAGAGCATCCGGATCGGCTGATTGCCTGCCTTGCGTTCGAGGAAGTTGAGGTCTGGATGCTGGCGTTGCACCCGAAGCGCATACGGGTGCCATGGAAGTCAATACGGGAGGACTGTGATCCGAAGGAACGATATTGCGATCCCATGCTGGACGAACTCGGCCGCGATGGTCCAGGGGGTGGACGCAAGAAGGCCATGCGATCATTGACCGGAAGCAATTGGCCAGGATTGCTCAAGCGATGCCCGGAAATCGCGCTGCTCAAGCAGCGGATTGCAGCCTGGCCCGGGGAATGACGGGAACCAGATGGGCCCCGCCTTGGGCAAAGCTTGTTGTTCTTTTTGGTTCAATTTCTGAAAAAAGCCCCGCCGAGGCGGGGCTTTCTGTCACCAAACCGGTGACGTCAGGCGACTTACATCATGCCGCCCATTCCACCCATCCCACCCATGTCGCCACCGCCAGGCATGGCCGGGCCGTCGGTCTTGGGCTCGTCGGCCACCATGGCCTCGGTGGTGATCATCAGGCCCGCCACGGAGGCGGCGTTCTGCAAGGCGTAACGGGTCACCTTGGTGGGGTCCAGGATGCCCATGGCGACCATGTCACCATACTCGCCGTTGGCGGCGTTGTAGCCATAGTTGCCGGTGCCCTCGGCGACCTTCTGCAGGACCACGGACGGCTCGTCACCGGCGTTGGCGACGATCTGACGCAGCGGCTCTTCCATGGAGCGGCGGGCGATGGTAATGCCGACGTCCTGGTCGTGGTTGGCACCCTTGAGATCCTTGATGGCCTTGAGCGCGCGCACCAGGGCGACACCGCCGCCGGGGACGATGCCTTCCTCAACCGCGGCACGGGTGGCGTGCAGGGCGTCTTCGACGCGCGCCTTCTTCTCCTTCATCTCCATCTCGGTGGCGGCGCCAACCTTGATGACGGCCACGCCGCCGGCCAGCTTGGCCAGACGCTCCTGGAGCTTTTCCTTGTCGTAGTCGGAGCTGGTCTCTTCGACCTGGCTGCGGATCTGCTCGCAACGCGCCTTGATGTCGGACTCGGAACCGGCGCCGTCGATGATGGTGGTGTTTTCCTTGCCCACCTGGATGCGCTTGGCGGTGCCCAGTTCGGCCAGCGTGGCCTTCTCCAGCGACAGGCCAACCTCTTCGGCGATGACGGTGGCGCCGGTGAGCACCGCGATGTCCTGCAGCATGGCCTTGCGACGGTCACCAAAGCCCGGGGCCTTGACCGCAACGACCTTGATGATGCCGCGGATGGTGTTGACCACCAGCGTGGCCAGGGCCTCGCCTTCCACGTCTTCGGCCACGATCAGCAGCGGCTTGCCGGACTTGGCCACCGCTTCCAGCACCGGCAACAGCTCGCGGATGTTGGAGATCTTCTTGTCGTGCAGCAGGACGTAGGGCGCCTCCAGATCCGCGCTCTGGCCCTGCTGGTTGTTGATGAAGTAGGGGGAGAGGTAGCCGCGGTCGAACTGC
>NZ_CAJAXH010000153.1 GCF_903946935.1 uncultured Thiodictyon sp.
ACCTCACGAAGGTTCACGCACGGGGCCTCGGACAGTAAGGGGACCGACGTGCTTTATACCCGGGCCACCTGGCGTTGTCCAGTGTTGCGGACAACCGCCGGTTGCAACAGAGAGTCCTGGCTAGAACGGTTCCGCCCTGGAACACTGCACCAGACCGACTCAGTCGTCTGCCGGTGCCTCTTGGCCGCTAAATCCATCAGCGAGCAGCGCATTTTACAGCCTCCCAGAAAAGTGTCAAGCCGAGAATTAACGCGAGGGTGACGGGATCGCCGACATCTCAATGATGTCCGAAACGCCGCACCCTCCCCCACCTGGCGGCGCCCGCCGCTAAGACACCGAATCACCTTCGCGTCGCAGAGTAAAGACATGCCTTGCCAGCCGTCGGCCGAACGTCCCCAGAGAGAGCCAAGGCCCGCGAGGCTGGCGCCCGAATGCCGGTTGATGCACCATATCCGCGCACCAACCATCAGGTTGGCTCGGAGCACGGGTACAGGGAACACCGACCGTTTCGCCGCGACCTGCCTGCCTTTGGTCGCAAGATCGAAAGGCCGCCCGCAACGAACGGTCGGGGCCGATTTCGCCTTCACCAGGGCGTGCCGCACGCTCGGCCTCCCACAGCGCATCTTTCTGCCGCAGCCAGCGGACACCTACCTGTCCGCGCTCGGCTCGGACGGCATCCCGGATTTCGCACCGGCCGAGCAGCGCGCTCGAGCTCTTAGAAAGCCCGCACGTGATCGAACACCGGGTCGTCACCGACGCCCCCACGCGCCGGCAACGCTTTGAAGACGCGAATCGGGAGATCGCGGCGCAGGCCGATGTCGTGGTCTGCCTGATCCGTCGCGACAGCGAGGCCAAGCCCGGCGGCACCGCGCAGTTGCTCGAGCTGGCCCGGCACCGCCAGATCCCGGCCCTGGAGCTTGGGGTCTCGGTCCATGAGGGGCAGGTGCAACTTGAGGCCACCGACCATGGTTTCGCTGGGTTCAACGCACCGGTACTGCCGAGTCATCGAATTGATTGCGCTCGGCATCGGCTTCGGGACGCATCAATGGATTCACTGGGCCGCGCCATCCCGCAACTGGGCGCTTGCCCGGCTGCTGGCCGAGATCAACCGCTCGGTGCGCGCGCTCGGCAACCTGCACATGCCCTTGGACTATCTGTTTCGGCTGCGCCTGCCCGACGGCCTGGCGAGCCTGCTGCGCACCCTGAACATCCTGCATCTGCGCAGCACCCGACCCCAGCGCGACCACCCCTGGCACGCGGCGCTCGCCGATTACCTGCACGAGCGCCTGCGGGACCCCGACCATAAGAAAGGACAGATCGACTACTACCACGACCGCTGCCGCAAGGAACAGGCCCGCCTGCGTGCGAGCAATTGGACCTTCGCCGCCTGCTCCTTGTCCGCCATCCTGGCCACCGGCGTGAAGCTCTTGACCCTGGCGGGGCTGATCCAGCTCCCCGCGGAACCCGCCGCCCTACTGACCAGCACCTTGGGTGCCCTGGCGGTCTTCCTGCCGGTGCTGGCGGTGGGCGCACTCTCCTGGGCCGCCGCCCAAGACTATGAGGCGCGCGTCCACAGCTTCCGCGCCACCTTGACCTTCCTGGAGCGCGAGTCCGACGCGTTGGATCGGATCCTGCGCGACCAGAACGAGGCACCGGCACTGGGGCTCAGCGACGCACGGGACGCCCGGCGTGCGATCGAAGCCATCGAGCAGGAACTGCTCGGCGAGACCGCCGAATGGTATACGCGGCGGACCTTTGGCAGTGTTGCGTGAAACTCACGCCGGGACCCGGTGGGAGCGGCTTTACCGTGAAAGTCGTAGCAAGCTAATGTCTTTGAAGTATTTTTCACGCGACGACGACAGGATAGCGCAGGAGTGCCCCGTTAGCCTGACAGACTTTCATGATCAGGGGTGGCAGGTCCCCCTTCCATGGCCGTTAGCCGCGACGCGACATCGCAAGCCGCAGTGGCCTCGTCGCGGCTGAAACGGGGGCGGGGCCGGGCGACGCGTCGGCCGCAGGATGCGGTGACGATAGGAGGCTGTCACGCGGGCAGGCCGAGGATCGCGGCCTCGGCGTCTGCGAGTTCCGGCAGGCGGCGGCCATAGCCGTGGTACACGATCAGGCGGCGGGCCTCGGCGAGGTCGGCCGCGGGGGAACTGTCCGGCCAGGGATAGTCTGGTGCGCGGGCATCCTGCCCGCGTCTGGGCTTCGGGGCCTCTTGCCCTGCTGGGTGGCCGGACGGCGCCGCTGCCCCGTCCAACAGACCGGCCCACCAGAGGCGGACGCGGTAGAGCCGCACGTCGGCCAGGAAGAGCGGCATCGGGCCAGATTCGGCGATAACGAACGCCTCGTCCAGGGCCAGCCGGGCCGAGTCGCCGTCGCCGCGGACGGCGTGGCACCAGGCGGCGGTGAGCAGTGCCATGGGCAGGTAGTTCATCCTGCCGGCCTTACGCAGGCCGGCGACGGCGGCGGTGACCGCGGTCAGGTCCAGCGTCGGCGACGGCGGCGGCCCGGTCAGCAGTGCGCGCAGCAGCGCGGTGCGGGCCAGGGTCAGGTGGTCGAGGGCGATGGTGAGGAGCGGCGCCCGGTTGTCCTTCATCCATTGCAGCGTCGTCGTGGCCCGCCGTTCCACGTCATCGCAGCACGCAAGCACCTCCGCCGTCAGCGGCTCCGGCTGGCGGCCGGTGTCACCGAGCGCCCGCCACGCGGTGCGCTCGGCCGGGGCCAGCAGCCAGTCGCAGTAGCGGAAACCCGGCAGCGAGTAGAGCTGCGGGAACTGGGGTTGCCGTTCCCGCTGCATCCCCTCGGCCTCGGCGAACAGCCCCCCAGCCTCGGCGCGGGCGTCGGCCCACTCGCCTGACTGGTGCAGCGCATCGGCGGCGGTGATGCGGAAGGCCATGCGCCGGAAGGCATCGCCGCTGCGGTCCGCATGGTCGACGGCCGCGCGGGCATGGTCCAGCGCGTCGGTCAGCCGGCCCAGCGTGACATCCAACTCGCTGAGGTTGCCGGCGCCGCTCGCGGCGTTGTTCCAGTCCTCCTGCTGAACAAACACCGCCAACCCCGCCCGCATCGGCTCCAGCGCCTCGGTCAGGCGCCCGAGGGCGCGCAGCAAGAACGCGGCCTCGCCGAACAGCCAGGCCTGGTCGGGCGCGGTCAGGTTCGCGGACACCCGCTGCCAGGGCACCTCGAAGAAGGCCGCGACCGCGCCGAGATTCGCATTGATCGCGCCGAGCTTGCGCGAACTGAAGAAGCCATCGGCGCCGGTGCCGCGCAGGATGCGCTCGTCATAGACCTTCTCGCACGCCTCCTGCTGCCGCCCGGTCAGGCACCCATGCACCACGGCCTGATAGAGCGGTTGCAGTCCGTCGAGTGTCTCGGGCCGGTGCGGCGTGCTCGTACACAGGTACTCGAAGAGCCGCGCATGGGCGGCGCGAAAGGCCTCTGGCCTCGTGTCTTGCAGTTGCTGCGCGAAATAGCCGCGGATCAGCGGATGGGCGTCGATCCCGTCGCGCTCGTCGGGCTCGGGGCGGAGCTTGATCAGCCGGGCGTCCTGCAGGCGCGCCAAGAGGCCGCGCCAGCGGATGTCGCTCAGGCCCACCAGGGCCTCGGTGAGTCCGGGGATGGCCGGCGCGGCACGCAGTGCGGCGAGCAGGTCGGCGCCGGCGGGGCGGTCGAAGAGACCGGTCAGGCGCAGCACCGCGAGCTCTTGCGGGTCACCGTCGTCCTTGGCCTTGGCCAACCATTCCTCGTAGGTCGCGAGCACCCGCCAGGCGGTGCGTTGGCGCAGGTCGCGGGTCTCGGTATCGGCCTCGTGCAGGTCGCGGATGCAGTCGATGCGGCGGATGTCCTTGCGATGGAAGCGCACCAGAAACCGCCCGACCAGGTCGAGGCTCAGGGCATGACAGCCGAAGCGCTCGCAGGCCGCGGCCAACTCCGCGTCGGTGCCGGTGATCTGGAGTTGGCGCAGCAGGGCCACCGCGGTGTCGCGGGCCAGGTCTTCGAGGTCCCGCCGGTCCTTGCCGACAAAGCCCCGCAGGTGCTCGCGGCTGGTGATGACGAGTAACCCCGGATTGCGTTGGGCCAGGGCATGGATGAAGGTCGCCAGATCCGGGTCCAGCAACTGGCCGGCCTGGGGGCTGCCCGGCGGGTATTGCAGCGGCTCCAGACCGTCGAGCACGAAGAGCGTGCGCTGGGCCTGGACCAGCCGGGCCAGGCGCTCGCCCTTGCCGGGGCGGTTGGGGTCCGGGTCGCCGAAGAAGTTGAGCGCCTGCTCGAAGAAGGCGCCCAGGTTGCCGGCGCGGGCCGCGGGCTGGTCGCCGTCGCCCCTGCCGCCGTCGGCGGTGCCGGTGCCCTGGTCGTAGAAGCTCCAGTCGAAATAGGCGCCCAACAGCGGCGCGCCGTCCGCGTCCTGCCAGTTGCGATCAATGAACCGGGTCTGTAACCAGTTGATCAGGAGCGCGGTCTTGCCGACCCCGCCCCAGGCGACGATGACGAGCGCGTGGGTGCCGTCGGCCCAGGCCTGGTCCAGCCAGTCCAATTCAGCGTCGCGGCCCAGGAAGTCCTCGGCAGAGTGGCGGTAGACGATGCGGGAGGTGGCGATGCGTGGCTCGGGGGCGAGGGTCGGGATGATGGTGCGCAGATCGCCCAAGAGTTGGCCGTAGAGGTCGCGCTCGGTCTCGAACCGCTCGCCGGGGTAGCGGCGGGCGAGGCGCAGACGGTTCAGGTGCTCAGGCTGGGCCGCGATGCCGGCGGGTGTGACGTAGCTGGGCCGCGATGCCGGCGGGTGTGACGTAAAGGAAGAGCCGCACGCCGTGGTGCAGTGCCTGGAAGGCTTCCCATTGGGTATAGGTCAGGTCGCTTAAGTCGCCGAGTGCGGCGCGCAGCTCCGGGTAGTTGTTCAGAAACGTCGGCTCGGCTTGCAGAAAGTCCACAACCGCCTTGGCATTGGCGGGGTCGCCGGGCTGCTCGCCGATCAGGTGGATCACCGCGGCGCAGTTGCGGACATAGTCGCCGACCTTGCGCACGGTATCGGTGTCGTCGCCCGGCTGGCGGAAGACCTCCTGCCACTTGACCTCGCAGTCGGCGCGGACCAATTGCCGGGCCAGGTGCTCGCGCAGCCCCGCAAAGGGTGCGCCGGGGTGTTGAAACTCCCGCGAGACGCAGGAGATAAAGACGCGGTTGTTGTCCGACATGCCGTGACACCTCGCCCGATCCGCGGCCGTGTGTGCGGCCATCGCCTTGTCTGGGACAAGTGTAAGGCTTTGCCGGCCGGGCGGCTACGAGCGCCGTACCGATCCTTCGGCTTCAGTGATGCTTGGCGGTTTCGGCGTTCCTGGCGCGGGGCGCCAAACACGGGCTCACGGTCGACCATCGCCCTGCCCCTCGTTTCCGGGCCGCCACGGTCGAACGATGCGACGGCGGTCACAGTCCGCGCACACTCACGTAACCGTTCGGCAAGAAATCGCTCCTTGCGGGTTTACCCCATAAGGGTTTTCCCCTACACTCCCGACCACACGCTAACGACCGGCCGGCAGTTCCGCCCTGATCGGAGCAAAATTGGACCAAAAAAACAATGGTCCAGACCTGGACTCAATGACGATCGGACCACGGCACCGCCGCTCGGCACGAACCGAACGGTTGGCCTTTATGAAAAAAACCCTGATCTCCAGCGCACTGATCGCCGCCCTGCATCTGCTCGGCACCGACGTCCAGGCCGCAGGCTTCCACGGGCACGCACAATCGGGAAGGGCATCCTACTATCACGACCGCTTTAACGGCCGCCGCACGGCAAGCGGCGTCCCCTACAACAAAAACGAACTGAGCGCCGCACACAAGACACTCCCGCTGGGGACCCGGGTGCGGGTCACCGACCCACGCAGCGGCCGCAGCGTCATCGTGCGCATCAACGACCGCGGACCCTATGTCCGGGGCCGCGTCATCGACCTCTCGCGCGCCGCCGCGAGCGAAATCGGGCTCGTCTCCAAGGGGGTCGGCAAGGTCCAACTCGAGGTGCTTGGAAGACCCGAGAAGGCCGGGATCTGATCGGCCTCGATCACTGACCTCCCGGCAAATGATATTCGTCGCCGCCAGGGGCCGCTCCTACCGGTAGGAGCGGCCCCACGCAGTCCCGCCACGGTTCTCGTCCGGCGGGCGGTCAGCGGCGAAAACTGGCTGACCGATCAGCCCATCAGCGCCCGCATCTTCTCAGTGGTCGGCGCCAGCACCACGCCCCGCTCGGTGACGATGGCGTCCACCAGGGCGGCGGGGGTCACGTCGAACACCGGGTTGCGGGCGGCGCAACCCACCGGGGCCAGGCGCCGACCGCCGCAGGAGAGTAGCTCCTCCGGGTCGCGCTCCTCGATGGGGATCTCGGCACCGCTCGCGAGCTCCATGTCGACCGTGGAGGTCGGTGCCGCGACCATCACCTTGACCCCGTGATATTTGGCCAGCACCGCCAGTCCGTAGGTGCCGATCTTGTTGGCCACATCGCCATTGGCGGCGATGCGATCGGAACCGACGATCACCCAGCCGATCCCGCCGCCCGCCATCAGGCTGGCCGCCGCCCCGTCCGCCTGTAGGGTCACGGGGATACCCGAGTCCATCAGCTCCCAGGCGGTGAGGCGCGCACCCTGCATCCAGGGCCTGGTCTCGTCCGCGTAGACCCGGCGGATCTTGCCGGCGGCATAGGCGCTGCGAATCACGCCCAGGGCGGTCCCATAGCCGCCGGTGGCAATCGCCCCGGCATTGCAGTGGGTGATGACATCGGTCGGCCCCTCGATCAGTTCGGCGCCCAGGTCGCCCATGCGCCGGTTGGCGGCGCGATCCTCCGCATGGATCGACAGGGCCTCATCCAGCAGGGTCTGGACCGGATCGCTGCCATCCAGGCGGTCGATCAGGGCGCGCATCCGGCGTACCGCCCAGGCGAGGTTGACGGCGGTCGGGCGGGCCGCGGCCAGGCGCTCCAGGTCGGGGACGATGGCCGCCTGCCAGTCGCGGCCGGCCGCGCCGTAGGCCGAACGCGCGGCCAGCACCACACCATAGGCGGCCGCCACCCCAATGGCCGGGGCGCCGCGCACCACCATTGACTGGATGGCCTCGGCCACCGCCGGGGCGGTGTCGTAGACCAGGAACTCGACCCGGTCGGGCAACAGCCGCTGCTCGGCCAGATAGAGTCGACCGTCGTGCCAGAGGGCCGCGTCGTCGGGGGTGGGGGTGGTCGGGATATTGGTTTCCATGGGGGCTCCGGTTAGGATGATTCCCCCCCATTGTCGCCGATTCGCCCCCACTGCCATAGGACCTGACTCATGCAAGCCGAGCTCCTGATCTACCCCCAGTGGTTGCTCCCGGTCGACCCGCAGGACCGGGAACTCGTGGACCATGCGGTCGCGGTGGCCGACGGGCGCATCCTCGCCGTCCTGCCGAGCGCCGAGGCACGCCGCTCGATCGCCGCGGCCCGCGTGCTGGAACTACCCGGCCATGTGCTGATCCCGGGACTGGTCAACGCCCACACCCATGCGGCCATGACCCTGCTGCGCGGGTTCGCCGATGACCTGCCCCTGATGACCTGGCTCCACGACCACATGTGGCCCACCGAACGGCGTTGGGTCGACCCGGGGTTCGTGGGCGACGGCAGCCGGCTGGCGGTGCTGGAGATGCTGCGCGGGGGGGTGACCTGCTTTAACGATATGTATCTCTATCCGGAGGTGACGGCCCAGGTGGCGGCCGACGCCGGGATGCGGGCGGTGATCGGGATCGTCGTGGTGGACTTCCCGACCGGTTACGCCGACGGTGCGGATGCCTACCTCGCCAAGGGCCTGGCCATGCACGCACACTACCGCGACCACCCGTTGATCCGCATCGGTTTTGCGCCACACTCACCCTATGCGCTCGCCAACGCGCCCTTGGAGCGGGTGCGTACCCTGGCCGACGAACTGGAGTTGCCGGTCCATATCCATCTGCATGAGACCCGCGACGAGGTGATCCAGTCCCTGCGCGACCACGGTGAGCGCCCCCTCGCCCGCCTGGAGTCGCTGGGCCTCATCGGGCCGGGGCTGGTGGCGGTGCATATGACCCAATTGGAGGATGCCGAGATCGAACGCCTGGCCGCCGCCGGTGCCCATGTGGTGCATTGCCCGGAGTCCAACCTCAAGCTCGCCAGCGGATTCTGCCCGGTCGCACGGCTGCTGGAGGCCGGTGTTAACGTCGCCCTAGGCACCGACGGGGCGGCCAGCAATAACGACCTGGACCTGCTCGGCGAGATGCGCACCGCCGCCCTGCTGGCCAAGGGCGTGTCCGGCTCGGCCGCGGCGCTCCCGGCGGCCCAGGCCCTGCGCATGGCCACGCTCAATGGCGCCCGCGCGCTGGGGCTGGAGCGGGAGATCGGCTCCATCGAGCCCGGCAAGTCCGCCGACCTGGTGGCGCTCGATCTGCGCGACGCCCAAACCCAGCCCATGTACCGCCCGGTCTCGCAACTGGTCTACGCGGCCGGGCGCCATCAGGTGCGACAGGTCTGGATCCGGGGCCGCCAGGCGATCCGCGACGGCGCCCCGACCAGCCTCGATCCGGCGGCGGTGATCGGCGCGGCCGAGGTCTGGGCGCAACGGCTGCGCCCCGCCTGAATCACCGCGTGTCAGACCGATCCTACATCGCGGCCAGCCTTTTCCCCGGCCACCACGGGCGCTTTGTCCCTCCCGGCCAGCAGACCGTCCGGCTATCCTGATCACCATTGAAGGGAGAGCAAACAGGACCGGTCACAGGACACCGGGCGCGATCAGGGTGCGGCAAGGACGCCGTGACAGGGAGCGCGCAACAGGGAGCAGGATGCAGATGGGCAGATCGATGGACACGAGGCCCCGGGGAACACCAGGCGCGATCGGCGCGCGGCAGGGACGCAGCAAAAAAAGGGAAGTGCGACAGGGAGCAGGAGGCAGATTGGGCAGTTCGATGGACCCGAGGCCCCAGGGGACACCAGACGCGATCAGGGTGCGGCAGGACGCCGTGACAAGGACGTGCGAGCGCGCGACAGGGAGCAGGAGGCACACGGGCAGTTCGATGGACACGAGGCCCCAGGGGCGGCGGCAGGAACAAGGAGCACGCGGGCTCAACCGGATTGACGGCGGACACGACTCCAACGAAGGAATTTCAGCCAGGGA
This sequence comes from uncultured Thiodictyon sp., assembly GCF_903946935.1. Lineage (GTDB taxonomy): Bacteria > Pseudomonadota > Gammaproteobacteria > Chromatiales > Chromatiaceae > Thiodictyon. The sequence continues at coordinate 9,153 of NZ_CAJAXH010000153.1, forward strand.
GGGCACTCTTAAGAGACCCGCCGATCGTCGACCCCACGGCCGACTGTCGGCGGGTCTTTGCGTCTGGCGCGCATCACCCCCAAGCGATGCTGAGGGCAAGCCGACGCGCCGAACCCAGGATACCAGGGCCATCCAGCCCCTGGCGGCCGACCGGCAATTCGCAACGACCCACCGGTGGTGAACGACCTACACTCCCCCTCGGGATTGCTGCACCGCCCCCTCTCCCATGACCCTGGATTCCCAGCAGACCAGACGCTAGCGGCCTTGCCCATCCTGCGTGAGGTCGAGTCAGAAAGGTCCTACACCGCGGTCGGCGTTTTCCACCGGCACCCCGGGAACTTGCTCCCTATCCGGCATCGCGCCACCGCCCTATTCTGTAGCCATCGCCAGGACGCGAACAGGACCGGTAACAGGAGACCGGGCGCGATCAGGGAGCGACAGGGACGCCGTGACAAGGACAGTGCGACCGCGCGACAGGGAGCAGGATGCCGGGCAGTTCGATGGACACGAGGCCCCAGGGGCGGCGACAGGAACCCTCAGGAGTGTGCCGGATCGACCAGACCGACTGCATAGACGCAGTTTTGATAAGGATTGTCCGCCAGGGACGGCACTTTTGCAAACCCGCCGACAGTCGGACCAACAGCCGACTGTCGGCGGGTCTTTGCGTGGGCACGCCAACCCGCTCGCCCCGACGCGTCTCGACAGACAAGCCAGCGGCCAACCCTCGACCCGACGCCTGCACGGCCGGACTGCAATCCCACCGCCGCCCCGATCAGCACGAGACCCTAAGATGAAGCCCTTGCGCATCCACTCCCCCGCCACCGCCGTCGCGCTCCTGTTCGCCGCCCTCGCCGCCCACCCCGTTTGGGGCGACGCCCAAGGCCCGATACCCCAGACCATCGCCTTGCCCGCCGGGGACTTCCAGATGGGCTGCCTGGCGGGCGACCCGGTGTGCCACGACAACGAACAGCCCGTCCACACCGTGAGCCTCCCCGCCTTTGCGATCGGCAAGACCGAGGTCACCTTCGCGCAGTGGGACGCCTGTGTCGCCGCGGGCGGCTGCGCACACGCGCCGAACGATGCCGGCTGGGGCCGGGGCAAGCGGCCAGTGGTCGATGTCTCCTGGGACGACATCCAGCAGTATCTGGCCTGGCTCAACCAGCAGACCGGGGCACACTACCGCCTGCCGAGCGAGGCCGAATGGGAATATGCCGCCCGCGCCGGCACCACCACCGCCTTCAGCACCGGCAACTGCCTCACCACCGACCAGGCCAACTATAGCGACAGCACCGACTATCCCGGCTGCGGCGCCAAGAGCGGGGTGTCGCTCGGCAAGAGCCAGCCGGTGGCGAGCTATCCCGCCAATCCCTGGGGGCTCTTCGACCTGCACGGCAATGTCTGGGAGTGGGTACAGGACTGTTGGCATGACAGTTATACCGATGCACCAGCGGACGGCGCGGTGTGGAGCTCGGCCTGCACAGACAGTCAGCAGCGGGGCATCCGCGGCGGTTCATTGGACAGCGATCCGCACTTTCTACGCGCCGCCTTCCGCCTGCGCGGTCTCACCGATCTGCGCAACGCGTCAATCGGTTTCCGGGTGGCCCGAACGCTCGCCCCGCCGCGGGACATCGGCCAGGCGCAACAGCCGCGGTAGCCGCCCCTGCGCGATGAGCTCGGCATAGGTGCCGCGCGCCGCGATCCGGCCGGCATCGAGCAGCAGGATCTCGTCCATGTCTTCCAGGCCCACTGGCCGATGGGTGACGAGCAGCACCGTGCGCCCGGCCATGAGGCGCCCGACCGCTTGGAGCAGCGCCCGCTCAGCGGCGGCGTCCAGACCCTCGGTCGGCTCGTCCAGGAGCAGGATCGGGGCGTCTTTCAGAATGGCCCGGGCGACCGCGATACGGCGCGCCTCGCCACCGGAGAGCCGCACCCCGGTCTCGCCGACCCAGGTGTCGTAACCCACCGGCAGGGCGGCGATGAAGTCATGGACCTGGGCCGCCCGGCAGGCGGTATCCAGGTCGGCCTGGGACGCGTCCGGGCGGGCGAGCAGCAGGTTGTCGCGGATACTGGCGTTGAACAGGTGGCTGTGCTGTGAGACCAGGGCGAGGTGCCGACGCACCTCCTCGCCCCCATAGTCGGCCAAGTCGTGACCGCCGAAGCGGATCTCACCCCGATCCGGGGCCCAGAAGCGCAGCAGCAGGTTGAAGAGCGTGGTCTTGCCCGACCCGCTGGACCCGACCACCGCGACCCGCCGCCCGACCGGCAGGTCCAGGTCGATCCCGTCCAGGGCCGCCCGCGCGGCCCCCGGATAGGTAAAGCCGACCCGGTGCAGCCGCAGATCGAACCCCGCGGGCGCGGGCGATGGCCCCGGCGGTTCGACCACCGCGGGCGGTGCATCCACGATGGCGAACAGCCGCCGGGCCGCGGTCAGCGCCGCCCCCAGCAGTTGGAAGGCCGCGGGCAGCGGGGCCACCGACTCGAAGGCGGCCAGGGCCAGGAGTGCCAGCATGGCGAGCTCGGGCGGGTCGAGCCGCCCCGCGCGCAGCAGCGGGATCGCCAGCCACAGGAGAGCCCACAGGGCTAGATTGGCGCACAGCCCCAGCAGCCCCTGCGCGGCACCCGCAAAGCCACCCAGACGCACCTGAGCGGCGGCCAGGTCCGCGCTCACCGCGTTCAGCCGCAGCACCTGGGACTCGGCCGCACCATAGATCAGGAGTTCCGGGAGCGACTGGACCCCGTCGACGGCCGCCTCCCGCAGGGCCGACTCGGTCTCGATCACAGCACGCCCGGGGGCGGCACCGACCCGCGCGCTCCACAACGGGACCAGCACCCCGCCAGCGATCAGTAAGGCCAACAGGGTCAGCGCCAGGGCGCCGTCATAGCGGGCCAGAAAGGCGGTGATGAGCGCCACCCCGGCGAGCGCGGTAAGCAAGGGCACCAGGGTGCGGACATAGAGCTGCTCCAGCGAATCGATATCCGAGCGGATCCGGCTCAACAGGTCGGCGCTATGGATCTCCTGGAGTCGCGCCGGGGCCAGCGGCTCCAGGTGCCGATAAAACCAGACCCGCAGATGGGAGAGCAGGCGCAGGGTCGCCTCGTGGGTGACCAGCCGCTCCAGATAGCGCCCGCCGGTGCGGGCGATGGCGCTGCCGCGGATCAATGCCGCGGGGGTGAAATAGTTGATGGACGCCCCGGCGGCGCCGGCCCAGGCCATGGCGGCGATGAACCAGCCGGAGACCGCCAGCAGGCAGACGTTGGCGAGCAGGGTGAGTAGCGCGGCGCCGAAGCCCAGCAGGACCCACCCCCGATAGGGTGCGAACAGCCCCAGCAGTCGAACCAGGGTGCGTAGATTGCCGGCGGGCGCTGGCCTCATGGCGCGCCCCGATAGGCCGCGACCATCCGCCGATAGGGACCATCGCGGGCCAGCAGCTCGGCGTGCCCACCCGACTCGACCACCCGCCCCTGCTCCAGCACCAGGATGCGGTCGGCCCGCTCGACCGTGGCCAGCCGGTGGGCGACCACTAGCAGGGTGCGATTGCGCGCAAGGGCGTCGATGCCCAGTTGTACCGCCGACTCGCTCTCCGGGTCCAGGCTCGCGGTGGCCTCGTCCAGGATCGCCAGTGGGGCGTCGCGCAGAAAGGCGCGGGCCAGGCTGAGGCGTTGAATCTGCCCGCCGGAGAGCCCGGCGCCGCGCTCACCGAGCGGCGTGAGATAGCCCAGTGGCAGTGACTCGATAAAGTCCGCCGCCTGGGCCAGGCGCGCCGCCTCGCGCACGCGCGCCAGCGGCGCATCCGGGGCGCCGAGGCGGATCGTGTCCAGGATGGTCCCGCGCAACAGGCGCGGCGCCTGGGGCACCCAGGCCAGGCGGCGGCGCCAGTCGGCAAGGTCCAGTGCGCTGAGGTCTTGCCCATTGACCAGGACCGCGCCCTGGTCCGGCCGGATGAAACCCAGCAGCAGGTTGACCACCGTGGTCTTGCCGGCACCGCTCGCACCCACCAGGGCCACCCGCTCACCGGCCCGGATCGTAAAGTCGGCACCGGCGAGCGCCGGCCGCCCGGGCTCATAGGCAAAATGCACGGCGGCAAAGCGGATGGCCAGCGGTCCCCCGGGGGCGAGTCCCGCCGTCGCCGGGCCACGGTCTGGCAGCGGGGTATCCAGGATCGCGAGCAGTCGCTCGGCCGCGCTCACCGCCTGCGCCCGCCCGTGGTAATGGGTACCAAGCTGGCGCAGCGGCTGATAAAACTCAGGCGCCAGCAGTAGGATGAAGAAGCCCTGGAGGAAGCCGAGCTGGGGCAAGGCGGCCCAGTCGGGGAGCGGCAGGCTCAGATGGTAAAGCCGGAAGCCGATGAAGACGGCCAGGAGCGCAATCCCCATGCTCGCGAACAACTCCAGCACCGCCGAGGAGAGGAAGGCCACCCGCAGCACCCGCATGGCGCTGAGGCGATAGTCGTCGGAGATGCGGGCGATGACCTGGGCCTCGCGGCGGCTGGCATTGAACAGCTTGAGCGTGGTGAGTCCCTGGATGGTATCGAGAAAATGCCCGCCCAGCCGCGCCAGTTCCTGCCAGTGCCGCTGGTTGATCTGCTCCGCGCCCTTGCCGATCAAGAGCATGAAGAGCGGGATCAGGGGGGCGGTCAGCAGCAGGACCAGCCCGGAGAGCCAGTCCATGGGAAAGACGACGATCAGGATCGCGAGCGGAATGATCGCGGTCAGGGCCATGGCCGGCAGAAAGCCGGCGAAATAGGCGCTCAAGGACTCGATCCCGGCAATCAGGTCCTCGACCAGTGCGCCGCTACGCTCGCCCGCCAGCCAGCGGGGTCCCAGCGCCTGAATATGGGCGAAGACCCGCGCCCGCAGGTCGACCTTCACCCGCACCGCGCCCTGCACCGCGGCCTGGTCGCCCAGCCACGCCAGAACCGCCCGCCCGGCAAAGACCCCGAGCAGGGGCCACAGCCAGACCTGCGCTTGGCGCAGGTCCGCGCCGTGGAAGATCGCCGCATCGACGGTCGTGGCCAGCAACCAGGCCTGGAAGATGGTCAGCAGCCCGCCCGCCGCCGCAGCGCCGATGGCGAGCGTGAGCCAGGGCCCGGCCAGGTGCCGCTGGGCCTGGAGCCAGGCGCGGGGGGATGGCGCCGCAGATTGCTCCTCGCGACCGTCGCTCAGGCGGATGGCCCCGCGTCGTCGACCTGGCCGAAGCACTGCTCCGACTCATACCACATGACATTGATGATGCCGAAGGCCACGGCCAACAGCACGCCTAATAGCCAGGCGAAATACCACATCGGTCTTGCTCCTCAGCGGGCCGCTTCACGGCCCGCTTGGTTAAAAACATTCGTTGTCGCGTGACACCGCTGCGCGGTATCACGGATATCCGGTCATTGGCACTTGCCGCAGGCGGCCTTGACCTTGATCATCGCTCCGGCCAGCGGCCATCCTCTGGAGTCCAAGGCTTCAGCCTTGGTCTTGTCCAGCCAAGGCTGAAGCCTTGGACTCCGGCCCCGGGGTGGGGCCGGAACGATGATCAAGGCCCCGCGGGCCGTCGCGGCCGGGGGGCCGCTCCTACCCGGGTATCAATAAGCCAGGTGCTCCTGCTGGAGGATCTCATCCACCGTCACCCGCCGCCACATCTTGGTGTAGGTCCAGGCGGTATAGCCCAGGATGATTGGGATGAAGATGGCCGCGGCCCAGAACATCACCGTCAGGGTGAGGTGGCTGGAGACCGCGTCCCAGGCAATCAGGCTGTGCCCCGGATGGGTGCTCGATGGCATGATGAAGGGGAACATGGCGGCCCCGGCCGTCATGATGATACCGGTCAGTGCCAGCGCACTCGCGCCCAGTGCCCACCCCGCCCGGTTGGCCCCGGAGAGCAGGATGGCCAAGCCCAGACCGGCAAAGCCCAGGATGGGGAACGCCAGCGTCCAGGGATAAAGGCTGTAGTTGTGGAGCCAGGCCCCGGCGGCGATATCCACCGTCTTGCCCAGCGGGTTCGCCACCGCCCCCAGGGCCGGCATCTCGATCACCCGGAAGCCATCGATCCCCAGGGCCAGCCAGACCCCGGCGAGCGCGAAGGCGCCGACGGTCGCCAGTCCGGTGCGCCGGGCCCAGACCGCGGCCCGGGAGGCGATCGGCTCGGCCGTGCGCAATTGCAGCCAGACCGCCCCGTGCAGGGTCAGCATACCCAGGCTCACAACCCCGACCAACAGTGCAAAGGGGTTGAGCAGACCGAAGAACCCGCCTGAATAGGACGGCCGCAGGAACTCATCCAATTGGAAGGGCACGCCCTGCAACAGATTGCCGAAGGCGATACCGAAGACCAGGGCCGGCACCGCCCCGCCCACGAAGAGCCCCCAGTCCCACGCGTTGCGCCAGTGCGGGTTCTCGATCTTGCTGCGGTAGTCGAAGCCCACCGGCCGGAAGAACAGGGCGAAGAGCGCCAACAACATGGCGAAATAAAAGCCAGAGAAGGCGGTGGCATAGACCAGCGGCCAGGCGGCGAAGATCGCGCCGCCGGCGGTGATCAGCCACACCTGATTGCCGTCCCAATGGGGGCCGACGGTATTGATGATGACGCGGCGCTCCAGGTCGTTCTTACCCAGGAAGGGCAACAGGGTGCCCACGCCCATGTCCATCCCGTCGGTGACGGCGAAGCCGATCAACAGCACGCCGACCAGCACCCACCAGATGAATTTCAGTGTTTCGTAGTCGAAAATCATGATGTATCTCCTTGCGCCTTCAGTGCTCGTTGCGTGCCGCGAGCGTACCGCCGCCATAGCCGCCGCGCGGCCGGTCCAACTGACCGTCGGGGTGGCCCTCAGGGCGCTCATGGAAATATTTGCCGGTGTGCAGGGAACTCGGCCCCATGCGTCCGAACTTGAACATCAGGAACATCTCGATAATGAACAGGATGGTGTAGAAGACCAGGAACCCGGTGAGGCTGACCCGCAGATCGGTGGCGGTGAGGCTGGAGGCGGCGATGGCGGTGGGCAGCACCTCACCGATGGCCCAGGGTTGGCGGCCGAACTCGGCGACGAACCAGCCGGTCTCCACGGCCAGCCAGGGGACCGGGATACTGAGCACGAAGAGCCACAGCAGCCAGCGGTGATTCTGGATGGTACGCCGGGCGTTGAACCAGAAGCCGACGACCATCAGCAGCAGCATCCAGACACCGGCCCCGACCATGACCCGGAAGGCCCAGAAGATCGGCGCGACCTCGGGGATCGAGTCCTTGGTCGCCTTCTGGATCTGCTCTTCGGTGGCCGTGGCCGGATTTTCGGTGTAGCGCTTGAGCAGCAGGCCGTAGCCCAGGTCCGCCTTGTGTTCGGCAAAGCGCGCACGGTTCTCCGGGGTGTCGGCGCCGGTGCGCAACTGCTTGAGGTATCCATAGGCGATCATGCCGTTACGGATACGGGCCTCGTGCCCCTTCATCAGGTCCTTGAGCCCAGTCACCTGGGTATCCAGTGAGCGGGTGGCGATCAGGCCCAGCAGATAGGGGATTTTGATCGCATCGGCGGTCTCGGCCTCGTCGTTGCTCGGCAGGCCGTAGACAGTGAAGGCCGCCGGGGCCGGCTCGGTCTCCCATTCGGCCTCGATCGCCGCGAGCTTAACCTTCTGTATCTCGCCGATCTCGTAGCCCGACTCGTCGCCCAACAGGAGCACCGAGAGGATCGCGGCCATCCCAAAGCCCACCGCCACCGCAAAGGAGCGCTTGGCGAACGCCAGGTCCCGACCCTTGAGCATGTACCAGGCGCTCAACCCCAGCACGAACATGGAACCCGTCACATAGCCGGCCGCAACCGTGTGTACGAACTTGACCTGAGCCACCGGGTTCAGCAGCAACGCCGAGAAGCTCACCATCTCCATGCGCATGGTTTCAAAGCTGAATTCCGAGCCGACCGGATTCTGCATCCAGCCGTTGGCGATCAGAATCCAGAGCGCCGAGAGATTGGACGCCAGGGCGGTGAGGAAGGTCACCCCCAGGTGCTGGACCTTGGACAGGCGCTCCCAACCCAGGAAAAAGAGCCCGATGAAGGTCGACTCCAGGAAAAAGGCCATGAGCCCCTCAATGGCCAGGGGCGCACCGAAAACGTCGCCAACATAGTGGCTGTAGTAGGCCCAGTTGGTGCCGAACTGGAACTCCATGGTCAACCCGGTGGTTACCCCGAGCGCGAAGTTGATCCCGAACAGCTTGCCCCAGAACTTGGTCATGTCCCGGTAGATGGTCCGACCGGTCATGACATACACGGTCTCCATGATCACGAGGATCCAGGATAGACCCAAGGTCAGGGGAACAAACAAAAAATGGTACAGGGCCGTGCTGGCGAACTGCCAGCGCGACAACTCGATCATGGTGCTGTCCAGCATGATGTTTTCCCAAACAAAGGGCAGTGGATGACAGGGAGCCGGCGTCCCCCCCATGAACCGGGCGGCCCCGGGAGAACCCGCCCGCGATGCTAGACCGACACCGCAGGCGGCGCGTTGCGAGATCGCAATGCTATCTGACAACAGGGTCCCCGCGCGCCCAAGCTCCGAGGCTGGCCAAGTTTGTTCAGACACCCAATCCTGGGGCGCCTGGGAGCGCCGACATTCTGTCGGCGAAGGCGCGTAGGGCCGTTAGGGTCCTCGCGAAAACAACGCCCCCCGGAAATATCACAGACATCCTCTGTCTCTGCTCCCAACCCCTGGGACGCCTGACAGATGCCTGCCCTCGTTGCCCACTCCCCCTGAGATGCCTGACAACTCTCAGCCGTCGCTGCTCCCAAGAGCAAATATAGATGGCTCCGACTTCCGCACACCACCTCCCGCGTCGTCGCCTCTTGCACTTGTTCGCGGGTACCCGTCTCCGACGGATCGATGCACGGATCTCCCCGGTACCGCATACTCTCAATGTCAGGCGCGATACTGGGCGCGTGGCTGGCGACTACTCAGGTGGCAGTTCCACCCACTGGATTAAGCGACATTGCCACGTCGCACTGCCTCCTTAACCCTCGCGGTGTTCGATCAACAGCGGCTCAACAGCAGGCGCCGCTAAGAGTTTCCGAACGGGCAACTGAACCGGGTCGGCGCTCCCCCGTCAGCACCGTCATACACCACAATGAAGCGGATCTCGCCGTCCCGGATGCCGACGGCCTCCAGACCCTCGGGCTTGACACCAGAATCGCCGCAAGACACCAACCTGTCGCTCAGGACCTTTCCATTCTGATCGACCGGGGGACATCCAATCCGGCATAGCGCCTTGACGCGGTTCCCAGCGCCCTGTCGATCCTTGCCGATCAGTGCGTCTTGCCCATCCCAGAAATAGAGCTGATAAGGCGTGGGCTCACTGCCCACCGGCCCACCGAGTACAAGAAACCCGCCACCGGGCGCTTCGGTCATGGCCCGAATACCGCGTCCGCCGAGGTCCAGAAAGCGATCCTCGGTCTTGACCGCGTCAGTGTCGAAGCGGTTATCCGCGAACGTCACCGCGAGGACCGGAATCACTGGACCCCGCAGCGATGGCCCGCGTAAGCCAAACAGCAACCCGTCGCCATCGACCGCGAGGCCCTCGATATCGATGCCGTTCTCCTTGCTTGGAATTGCGCGGAACCGGTCGAGGATCGGGTGCTTCTTGAATGCTTCATCCAAGGTGATCTGCTCAAGTGAGCCGGCTACGAGCGCCCCAGAGGCGTCAAGTTTGAGTCGGAATACCTGCTTGCGCGACGGCTCGTCTTTGGGTGGCTCGGCCAGACGGGCATGGTTCTCAGCAACGGTCTTGCCCGCTTTTGCCTCATTGCGGGCCAGCGAATGCGAACCGGTGACATAGAGGTAGTCGGTACCCCAGGCCAGCCCTTCGATATCGTCATCCGCACCCTTGCTGTCGAGCAGAATGGGGCTTGAGGGGACGGCCTGGTAGGTGTCGGTACCGGTCTTCGTGAACACCTGAATGCTCGCTCCCGCGTCCGATCCGATCGCCAGCAACGTGCCCCTGATCGCGATAGCGCTAACATTGAGCGGATCGATTGCCAGGTCAGAAAGCGTCAGTGTCCCTTCCTTTCTGGCATCCGGTAGGTCCGCAGACGAGGGGGATGACAGGGCCGTCAGTAACCCGGCTGTCGTCAAGCTCAACAGGAGCGGGAAGGACACGAATGATTTTGGCATCATGGTATCTCTGTGCGTGGCTAATTGAGCGCCGCCGGCATGAAGTCGAAGCGGCGCCGCGGACCAATGAAGCCGGGGGGGCGATCCTCGACCCGACGGCTTCCACAATCTTACGAGAGTCCCAGCTGCTTTTTTCGCTCCGCGTAGTAGAATTCAACGCGCTTGATGAAATGATCCCATGGGAAATGTTTGCCGGGATCCGTGTGGCTACCGAGCTTGAACACGGCGGTCGCCTGGTCATGTCCGATAATTCCTTCGTGGCCCTTTTCAAGCTCCGTATTTGTCAGGTGTTTGCGCGGCAAGTCGTATTTCAGGCAGTATTGGGCCGCCGCGTTGGCGGCGTTCTCCAGCAAGGCCGTGCTGTAGTTGTCTGACCAGTCCGCGGCACCTTGTGCCGCATAACCGGCCAACTCCAGTTGGATTCCGTCGCTGTTAGCGCCGGGCGCGGCGTAAGCGACGTGGTTATCGAGGACGCATTGCACGATACTGTTGTTGTCGATACACAGGTGTGCCGATGCCTGGCGATTCTTGGGCAAACCCTGAAAATATTTCGCAACATTTTCGGCGGTGTTTGCAGTCTCAGGTGCTTCCATCGTGTGGATCACGACCCGATGCACCACGCGCGACTTGTTCGTAATTTTCTTGTACCATCTGGCTTCGACGACCGGCCAATGGTCGGTATCGGGACCGGTGAAATTACCCATAGCGGTGGCCTCATTACGTACGTTGACGATTTTCGGCCAAGACGGCGATTGCTCGGCTTGGCCTGCTTTGGCGGGCACTCGGGAACACGGCCAGGGCCGCGTCCCGCGGGATGCCCCTAGACTCCGTAAAACGAATAGGGCAGGTCCCTGCCCGGCCCAACGTCAGATGCTCCACTCATCATTGATGATGCCGACCAGGACCCAGGCATTCCCTAGCCGTTCAAACGCCAATCGCAGATCTACCCAATCCAGCCCGGCCGTGACCTCAGCGCCTCGGAGAGCGATGTCGTCTCAAAAAAGTGCTGGCGGAGCGAGTTCGCGGCGTCGGATGGAGGCATTTCTTGAGCGATCTATCTGGGGCGTATGCCAGCTCGTGCCTGCGCGACCGTGACGTCTTTCGGTTCGAGATGCGTCGGATCCCAGCCGACCTTGATTCCGGCATCCCAATCGTGCGAAGCGATCGCTGCATCAATAGCGCCAACGAGTTTCTTAGGAACGCCCCAACGAATCCCGGTTACGATCCCAGCAGCTTCTGCCGCAGCGGCCAGCTGCAGAAAGTATTGTTTGCTCATGTTTATTGGCGAGTCGTCATCGAGCAGGTCGACTGCCAGGGCTTCCGGTGTGCCGTCAGCCGCAGTAACATTATGAAAGCCGTATAGTAACTTGGAGTGACCCGCCGCATATGCTTTCCTTTGATCTGCTTCGGAACGCCATCCATCCTGTATCCGCGGACGCATCCCCTTTGCTTCAAGTTCTGCAATCACCCGCGCTATGCGACTGCGAAAAGTTGGGTAGAGTTCAGAAAGGCGCGTGGCATTTCTGCTCTTGCGGTCTGGCTCTTTCATCTCGCTCTCCGGTTGAAATTTCTTGAGTTTCTTGCGCGCATGCAACAACGACGATGGCATAAAGCGACCCCCGTTAATAGTGGCGGACAGAGCGCATCAGGGAAAGGGTATTTGGCACCGACCACGTTTAGTTTTGCAGAGAAGAGCTTGGAGTAGCTGAGATAATGAAAAATGTTCGGACGCCTGTTATCCAATGTCTTTCGTGCGGTTATCATTATTCATCTCGTTCTTCGATTTCCTTCGCGTCACCTGTCGAACCCATGAGCTCATGTTACAAAGGGGGTGCAGGTTTGGCAGTCCCGGTAGCAACCTACGCCCCTGTAAGCGGATATACGGACAAGCGGTGATGCTGCTGCCCCTCGGTGGCCTGGCCGCGCGACTTCGCTTCATGGCCCGAGCCAGTCACTTTGTGTCACGGGAGCGCAATCCACGCGGCGGCGCGGCGATGAGGGTTTCGATTCTTGCCTCAGGAACCAGGAACTTCGTGACCGAGAAACATCCCCGCCTGCACCGCATACCGCACCACGTCCGCCACGCTGTGCAGCCCCAGCTTGTGCATCAGCCGGTTGCGGTAGGTATCGACGGTGCGGGGGCTGATGGCGAGGGTGCGGGCAATCGCCTTGCTGCTGTGCCCCAAGGCGACCAGTCGGAGCACCTCCCGCTCCCGGTCGGACAAGGCGGCGGGCTTGTGGCCGTTGCGCTGCAGGGCGCGGAGTCTGGCCCGGATGGACGGGGTGACGAAGGTCCCGCCGGCGGCGATGCCGCGCACCGCCATGACCAGTTCCTCGAACGAGTTGTCCTTGAGGACATAACCCGCCGCGCCCGCCTCCTGGGCCTCCTGCGCGGCGGCGGGGTCGTCGTGCATGGTGAGCAGCAAGCAGCGGGTGTCGAGCGCGGCGGCCTCGACCCGGCGGACCACCTCGATGCCGGTCGCCTGGGGCATGGAGAGGTCCAGGATGGCGATTGCTGGTTGGTGGGTCAGGATCAGGCCCCAGGCCACCGCGCCGTCGGCGGCCTGGCCCAGCAGGGCGATGTCGGGTTCGGCCTGGAGCAGGGCGGCGAGGCCCTGGCGGACGATGGCGTGGTCCTCGGCAAGTATGACGCTTATGGGCACAGGATCGGCTCCTTGGTCAGGGGGACACAGATGCGTACGAGGGTCCCCCGACCGGGCGTACTGCGGACGCAGGCGCGGCCGAGGACACTCGCGGCACGCTCGCGGATCATGCACAGCCCGAGTCCGGCGGGACGCTCGCCGGTGCGGCTGAGGTCGAAGCCAACCCCGTCGTCACTGATGGCCAGGATCAGCCGGTCGTTGGTACGCACACGAAAAACCACCTCGACGTGGCTCGCGGCGGCGTGGCGCACCGCGTTCGATAGGGCCTCGCGAAAGGCGAGAAAACACTGCTCCTTGACCTGCTCGTCCAGGGTGAAGGTGGCGTCGACCGCGCAGACCTGGATGCCGATGCCGGTGCGCTGGGCGGTCTCGCTGCACTGGTGGCGGATGGCGTCGAGCAGCGACAGGCGTTCCAAGAACAGGGGACGCAGTTCGCCACTCACCGCGCGCAGCCCCCGCAGCACCTCACCGGCCTCCTCGATAAGCCGGTCCAGCAGCGCGACCGGGGCCGCTTCCCGACGCTCGGCCAGTGCGCGCGCCTGCTTCAGCCCAAGATTGAGCGCCTGCATGGTCTGGCCGACCCCGTCGTGCAGGGTCGCCGCGAGCCGGCCGCGGGCCTCGCGCTCGGCGTCGTTGCGCAGGCGGCGCACCTGCTGGGCCTGTGCCGCGCGGGCGCGCACGGTCTGGATGCCGAAGGCGAGGTCGTCGGCGAGCTCCGCGAGCAGCGCGACCTCCATCTGGTCGAAGGCGTCCGGGGTGTCCGCGAAGATGCTGAAGTTGCCGAATGGCGCCCCGTCCGCGCGCAGCGGCAGGGCGATCATGGAGCGGTAACCTTGGTCCAGTGCCGCGGCGGCCCAGGGGGCGAGCGCCGACGGGGTGGTCAGGTCACGCAGGATGACCGGTGCCCCGCCCTCGCCGGCGAGGCGGCAGGCGCTGCGCTGGTCGCCGCGGTTGGCAAAGGCGAGGACCGCGGCGGCGAAGGCCCCGTCGCGCTGGCCGCTATGGGCCATCAGCCGGACCGGCGCACCGCCGCGCCGCCCGGCGTAGCCGATCCAGGCGAAGGCGTAGCCGCCCACCTCGACGAGATTGGCGCAGAAGGCGTGCAGAAGCGCCCGCTCGTCGAGGGCGCGGGCGAGGCTGCGGTTGCAGCGTGAGAGCACGGCGTGGGTGCGGCCCAGACGCCGCAGTTCATCCGCGGTCTGTCGGCGCCACGCGAGGTCGCGGGTGACGCCGACCACGCGTTCGATCCGGCCCTGGACGTCGGCACAGGGGACGAGACAGCCGACGAAACGACTGGCGACGGCTGGCCCGTCACCGGTGAACTCGAACTCGCTGGCCTGGCCGGCGAAGGCCGCGGCCAACAGTCGGGCTACCCGGTCCTGGTCGGCCGGGTCCACCAACTCCAGAAAGAGCCCCTGACGGCCGGGGTCCCCACTGGGCGCGGGCGCTGACGGGGGCGGGACAACCAAGTGGCCAGTCGCCCCGATGACGTGATAGGACAGGGGCGGCCGGTCATCCGGGTCTTGGGGGCAGTCTTGGTCCATCGGAATCACGACTCCGGACTGGTGGTGCTCCTGGTAAGGGCGGACTCACTCGGCGCGCAGCCGGGACTGGCCATGCACGGGGACCGCACTCGCCCTCGGCTGCTCCTTAACCGGGCAGCATGAACGGCAGCATATACCAAGGATCAGGGTCCAATCCAGGGCCAGGCATCCACCACGAAGAACCACGGTCACGGCTATGGCGCCCGCGCCACCCCGAAAGATGAAAGTGGCGGGCGCCTTGGCGGTTCCCCCACCCCGCCCTCCCCCAATAGGGGAGGGAGAAGTGGAGCGCGCTCCCGGCGCGACTTTCACGGTAAGGGGGCAATAGCCTTTACCCGGCGCCCCCCAGAACCGGGCAATCCGAGGCGAAGCCGCCCGCGATCCAGGACCAACCCGACAGGCGCCGCCTTGCGAGATCGCGACGCCAGCAATCATCGCTGAGGTACGACGGCGATTACAGCGTGCGCCGCTGCCGATACTGAAAGACCAAGCCGGAACCTTGCGGGCGAGCATGAAGACGGAGGCTTCCACCCTGATTGGCCGCGGCTTCCCTGGCGATTGCAAGTCCGAGTCCGCTGCCTTCGCCAAGTGCGCCCGGCATGCGGTAGAAGGGATCAAAAACGCGCTCGTACTCGCAGAGCGGCAAGCCGGGGCCGTTATCGACGATGTCGATGATCGCAATCCCGTCGTCCGCGGCGAGCCGAAGCGTGACCTCACCGCCTTCTGGGGTATATTTCAGCGCATTCTCCAGCCCGTTCTTGAGCACCAGCCGCAGGGTCTCCGGCGCGGCCTCGATCCGCAGCGACGCGGCCTCATCGAGGCCAAGGTCGATGCCTCTCGCCTCCGCCAGTGGCAGATATTCCGCGATCAACTCGCGGGCCAGGGCCGGGACATCCACCTCGGTGATTGGCACCCCGCCCGCCTGCGCCCTGGCCAGGCTCAAGAGTTGCTCGGCGAGCTTGCGGGCCCGCTCGATGCCCGCCTGGAGCGGCAGCACACGCTCGCGCATGGCCTCCAGCGATGTGGCTTGCCGCAAATTTTGCGCCTGGACCGACAAGGCGGTGAGTGGGCTGCGCAGTTCGTGGGCGGCATCGGCGACGAAGCGCCGCTGCTGCCCCATCAACACCCCGACCCGTTCGAGCAATCGGTTGATGGCCTGCACGAAGGGCCTGATTTCGTCTGGAACTCCTTCATCGCCCAGCGGCTGGGGTCGATCCGCCGACTGCGCGTCCAACTGACTGGCAAGACGACCGATTGGGGCCAACTCGCGACGGACGATGCGCACGATCAGCCACGCCATGACGGGCAGCAACTGCAGTAGGGGAACCAGCGTGCGCCAGGCGCCGTTGATGGCGATCTCGTCGCGCGTCTCGGTCGGTTGGGCGACGACCGTGGCAGTGCCCGGCAGGCCTGCCCGCACGAAGACCCGCAGTCGCCCGCCAGCGGTCTGAAGCGTATGGAAGCCGGACGACACATCGCCCGGCAGCCAGCGGGGACGCGGGTCATCGGGCAAACGCATTACGCTGATGCGCGACTCGGGATCGCTTAAGGCGACCTCGCTACGGGGTTGCCCCGCCGGATCGTTGAGCGCAGACCGACTGGTACTGCGCGCCGCCAGCACGGCGATCTGCCGCAGCATGTCGTCCTGGAACTCGGTCGCTTCGGCATAGGCAAGGATGAACGACGCCAGGGCCGCGACCAGCGCTGCAAGCAGGATGGCAGCGCCCAGCAGGACGGACAGCCGCTGTTGCAGTGACCGCTTCATTGCGGCCGCTCCACCATCCAGCCAGCACCGCGCACGTTCTTGATGACCTCGGCCCCCAACTTCTTGCGCACACCGTGGATCAGGAAGGCGACCGCATTGCTTTCCACTTCCTCGTTCCAACCGTAGATGCGCTCCTCCAATTGCGTGCGGCTCAGTATCCTGCCAGGATTTAACAGGAGTGCGTGCAGCAACGCGAATTCGCGTGCGCTCAAGACCACGACGGTCTCACCGTGGGAGGCTTCATGGGTTGCAGGGTCGAGACTCACCACACCGTTGGTGAGAATCGCGCCCGCCTGCCCGCCCTGGCGTCTTGCCACCGCGCGCAGACGCGCGAGCAGCTCATTGATATCGAAGGGCTTGACCAGATAATCGTCGGCGCCCACATCCAACCCCTTGATCCGGTCATCGACGCCGTCACGGGCGGTGATGACGATGACCGCAATGGCGTTGCCAGCCCGCCGCAGTCGTCGCAGCACCTCCAGTCCGTCCCGTTTGGGTAGACCCAAGTCGAGCAGGACCGCCTGGTGCTCACCCTGATCGAGCACAGTGTCCGCGGCGGCGCCGTCCTTGACCCAATCCACGGCGTAGGCCGCATCTTTGAGGGCGGTCAAGACCGCTTCACCAATCATCGGATCGTCTTCGACCAGCAGAATGCGCATGGCTTTGCTCCTCAGTCAGGCTGGTTCATCAATGCCCCTGTCGTGCCCCCCGCTGTGGTAACAGGAGGATGCAGGCCACGATGAAGACCAGCAGAACTGCCGATGCCCAGTAACGACTCAATGCCAGCCCGCCTAGCGCGAGCGGCTTATCGAGAAGATCGCCCAGCACCGCCCCCAGGGGTCGCGTGAGGATAAAGGCAGACCAGAACAGCAGGGTGCGGGAGAGGCTGGTTTTATAATAGGCCACGACCAGCGTTGCCAGCAAGGCGCTGAACACCAGCGCGCCGCCTTCATACCCAAGCCCCGCCGTGTCGGCCGTCCAATCGCCGAGCGCGGTGCCCAGCGTTTGAGAAAACATGATCGTCACCCAATAGAACAGCTCGGCCTGCGGGGAACTGACGCTGGCTACCGATACGGTGCCGAGCGAACGATACCAGATGGCCAGGGAGGTCAGCAACAGCATCAGCAGCGATGCCGCCCCTCCGGCATAACCGATGCCGAGCGAGCGATCCGCGAAATCAGCCAGCGTGGTGCCCACGGTGGTCGTTGCGATGATAGTGGTCCAGTAGAGGAATGGATGAAAGCGCTTGGCTTTGATCTGGACCGCTACGGCGGTGAGAAAAATGGCCGCGAAGATGGCCGTCCCGACCAGGTAACCAAGCTGCATCGACATGGATACGGCATCGCCAGCGGTTTCACCGAGCGTGGTGGCGGCAATCTTAATGATCCAGAAGATCAAGGTCACCTCGGGAACCTTATTCAACAGTCGCCTGGTATCGTCGCGCGTCAGGGTATTCATCGTGGGGACCTCACAGGGGTGTTCCGGCTGGAATGCGTGCTGGCTCAAGACCGGCCCCGGAGGTGGTATCAAGTAAGTTAAGGATTTTCCGTTCGCCCTGAGCCTGTCGAAGGGTGAACGGGAAATCATTAACCGAGTGAAGTTAAGCCGTCCGTGGTTCGACAAGCTCACCACGAACGGCTTAACTTACGGCATTGGTGTCCACCCCGGGGCCTTCATGGCTGCCCGAGATCAATCAGCCCGATCCTCGCCTTGGCCCTCGTCATCCTCGTGATCGGCCTGATCCTCGATGGCAGCGAGGACCTGACCGCTCGTCGGGTCGACCCTGACGTCCATGACCTTGTTGCCGTTGACAACTTCGACGTCGAACACCCACTGACCCTGGTGCCGTTCATACTCGGCGCGGGACGCCTTGCCGCCGACCTGCGCCTCGGCGGCGGTGATGGCCTGAACGATGCCGATCTTGGCACCGCCAATGCTCAAGGCGTCGTTGACGGCGGCGTTATCCGCATAAACACCGCCGATGGCTGTAAGGGAAAGCGCGGCCAGCGCTGCTGCCGGATAGACCTTGCGTTTCATGATGATGGTCTCTTCAAGAAGTCACGCGGATATTCGCGTGGTGTTGAAGATAGCGAACAAGAGTTAGGGGAGCGTTAGCGGTAACGCAGCAACCACACCATCGCGTGCTAGTAGAGCGTTCCACCTTGGCTTGCGAGCTGCGCAAGCCCCGAAGGGGCGGGACGGCCTTGATCATCGTTCCGACCAGCGGCCTGCTTCGGGAGTCCAAGGCTTCAGCCTTGGTCCTGTCCAGCCAAGGCCGAAGCCTTGGACTCCGGCCCCGATTTGGCCGGAACGATGATCGAGGCCGGCGGGACATATCAGCCCGGGGCAACGCCCTGGGATATCATCGTGTTCAGCCTAGCCCTGAAAGGGCGTGACATAACGGCGAAGGGCTGTATGTCACGCCCTTTCAGGGCTAGGCTCGCTTATATGCAGCACACCCAGGGCTTTGCCCTGGGCTGGTATGTTCGACCCCGTTGGGGTCGACCAGCAAATTTAAGGTGGAACCGGGTACTAGATCTCACTCCCCTGGGCATAGCCGCGCAGCTTGCGCCACAGCGAACTGCGGTTGATGCCCAGGGTGCGCGCGGCCAGGGTCTGGTTGCCGCCCACCTGCTCCATCACCCAGTGGATATAGCGCCGCTCCTGCTCCTGGAGGGTCGGCAGCGCCCCGTCGGCGTTGGGGGCCGGCGCCATGGGCTGCTCGCGCAACGCCTCGGGCAGGTGCTCGGGGGCGATCCGATCGCCCTCGGCCAGGGCCACCCCGCGTTGGATGATGTTCTCCAGTTCGCGCACATTGCCGGGGAACGCATAGCGCGTGAGGATGGCCAGCGCCGTCGGCGCCACCGCCGTCACCGACTTGCGCATCCGTGCCGCATATTTTTCCAGAAAGTGCGCCACGAGCAGCGGGATATCGTCCCGGCGCTGCGCCAGCGGCGGGACCCTCAGGGTCACCACGTTGAGTCGGTAGTAGAGGTCCTGACGTAGTCGGCCGCTCGCCACCGCCTCGTCCAGATCGCGGTTGGTGGCGGCCAGGATGCGGATGTCCACCGCGATGGGCTGGGTGGCGCCGACCCGCAGCACCTCGCGCTCCTGGATGACACGCAACAGCTTGACCTGCATCTCGGGCGGCATCTCCGTGACCTCGTCGAGGAACAGGGTGCCGCCGGCGGCGGTCTCGATCAGCCCCTTGCGTGCCCCGCCGGCGCCGGTATAGGCGGCGCGCTCGTGACCGAACAGCTCGTTGGCCAGCAATTCGGCGGTGAGTGCGCCGCAGTTGACCGCGAGATAGGGCCCGTCGCGACGCCCACTGTGATGGTGCAGGTAGCGGGCGAACAGCTCCTTGCCGGTGCCGCTGGCGCCCTCGATGAGCACGCTGCAATCGCTCGGCGCGACCTGGCGGGCGAGGCCCAGCAGCCGGTGCATGGCGGGGTCCTGGGTGATGATCCGGGCCTGCTCGGTAAGGCCCTCAAGTTGCCGTTTGAGTTGCCGATTCTCGCGGCGCAACCGAACCTTCTCCAGCGCCTCGCTCACCACCTTGCGCACCTCGGCGAGCCGGTAGGGCTTGGCGATGTAGTAAAAGGCGCCCTCCTTGATGGCCGCGACGCTCGAATCGATGGTGGCATAACCGGTGATGACGATCACCTCGGCCTCCGGCAGCCGCTGCCGGCAGCGGCGCAGCACCTGCATGCCGTCCACCCCCTCCATGCGCAGGTCGGTCAGCACCAGATCGAAGCCCTGGGTCTCGATCAATGCCAGGGCCTGGGCGCCGCCGGCGGCGGTCGTGACCGCGTGGCCGTCGCGCTGCATCACGCGCTCCAGGTTGGCGCGGGCGATCTCCTCGTCATCGACGATCAACAGGCGCTCGCGCGTATCAGTCATGACCCCTCCCCCGCCGCGACCGGCAGGCGCAGACGCAAGACTGCACCCTGCCCCGGTGCGTTGCCGGCACTGATGCAGCCACCGTGTTCGTCGACGATTTGATAGACGATATACAGGCCCAGACCCATGCCATGGCCGACCTCCTTGGTGGTGAAAAAGGGATCGAAGATGCGCGGCAGGACGGCCGCGTCAATGCCGGGGCCGCTGTCGCTCACCAGCAACTCGATCATGTCGCCCGCCCCCGGGCAGGCCACCGGGAAGGGGTCGCCGGGCCGCGTGCGATGCGCGGCGATGCGCACCAGACCGCTCGCCCCCACCGCCTGCACGGCGTTGCGGATAAGGTTGAGACAGGCCTGTTGCAGGCGCCGACGGTCGCCCAGGGGCCGCAGGTCGGTGGGGATCTCGACCTCGATCCGCACCCCCGCGGGCACCTCGGCCTTGAGGAACGCGAGGGTCTCCAGGATCAACCCGCGCAAATCCACCGGCTGCATCTGCACTGGGCGATCCCGGGCAAAATCGAGCAGGGAGCGCACGATGGCGCGCGCCCGTTCGCACTGGCCGTCGATCTGCAGGAGCAGCCCGCGGTGCCCCGGCACCTGCGCCTCGTCCAGTTCTTCAAGCAGGATCTGGCAGGACGACCAGATGTTCGATAAGGGGTTGTTGAGCTCATGGGCGACGCCTGAGAGCAGGGTGCCGAGCGCGGCAAGCTTCTCGGCGCGCAACAGGTGACGTTGGCGCTGTCGCAGTTCCTGCAACAACTGGTTGAAGGCGCCGACCACGGCGACCAACTCGCGATCGTCGGACAGCCAGGGCAAGGTCTCGCGCCGGCCCGCCTGGATGGCCGCGACCCCCTCCTCGAGCCGCTTGAGCGGTCGCACCAAGCGCCATGACAAGGCCTGGCCGATCCCGATCATGAGCAGTGCCAGGCCGACGATGGCGGCCACCAGCACCGTGCGGAAGCTGGCCAGCAGCACCTGCACCTGACTGCGTTCGGCGCCGGCAGCGACCTCGGCCACGCCGACGATGCGCTTACCGACCTCCCGGATCTGGGCCTGGAGGGCGTCGCGGCGCGCCTCGTCGCCGGGCGCAACAGCGACATAGTCCCGCATCCACTGAGCGTAACTCGCCAGGCTCGCGCGCAGGGAGCCGACGCCGTCGCCGATCCCCAGGCGCCTGAAATCCGCCTCGGCCGCGTCGAGCAGACCACCGAGCGCCTGGAGGTAGCGCGCATTCTCGGCCTGGTCCGTCGCCTGCCCGTGGAGGAAATAGTTGCGCTCGAAGCGGCGGATCTCCAGCACGGTGTCGAACAACTCGGCGATCCGCTCCCCCAGCAGCACGCGCTGCTCCAGCACCCGCGACTGCGCGAAGGTGTAGCCCGAGACGGCCAGGGTCAGCGCCGCGACCAGCAGGTAGCCGAACCTGAGTTTGTTCTGCAAAGAGGCAAGCACGGTGGACAGGATCCCGATCCTAAGGCCAAGTGTTGCATTGTGAGACACCGTGGGGACCTCCGCAACAACGCCAAGCGGCTGATCGCGCGGCCTGCTTGCCATGGTCACTGAACGGGCGTCGGCCAGTCGTTGCAAGATGCATCAAGCGCTCGCCCGCCCAGGCAGAGGCTAAGAGCTAACACATTGACATAGCGACGCTTTAGCATGATGGCACACATCATGCTGAGTTATGACACCGATCAATCTTTCAACAGATGTCTCAAGCCGCCATGACCAATCACAGTGTGCAACGCCTGCTCAACGCACTCGCCTTCGCCAACATCGGCAACTATGGCGCATTCATCCGACTGAGCGCTAAAATGGATGCACCCCCAGCCCCCGCCGCCGCGCCTCGCCCGACCGCCACCCGGTGGACCGCGGCGCTGCCCCGCGCGGCCGCTTACCTCGGTTCCCATTGAACGAATGCCGATACCCAGCGCTCATTCCCGTGGCCGACGCTCATTATGGTCTCTCAGCCGGCTGACGCACTTATCATACAATGCCGCATCATTCAAAGATGACCTGATCGCCGGCATTACCGTTTTCGAGGACGCGCTATTGCAACTGGAGCAGGACCATCCACAGGTCACCCATATTCTCATCAAGTCCAGCGGGATCAATGGGCTCGACGCCTCCGGAGTCGATATGCTCGGCAATCTGGTCACCCGCTTCCGCGACAACGGCATCACCCTGGTCTTCAGCGGCTTCAAACGCCAAGTCCAGGAGGTCATCGAGCGGACCGGACTCGCTGAACAGATCGGTCGCGACCAGATCTTCGCCACCGACCGTGAGGCCATCGACCGACTCCTGCGGATACTCGCTTGAGCCTAAGAAGAGCAGTTAAGCCGCGAATGAACGCAAATATAGCAGAATAATATGGCATCTGGACAAATTGAATTATAATAAATTTTTTTTATTTTTTTTCCGTTGACTGTCTATAATTTATGCAAGAGTTAAGCAAATTATCCGAGGTGGATCATGAAGCCGAGTTGGATGTCGGAT
>NZ_CAJAXH010000154.1 GCF_903946935.1 uncultured Thiodictyon sp.
GACGCTCGCGATCGGTTACGAGGACAGGCGCAGGACGAAGCAAGGGCATCGAAAAAACCAGAGTAGATCACGAAGTTTGCATCTTACAACGCGCTCTTCAGAAACGGTATTAGGATTTTCATCCTGCGGTACTAGGCTCAACTCTGACCATTTTCAGTCTGCGGAAACCGCGGGCACACATGAGAAAGAAAAAAGTTTCAAATTTAGGGCCCTAGCCCTGGACTCTGCTGTTCCAAATACTACAGCAGTAGCCAGAAGTATACAAAAATTTGTTGAAATACTGCGGCTAAAGAGACCGGGCTCGATTTCTTTTTCAAGAAGCCCAGAAGAGCCTAACTTTCGCCTCAAATGCGAGCGCGCGCCGCTTTAGGCTTGACGTCAGGGCGGCGAACGAGACAGAAGTTTGGTCACATAAGGCCAACCCCTTGGTATGATTTGAATAGCTGGTTTCTCCGCCATACTTCTATGGCGGCAAGCGTCAGGGATGATTCCGCCCCCCTCCCCCACCGCCGCCCGCCGAGTCCGCCCCTGAGCCCCGCGCCGACGCCACCTCAGGTACTGGCCCCGGCCGGACCGGCGCCGCTCTCCGCACAATGGTTCCGCGAGAACCTCGGGCGCTATCGCGATGCCGCCATCGACAACCCGAGCCCGCAGAATGTTCAGCTGTATTTCTATCTGCAGCGGGTGGCGATGGACAAGTCCTCGCAATTTGCCAAGGTGTCCGAGCGCGTGGTTCAGGGTGACCCGAATCTCGATGAGGTGACGCAACGGCCCACCGCCACCTTTGGCGCCAATCTGGCCAATCGCCAAGGCGGTCTCGCCCGGGATGCGGTGGTCAAGAAGGTCGCAGGCATGGCATCCCTGTGGTTCTTCTTCCGCTCCGATTGCCCCTATTGCGAGGCGCAAGCACCCCTGCTGCAGCTCTTGGAGAAAGAGTACGGCTTCGCCATCGTGGCGATCTCGCTCGACGGCGCCCCACTGCCCAGCGGGCGCTTCCCGAACTTCCAGATCGATCGCGGTCAGGGCCAAGCCCTGGGGGTCACCTCGACCCCCGCCACGTTCCTCGCCCGACCGGAGCTCCCGGCCCTCGCCCCGCTCGCCCAGGGCCTGCTGGCCTTGGCCCAACTGCAAGAGCGCATCGTGGTGGCCGCGGTCCGGGGTTGATGTTCAACTCCATGCTGAACTACACCAGTCCGACCGCGCACCTGGAGCAGCGCCGCGGCGTGGTCGATGGCGGCTCGGTGGTGGCCCGCAACCGCGTGATGAATGCCTCCTTGTGGAGCATCGTGCCGCCCTCGGTCTCGGCCGGTTGCGGGGGCATCGACATGTTCGCCGGCAGCTTCAGCTTTATCTCGGGGGCCCAGTTCCAGCAGTTGATGCGCAGCATTGCGGCGAA
This sequence comes from uncultured Thiodictyon sp., assembly GCF_903946935.1. Taxonomy (GTDB): domain Bacteria; phylum Pseudomonadota; class Gammaproteobacteria; order Chromatiales; family Chromatiaceae; genus Thiodictyon. The sequence continues at coordinate 1,397 of NZ_CAJAXH010000154.1, forward strand.
TGCCCCGGGGTACGCGTTCGAGGTCGCGCTCGAGGCCATGTGTCCCTCGTGTATGCAGACGATGGAATCGCTCCAGCGCAAACTCCAGGAGCTGAGTTCCGGCATGGTCAACTCCTGCCAACTGGCCAAGGGCTTCGTCAACGACGTGGCCGATGCCTTCGATGTCGCCCACAAGGACAAGACCTCCTTGATCGCCGATACCCAAGGGTGGGTCAGCGACACCTTCCAGAGTCGCACGACGACCACCGGCAACGACTCGGTGGGCATGACCGTGACCCACATGACCGACGAGCAACGCGGCGCGGCCGATCTGCAGGGCAATCTGGTCTGGCAGGCACTCAAACGGCGCGGCGCGGCCGGCTGGTTCGCTTCGGGAGACGACGACCTGCTGGAAGCGATTATGAGCATTACCGGCTCAGTGATCGTGGGGTCCCCGACCCAGGCCCCGGACGGCAAGGGCCAAAGCTACCCGACGAAGCCGTTGCCGGGCAATCTGATGAAGGTCGCCGATCTGCTGTGGGGCAGCCGCTCGAATGATGCGACCGGGACAGGGGCCGTGGACAGCAATCATGTGGTGTTGCGCTACCGCTGCGACGCCCGGGGCGAAAACCAGTGTCTGGCGCCGACGCCGATCTCGGACACGGCACTCATCGGACTGGTCCAGTACACGAAGAAGGTCCTGGTCGGGGACCCGCAGAACGGGGGGAGCGGCGGGTTGATCGATAAGTTTCGCTACGGCACCGAACCGGTGACCGCGGCGGAAATGGCGTTCATGCAATTCGCGCCCAACGGGGTCGCGGCCCAACTGCACAATCTGTCCCGGTACAACGCCGGCATCGCGGCCAACTTCGCCGACGAGGCCGCACCAGTCATCGCGCTGGAAATGGCCAAGGTGATGATCGACGACCTGGTCCGCGCTGCGGAAAACGCCATGGTGTTGCAGGCCAATACCTATGCCAAGGAAGCCCTGGCCCAGATCAAGTCGGCGAAAGAGCAGGTCCACCGCGAATACGAGGTGGTGGCGCAACGCTACGGCAACGTGCAAACCGTGTTGGCGCATTACGAGCACCTGGTCGCGACGATCAAGGGCAAGGACACGACCGACGCGAGTGCCGAATAGTGGCCCTGCGCGCCCCCGCTTTCATGCGCCGCCCGCCACGGCGTCGCGTCTCCCAGAGGATCAGCTGATGTACACGATTTACTCGATTGGCGATGCCGCCTTCCTGACGGCCGTCCTCAACGCCGTGGCGATGTTGTCGGGCTCCGGCGACATGAAGCAGCTGGCCGGGGTCGGCTTTCTGTTTGGCATTGTGCTGGTCATGTTCCAGGGCATCATCCAGGCCCGTCCGCCCCAGATGCAGAATGTCTTGGTGGCCTGGGTGATCTACGCGGCCATGTTCGGCCCGACGACCAAGGTCATGATTGAGGACAACTACATGGCCGAGTGTGTGCTCTACGAGGTCGATATCGACCAACGCTCCCTCGACGACCTGATGCGCAACCCCAGTTGGACGACCTTGGGACCACAAACCACGATGAACGTGCCCACCACCCAGGTGTGGCTCGGTGGCGCCCCGCAGACGCTGCCCTGCAACGAGGCCTGGCCGAAGCTTCAGACGTACATCGCCACCCAGTTTACCCCGGCCCTGCGCAAGTCCCTGGCGGCCACCCTGTCGCTACGCAGCAGCGCGGCGGTAGACGCGAAAGTCAGCAGCGCGCTGACGGCGATCGGTGCCAACCAGACCGATGCCCAGAACTACATGGTGATGGCCGCCATGACCCCGTACCTGGCGAAGGGCCGCGCCCAGGCGCTGCGCGAGATCCAGCACTGGAACGAGGCAGTCATGGTCGAACAAGCGGCCCAGCAGCGCAACACGCAATGGGCCGGCGAGGAGAAGATGTTCAAGCGCAACGTCCGACCGCTGCTGAGTTTCCTGGAGGCGGTGCTGTACGCGGTCTCCCCGCTGATGGTCTTCGCCATCGGACTCGGGCCGCTCGGCTTCGGCTTGGTCGGGCGCTATCTGCTGTTCGCGCTCTGGATCCAGCTCTGGCAGCCGCTGCTGGCGATTGTCAACCTGTTCCTGATGATGACCATCCAGGGCAAGCTGTCTGCGCTGCAGGATGCCGCGTTGGGGAATCTGGTCTTCCCATCGTTCTACGCGTTGGCCAAGGCGGACGCCCTCATGATCGATTATCTCGGGACCGGGGGCATGCTGGCCGCGAGCGTGCCGGCGATCGCGCTGATGTTGCTCTACGGGTCGGCGATCACCGCGACCAGCCTCGCCGGTCGGCTCCAGGGCGGGGACCATCTCAACGAGAAGGTCGTCTCACCCGATGTGGTGGCGCCGGCAGCGGCGCTGTCGATGCAGGCGCTGCAGGATCATGGCGCCGTGCGAGGCACCGCGGCGCCGGGGGCGGAGAATGTGTCCTGGACCGCGAATGTTGGCCAGGACACGCAACGCGAGTTGAAGTCCAGTCAGCAAGCCAGCGCGCGGGCGAGTGTGGGATTCGGCAATGCACTGGGGAGTGCGGCCAGTGCGACCGCTTCACGCAGCGGTGAGAGCTTTGACTCACATGCGAGCGGTTGGAATTATGAAGGGTCAAAGAGCCGGACCGATCAGGCGCTCATGCAGACCGCTGAATCATTGAGCAAACAGTACAGCGAGAGCGGGCTTTCGACGAATAGTATCGCTTCAGTCATGGCAGGCTCCATCGGGGCCGGTGGGAAGGCCGTCGCAAAAGCGGACATTGCGGCACGACTGAGTAGTGAGTACGGGGTCAAGAGCGATGTCGCGGATAGGATGGCTGCTGATATTTCAACAACAATGACATCCGACCAGTCGTTTCAGACGCGCCTTTCAGAAGGCCTCAAGCTGGATTCTCAGAGTGGCACAAAGAATGTGTTTACGTCCGGCCTGAATACTGATGAGTCAACCCGTCTGACCCGCTCCGCCGACGACGTACTCTCTGCCTCACGCAGCCTTGATCGCGCCGAGTCGATGTCCGAACGGTTCGGCACGCTCGGATCATTCAACGGCGTCCACACCGGTGCGGCACTGGCCGAACCCCAAAACCATGCGTACATGGAGCGTATGCAACGGCAAATTGATCGTTTTGGCCTGGGCGGGGATCAGCAACGCGAAGAACAGCGCCTGCTGCGCGGCGGTGCCACGGCCGACCCTGAACAGGCGCGCGGGATGGCGGGGATGGGCCTGCTGCTTGGGTACACCGACGGTGATCGCGTCCACCGCATGACCGCCGACGAACGGACCGCCGCCAAAGAGGCTGGCATGGAAATCCTGGGCGGGGCCTTCAACGTCCAAACACCACAAGGGATCAATCCTGGCCGCAATGCCGATTTGGACGGGTCGGCACCAACCTTTGGACGCGCGCGCGCGGCCGTCGATGGGGCAGAACTGCATGACGTCCGACCGAACGCCGCAGGTCTTCAGGACCAACTCGCAGAGCACCGCGCGGGTGTTGAACATAACGGCGGGCTCGGTGCGGTCGATCAGTTCGTCGCCCAAGGTCACCAGAGACTGGCAGATTTCAGGGCAAACGGGCAGACTGCCCTGCGTGGCGGAAAAGGGGCTAACCTCGGCGCCACCATCACGCAACACGCTATGTTGCCTCGCCCGGCGGCGCAACTTGCCCAGAACCATGTCGGCGGACTCGCCATTCAAGTCGCCGAAGAGTTGGCCCTGACCGACGCTGGCGTGAGCGGCTTGGCGCGTGAGTCGGTGGCCGGTCTGAAGGCATTTGGAACGTCGTTGGCGGACGGTCAAGGACTCTCGGGATCAATCGCCGCTGGCAAGGCGGCGGCCGGCAGCGAACCTGGTTGGTCAGGTGCGCGGGAGAGTATGGTCAACGCGCGCATGGACCAGGTGTCGCATTACGGGTTGACGGCGACGCAAACGGCGCTCTATCGGGAAGCGACGGGCGCACTGCTTGCTGATGTTCCCAGTGCTGCCCAACAAACGGCCCGGCAGGCGGTCATCAACGAAGCAGGGCCCGCACTCGGTGGGCATGTTGCTGAGTTGATCGAGCGCTCGGCGTCCTCCCGCGATGACAGCGATTTGCGTCTGATCGGGGCCTTCAACGAACAGACCCAGGGGGCGGTTGGCGGTTTCGCTCAAAAAAAAACTGAGCCGCCCGTAGGAGGGGGGCCCTCGACGCTGTTGTCATCACCGATTGGGGCAGCGGGCGGCGGCACCGAGACCTCCGGCTTCGGGATGCGAGTCCATCCGATCACTGGCCATGCCGCGTTCCACGCGGGCGAGGATCTCGCCGCACCGGTGGGCACGCCACTCGTGTCGGTGGCCGATGGGGTAGTGACGTTCGCTGGGTCGCGCGGGGAATATGGTAATTTGGTTGAAGTGACGCACCCGGGAGGGCTGGTGACGAGGTATGGCCACACCAGCGAAATGTTCGTCACGCCTGGACAGGCGGTCGCTGCCGGGCAGAGAATCGCTGCCGTCGGCTCGACCGGGCGCGCGACCGGACCGCATGTCCATTTCGAGACGCGCATGGACGGCCGGGCGGTCGATCCGACGACCGTTCTTGGCCGACCGGTCCCTGCACACATTCCGGGACCGGTTGGCGGCGTCGCGCAAGCTGGCCGCGCTGGGGATCAACCGAGACCGTTGGAGGCGCCAGCCGAGTTGCGGGATGTCTTTCGGGAGATCGAGCAGCAACACGCCTTGCCAGCGGGCATGTTGACCGCCGTCGCTTCGGTCGAAAGCCAGTTCCGCGCGAATGCTGTGTCCGGCGCGGGCGCACAGGGCATGTTCCAAATCACGCCTGACACCGCGAAGACCTTCGGTGTTTCTAACCCGTTCGACCCGCGTGAAGCCGCGGTCGGGGCAGCAAAAAAGCTGGCCAGCGATTACCAGAAATTTGGCAACTGGAACTACGCCGTCATGGCTTACAACGCGGGGACGCAACGGATCGAGGACTATCTGGCCGGGCAAGGCAAGCCGCTGAAGCAGGAAACGATAGACTATTTGCCAAAGACAGTTGAAGCGTTTCGGCGCGTCAATGGGCATGCATGAGTGCAACTAACCGCTCGCTAGCCATGCATGTCCCTAAATCTTAGAAACATCGAGAGAACACTAAATGCGCCACTTCATCCGCCGCTTCGTCAGTGCCATCCGTACCATACCGCGACGGGTTCGGTGGATACTCATCGCGCCTGTCGCGTTCATCGCACTGCTCGTGATCGACGCCAGATTGGCTGTCTTCGTTTTATTGTTGGTGCTCGGAGGACTTATGGTTCGTGAACTATTTCGCGCGCAGCACATTAGCCATCAAGGCGGACAGAGTCATCATGGTAACATCTTGAGTAATCACGGCGATTATAACGCAATGGTTAGCTCAACGACCGGATTAATTGTTAATGGAATAACTGACGGGGGCGGTCATTATGGATACGGGGATCAGCATAATCTCTCAGGATGCGACTTTCAAAAATCCGCAATGGATGATTATCATGAACACTGGCCGCTTCGTTCCGAGTAACATCGAACCCCCGACCGACCTGCCGGGGCTTCGCCGCCATCAAGCTAACCGCTACTTCAGTTGCACCGATAACCCCACGGTATGATCATTAGTCAGACAGATAGACATCGCCACTCCATGACTTGCATAATTTCGAAGGGACTATTCGTTCATTCGAACTCGTGATTGCCCTGGAGTTAACCGATAAAGCGGGTAGTATCGCCAACACCCCCGAGTAGGCAATTTATTACTCTTTATCGGATTGCGTTGCTAATCGGCTCCTCTTGCACCCGAAGGGCAGTGCAATCGCCGAGACGCTGATGCAAGTACCGGACAGGTAAGCGCTGCCACGGAACACGAGATAATGAAATTCCGCACGTTTACTCACTGAAGTTTCCCGGCTCAAAAAGTATTCCGGAACCAAGCACTTGGGGCCACTGGTTTCGCTGGACGATTTCGTCCAGATCGCCATCACCCCCAAGAATCCCCCCTCAGTCCCCAGGACGAGGGGGACATGCCTGTGATCTCGCTCAAAGGCAAGAGAGCCCGATGCACAAGCACCACCAGATTACCCCCAGCGTTCCCCGCTTCGACGCGTATTTCATGGCTCTTGGTATGGACGAGACGGCCGCACTACCAGGTCTTGTAGAGCGCGACAATCGCGCCCTAAGCACATGACATAATTAAGCTTCTCCAGCTAATCCTTCGACCTGCTCGCAGACTGCGTCAGCACACGCTCTGGCCGGAACCCCCGCGACTGACTCGGACAGGCGTACCGCCACGGCGCGAACGCCCCAAAAAAAAGATGCGCCGCAGTCGCAATCTGCCAACAACGCCCCAACTTAGGCGGCTTGCGATCACTGGCGAAGGTCCCGCGCCACGTGGCTACGCCACGGCCACATCCCGGCCCCCGACACAGACCCCCTCTCATCCTCTGCACCCGTATTCCGCTTGCTCGCAGCGTCGCGCATGGCGATTTTTCCTGTTGCCGCTCTCGGTCTGGACAACCATCTAGCCAGCAACAGTACACATCCTTGTCAGCGCGATGCCAGATTCGAGGATCGCCGCTCTTCACCGCTACGTTTTGCCTATCAGGCAACACCCGCCCATTGACCGGAGGCACCTGATGTCGGGTACGCCTAGCCTATGTGACGCGCCTTTGATTCGCTTTTCCCCCCTCAAAGAAGCCGTGTCTTATGAAAAACCTCAAGCGAGATTCGCTATTGGAAACACCCCACGGCGACGTGCCTTCAATCGATTCAGACACCGTGCCGCTGGTCCTGCGAACCGACGGCTACGAATCTGGTTATGCCCGAGGAACCCAGGAAGGGGCACAGTTTGCGCTGTCACTGCGATCCAGGAGGAGGGCTGGAGAAATCATCGTCCCTAGCGAATTCGGACGGGTTATCCAACGCGCCATGATCCGGTGGGATGCCGTCGGTGGCCGCGACATGTCGATCCAACCCCTCGCGCAGCGCACCGCAGCATTCGAGACCGTACGCGGGGAGATATATGGATTCTCCGCAGGACTGATCGACGCGTTCTGACACCATCTCGCGGGCCGGAGCATCCGGTCCGCGTCCCCATTTTTTCGGCATCGGCAGCACCCGGGACTGACCGTTGCCGAAGGACACAATGTTGTCGAGGCGGACTCCCGATGAGACGGCCATGCTGCCTCGAGCCTACTCGGCGACCTCGCCACCACGAAGTCCAAGCTGAAGCGCGATCCTGCTGCATCAGGACCTGTCAGCGACCGTGACGCCCGCTGTCTCTCGCCGCCCCATCAGCCGCATCAACCACCGTCCTTATTCCCACGCTAGCTGAGGCAACTGACGCACCCATAGCGTTGATATAAAAGCTCACAAGGCGAGGTTCTTATCAGTCTGTCCCTGGCCGCTCCTGGACTAAAACACGGACCCGTAACAGGCGCTGACGTATGCGCTCGCCCGTCACGCCATGGGCTTGGCCGATCATGGCGAGGGTGTCGCCGGCAAGCCAGCGCTGGTAGGTCTCGGCGAACGCCGCGCCCAGTACCGCGGAGACACGGGCAAGGTTTGCTGCCGCGTTGGGGTCGCTTCGTTTGGCTACGGTGCGTTGGCGATACACCGTTTCGTGACAGGCCGGACAGCCACGGGCGGTGCCTTGCAGGAGGGGAAAAAAGCAGGCGCGGAACGTCAGGTGGTGGATGGTGCAAGACCAGATCGCCGGGATATCGGTCCGGCGGTAGCTGACGCGATCGAGCACATAGTTCGGGTAGCGCGTATGGATGCGGGCGGCGATCTCCTCCGGGTCATGGCTTCTGGCCTGGCGTGAGCACGTTGGACAGTCGGTGCCTGCGAGGTGCTTTTGCGGGTACTGGTTGAAGACACCATGGATCGCGCAGGTGATCGGGATCTTGTGCGCGATGCCGCGCCAGACCTCGGCAGCTTGGGTGTAGTCGTAGCGGTCGCCGTGGACGGCACGGGAGCGGCTAAGGAATTCGTCGAAGGGAATGAGCTTGGGCATAGGGGCGCGGAGGATACAGCGAAACCAAGGTGGGCGCCCATTACCGGTGCTGACAGCTGGTCGCTGCACACATCGAGGGGGTCAGGTTTCGATGTCGCCCGGCAGCTTCACCTGGTGGTCACGGACGGGGCAGGACCCCGCGGGGACCTTGCGGGCAGGAGCTCGCCGCCTGCACCAGGGAGCGGCATTCCGGGTGGGAGGGACTCCGGTCGGTCTTCAGCAGGGACGCCGGACCACCGGGACCACCGGGGCCACCGGGAGCGGACCAGCGTAGGCGTGGCCAGTGAACCCGAGGCCAGAGCGGAGCGTCGAGGGACTGGTTCAGCCGCAGTGTAGGAGTACGACCCACGGTCGCAGGAGATGGTGCCAGGGGCCGGGTGCTTGCGTCACTGCGCGGCGTTTTTCCAGCGAATTCAGAGGGCAGGCGAAAACCTATCGCAGTAGTCGGAAATACCCATTGGAGGCGCAACGGCGTGGTCTGTATCTTCGCAACCGTCGGCACACAAAGGCGTCGGTGGATCGCTCCCCCAGGTTCAGCAGACTGCTCGATGTGCTACACGATAACGGTAAACAAGACATTTAAAGCCAGGTGAATATCATGAGTGACCAAGAACTCACTACCCGCAGCAATCATGCGATTTGGCTGGCCATTGCCGTCATGTTGATCCCCCTGGTGCCCTACGCCTTGGGCGGCGCCGGCGCCTAACCCCTGATCAAACGCGAATTTAAGGTGAACATCATGAGTGACCAAGACCTCAGTACCCGCAGCAACCGCGCCATGTGGCTCGCCATTGGCATCATGTTGGTGCCCCTGGTCCCCTACGCGCTGGGTGGGTCCGGCGTGTAAGCGCTGATCACATGCAAACGAAACGTCAAGACGGTGGCGGCCCCGCATTGAGCGCGGCCGTGACCTGATTGACTATTCGGCGTTACGCACCGTCGATCCCTGCTTCTGTGCATACGCTGTGGCCTAAGCGCAGCACCATCCATCAGTCGGCTGGTCGTACGCTATCGGCGGGTCTGAGCAGCGCCCTCCCTGGCTGAAATTCCTTCAGTAGCGCCGCGTCCGCCGTCAATCCGGTTGAGCCCGCGTACTGAGCATGTATTCCTGCTGCTATCCCTGGGGCCTCGTGTCCATCGAGCTGCCCTGCATCCTGCTCCCTGTCGCGCGGTTTTACGGTCCCTGTCACGGCGTCCCTGTCGCATCCTGACCGCACCCGGTCGTCCTGGGGCCTCGCGTCCATCGAACTGCCCTGCATCCTGCTCCCTGTCGCGCGGTCTTACGGTCCCTGTCACGGCGGCCTTGCGCACCCTGACCAGGCCTGATCTTCCTGGGGCCTCGTGTCCATCGAACTGCCCTGCATCCTGCTCCCTGTCGCACGGTCTTACGGTCCCTGTCGCACCCTGACCAGGCCTGATCTTCCTGGGGCCTCGTGTCCATCGAACTGCCCTGCATCCTGCTCCCTGTCGCGCGGTCTTACGGTCCCTGTCACGGCGTCCTTGCGCACTCTGACCGCGCCCGGTTTCCTGTTACCGGTCCTGGTTGCGTCCCTTCAATGGTTGACAGGATAGAGTCGCGGGCTGCTGCCGAATAGGGAGTCTGTTCCCGTGGCGACGGTTGAAAACGCCGCGCGCCGCGTAGGACGTTGCTGACACACGCGCAGTCAGGACGGGCCCAGCAGTAGCGCCGCGGGATAGCAAGGCGCCCTCCCCCACCGGCCGCGGACCCTCAGCCAGCCCTGACGGTCGGCAATGCCCCCCACCGGGTCGTTGAGGCCATCGACTGCCGCTCCGCCCGCCGCCGCCAGTGCGTCCCCACCAGTTGACCGGCGAAGCGCAGCGTATCGCGCCCATAACGCCGGTTGACCGCGTCCAGCATGGCCATCCGGTCGCGGGACCGCTCATCGTCTGTCGGGCTGGCAAACAGATCGGTCGGCACCTGCGCCGCTGGGATCACATCCGGCAAGAGGACGCCAGCCTTGCGGTAGGCATCGCCGGGGCGAAAAAGCCGCCCGACGCCCTGGGTCGCGTGCCGGATCAGGGTCCCGCTGTCCTGGGTCGGGGTGGCAAACGACACCGTCAGCGCGTTCGCATAACAGGGCCGGGCGGTATCGAACGGGCTGGTCTGGACGAAGACGGTCAAGGCCGGGGCGCACAGCCCTTGGGCACGCAGCTTCTCGCCGGCGCGGCTGGCGAAGGCCGTCACCGCGGCCCGCAGTTCTTCCAGATCGCTGACCCCGGCGCCGAAGCTGCGCGAGACCATGACCTGTTGGCGCGGCGGCGCGACACACTCCAGGGGCAGACAGGAGCGCCCGCGCAGCTCCCAACCGACCCGCTCCACCACCACGCCGAAGCGCTGCCGCAACCGGCGGGGGTCGGCCAGGCTCAGGGCCAGCGCATCGGCGATGCCGATCTGACGCAGGCGGCCGCCAAAGCCGGCGGCGATCCCCCAGACATCCTCCACCGGCACGGTCGCCAGCACCGCCGCGGGGTCGGGCAGGCGCGACCAGTCGAGCACCGGACCGGCCGGGCTGCACCCCTTCTTGGCCAGGCGGTTGGCGAGCTTGGCCAGGGTCTTGGTGGGGGCGATCCCGACGGCGACCGGGATGCCGGTCCATTGCCGCACGGTGCGGGCGATCTCCAGGCCGTAGGCGGTCGGCTCGGGGTGAACCCCGGCCAGGTCGAGAAAGCATTCGTCGATCGAATAGACCTCGACGCGGGGGGCAAAGCCCGCCAACACCTGCATGACCCGCCGGGACAGGTCGCCATAGAGGGCATAGTTGGAGGAGAACACCGCCACGCCGGCTTGGCGCAACTGTTCGGCATGCTTGAAGTACCGCGCACCCATGGAGATGCCCAGCGCCTTGGCCTCGTTGCTGCGGGCGATAATGCAGCCGTCGTTGTTGGAGAGCACCACCACCGGCCGACCCTCCAGGCACGGCGCAAAGAGCCGCTCGCAGGAGGCGTAGAAGTTGTTGCAGTCGACCAGGGCGAACAGGGGACCGCTTGGTGCAGGAGGGGTCAAAAGGAATGCACGGTATGGGCGACCACACCCCAGATGACCAGCGCCGTGCCGTCGCGGATCTCCAGGGGCTGAAAGTCCGGGTTCTCGGGCAGCAGCCAAATCCGCTCCCCCTCGATCTTCAGCCGCTTGAGGGTCAGCTCACCGTTGACCGCGGCCACCACGATCGCGCCGGATTTGACCTCTCGGGCGCGGTCGACCACCAGCAGATCCCCATCGCGGATGCCGGCACCGATCATCGAGTCCCCCTGCACGCGCAGAAAGAAGGTGGCCGCCGGGTGGCGGACCAGGTGCTCGTTGAGATCGATGGTGCCTTCAAGATCATCGTCGGCGGGCGAGGGAAAGCCGGCGGCAATGCGCGACCCGTAGAGGGGCAAGGCCAGCGTGGTCGGATGGCGCGTGAAGGCCTGAGGGGCACCAGCGACGGCCCCCTCGGACCGGGCGGTCAGCCAGGCCCGCACCGCGGGCACCAAGCTGACCGGCAGCCGGATCGGGGTCGTCGGCTCGCCGAAGGGACCCGAGCCGCGCTTGCGCCCGGCCCCAGGGCGGGCACCGCCGCGGCGGGTGGGAGGAATGTCAGACATGGGCACCGTGGGACTATGATAACCGTACGGCAATCATAGCGCATCCGCGGACCGCTGGGTGGTGGCGGTTGTGGGGATGACGCGTCTTCCGCTGACGCCCAATGCCTGGCCTGGCCAGGCCAGGCCAGGCCAGGCCAGCGTCAGTGGATCACCCGCGCGACCGTGCTGAGTCCATGCGCCCACAGCTGACGCAGGAGTTCCCTCTGGTCCCCCACGATCCGCACCAGGGCCTCCTCGACCGATTCACCACCCAACCAGTCGCCGTCGAGAATCGACGCGATCGCTGCATCATCAGGGCACTCCACCCAGGCCGCACCGAACCCGGCGAGCCACTGACGCTGGGCTTCGTCATCGTCCAATGGCGGGTAGAAATCGCGATCGGCGGTCGCGGTTCCAAACACGGCGTAACCCGCACCGAACCACCCGAAATCAGCGACCTTGGCCGGACAGGTCACGAACGCCCCTCCCCTGCCGCAAGCGCCCGCCGGCCTTCGACGTGGGGGGCGCGATCGGATCGCGGCACCAGGGTGGAACCACACCGGCGCTCGGCCTCAGCAAGCGGCCACGCGCGCTCAAACGCCACCCCGTCAAGGGGGCGGAGTTGGTAACGCGCCGCCGAGAAGACCAACTCGCCATCCCTCGGCGCAATCAGGCGGACCCGGTAGAGCCGCTGGACGGGCCTGGGGCATCGCGAAGGCGTCAGCGACCCCCGCCACTGCTCCGGTGCGACAATCTCGGCCAGGGCGCCGTTGTACTCGGGGTGGAACGCCGAGCATTGCAGGATGGCGAGATCGCCGAGGTTAAAATCTGGGGACATGGACGCTCTCGAGACCTCACCTTGAGTACCGGTTCACCGTGTAGGTTACACACTACAGCCGACGGGAGATAGCCGAGTTCTGGTTCTACCACCTCCGGGACACGCCCGTGAAGAACGGGACGAAAATACCTGGCGGAGCGTTGGCGCTCCCTCTTCTGCGTTGCCCATTTAAACCTCTTCGCGCGGCCACTGCCGCAATACTCTTCTTGAGACTAAAACAGTACTAAGAAATACTAGGAGCCCGAATGCTCGCACTTTTTCTCTTATTTGTCAAATACCTATAAGCACATAACCAAGGGCTTCGATTCCTCAAAACACGGTACTCCGTCCCTCAAAACACGGTGCTCGATCCCTCAAAACACGGTGCTTGCGTCCCTCAAAACACGGTACTCGATCCCTTGAAACACGGTGGTCCTGTGGATAGTTGTGGATAACTCTTGCGCCATTTCACGTCCTTTGTTAATGGTAGAAGCACCGCTGATTGCGGTGTACACCACCGTGTTTTGAGGGATCGAAGCGGTTCGACGTGGCTCTCGCTGCTGCGATCTGGACCGAAGGGACGCGAGGCTCCCGGCCCCGACGGTACACCAGAACGACCGGCTAGCCCGCCTTCTCTGGAAACTTCACCTCAAGAACAAACGGATGGGATCGCCCGGTGCCGGTGATCGAGAACGCTTCAAGGAAGCCATCCGCTTGCATGATCCCAAGCTGGACGCGCGCATGATGATTGAGTTTCCCCACCCGCTCCTGCGCGCCGATGGCCTCGTACATGGTTGCCATTTCGATGACATAGGTGCGATTGCTGCGCTGGCTGGCAAGGAAGCGGTGCAGTGCCCGGCCGAGATCGGAAAGCTTGCGGCGGAGGACTAAGTCGATGTACGTTCGGTAGTTTTCCAACCACTGTGAAACAAGAGGATGAAACTGGACATAATAGCAGGCATCAGTCTCTTTCGAGAAGCCACGTGTATCGAACAGAGAAATCATCTTTCTCGAGTATTCAAGGCCACCGCGTGGCATTTCAAAGCGAAGCCTTAGCCCAGAAAGATCATCAAGACTCTGGCGCCGCCGCGCTAACCCGGGTCCACTCCATCCACCCTTTGGCTGATCACCACGAATTGCCGTCTCCAATTGCGACATTCTAAAATTCAAGGTGTCGACCGCCACGACATCCGCGAGTGGCGCACAGCCTTTCGGATCGAGGTCTGGTAGCGGGACCGGCAGCTGATTAGGAAGTCCCTTTAAGCGCATTGAGCGCAGCGCCATGAGACCAAGCAAGGTATCCTCATCATAGATATTGAGCGCGGGACCGGACCGCAATACCCCCCCGCCGTCCCACCGGGACGCCAATCGCGTCCATCCCCGCTTGAACATTTCAATCGCTGTCTCACGCGTCACTGGCGGAAATAGCGGAAGCCGGGTCAGCGGGGTCGGGTATTCAGACGTTGGAAACAGCTCGCTTTGCTCAACACCGCGTTGATTAGCAAGTGTTTCCAGGGTATTATCCGCAGAGGCCACCAGCACCTTACTTGAGTACCCTGCCCTCACCCGCTGGTTTCGATCTACAGCATTCGGTGTTGAGCATGCTTTGGGTGTGTGGTTCGTAGACGCGATTCGCCGCTTCCCATTGCGTTGAATCCGCTCTAACAGCGTATCCAGGCTCATGGCTTTTGTCGTATTTGGTGCGTCTGTATTCAAAGTAGCATTTCACTCTTGTGAAGCCCAGGCACCAGACGGTGCTGCTCCGGTTTCGCGGCGGGGAGTTTCCCGAACACGTCCAGGTCAGCGCACGTCTTGGGCGTTGGGGCGGATAGGTAGATGATCACCACAGCGCTTTGCCACTTGCCACGCGTCGTCTTCGAACGACACCGCGAGCGGGGTTCAGGCCGGTTCACGAGGCACTCCGTGGGTGGTTATAAAAAGACCTCTTTTAGATGTTTTTTCGTGCGCGTGAAAAAAATCGCTTTCAGCGATGTAACTGCGGCCGTTTTGGTCCATGATTAAGGCATGAACCATGAAACTAAAAATCCCGTCCTACTTGGCGAACGGCTCGTGGCCGCACGGCGTAACGCTGGATTGAACCAATCCGAACTTGGCCGCTTGTGCGACACGCCACAAAGCCATATTTCCAGCATGGAGCGGGGCAAGCGCGCCCCATCCATCGAAATGGTAAAGGCGCTGGCGCAGGCGTTGGGTGTTAGCGTTCACTGGTTACTCGGCGGCGAGAACGATGCGACACTGGCGACCATGGAAACCGGCACGGAGCATCTCCTCGCCGACAGCAAGACGCCGGTGGGACTCGCCACGCTCGCCGGCGATGCCGCCCTGGGTGACATCTTGAGTATCCGATCCGTCGAGTGGGGCGCGTTGCGGTCGCTGACCCCGCCAGAACCACTCACCAAAGAGGGGTATGTGGCGATCTTGCTGGCGTTGCGGGGACATCGACAAGTTTGACCGATGCTGGATCGCTGCGTGTCACGAGCGATCGTTGGCCTCGGCACTAGAAGGGGACTGAGAGTTGCAAGCTAGAATATATCCGAGAGATATCCATATCAAATGATTTTTGATTTTCGCAGATGGATTCAACCCATCGAACCGGACTGAACGTCGTGCGAGGCCGACGGATCACCTGATCCGGGCGTATGGCAATACTTGAGCTCGAACGTGGTGACGTAGACAGCAGCCAGTGTCATCTTGCAGCATTGGCCTTCTCGTAGATTATAGTGTGTCATGTGACACGCTTTATCGAGGTCTTCGCACCCGATCACCGGCACAACGCCAGTTATGTCTCCTAGGCTCGATGGTCAAAGTGTGATACGTGCTGTTCGACCGGCTACCCAAGCCCGCCACCACCGTTTCATGCCTGGAAAACTCTGCACACCGTGATACTGACAATCTACCAATGCACCTTCACTCCGCCGTAGCGGCCCCTCCCCTTGTTACCGGCCCAGATTGCTCAACCGAACGCACAATCCCTGTTGAACACATCCACCGTTCGCCGTACCGTACCGTAGCGCTGGCTCCCGGACCTTCCGCAATCGCTGCGCGGCTCCTCAACCCGGATGCACACAACAACGTGCTGGTTCGTCGACGTCCGCAAGGCGGCTACGAACTTCTCGTTGGAGAATTCGACTGGCGCCTGGCGCAAGCCGCACGTTGCGATACCATACGGGTACAAGTGTTAGATAGGGCCGATGATGGACTGGCACGGCAGTTGGCCACTCTTGATGCCGACCAGGACCTCAAGAATCTCCCACATGCGGCTACCCACGAAGGCGTTCTTCCATGGAGCGGTGAAGGGAAACTTCTGATCGCACGAGCTATTCAGCTACTGAACAAGGAGAGAAACTGGTCCCTAACCGAGTCCGCTCGCTTATTCGGGCTCTCGCGCACAGAAGGAGCTCACTATGTAAGAGTTCTATCACTGCCAGCGGACATTCTTGATCTTCTGAATAGGGGATCTCTGTCTTTCGGACAAGTACGAGCACTTTCCCGAATCGCTCACCGGCCAGCGCAAGTCCGCTTATTGGCGGTCAAGGTAGCGACGCTTCCGGGAACTCCAGCGCGGGCACGTCGGCGCTCTTGTAGTGTTCGCGAGGTAGAACGGCTTGTCGCCGACGCTTTACAACGACCAGCGCTGGGAGACAGTAACGCAGATCCACTGTTAGGAGGGGTAACTGCTCCCGGAGACAGGCGAGAAGTATCCGTCAGACATGGATCAGCGGACCTGAGACGTACCGAGAGGCTCTTAAATGAAGGCTGCGGATTTCCAGTTCATATCGAGTTCGACACACGGTCCCAGCGCGGACATCTCGTCCTGGAATTCAGGTCCATTGATGAATTCCAAACACTCGCCGAGTTACTCGCCCCCGGGATCGACTTTGAGTGCGAGTGAGCTGCTCTTAGCGCTATGTTGCAACTACTCAGGTATCCGCGTCCCTACCTCGGTCTCCGACTACGCGATGCGCGGCTGAAACGAATCGCCGTAGAAGGTCAGGGTAAAGAAGATGTTCGCGCCCCGTTTGTGCAGTAAGGTATCGCGGACGCCCGGAGTACGGAAGCCGCCGGGGATTTTTTCTTTGACCTTGGGCATACGCGCCGCCTGCTCATCGAGGTTGTTGGTGAAGGGGATGCCAGACATCGTCGCCGATAGACACAAGCGATCAATGATATTGAGCGCATTGCGCTGTGTTGCCTGAGGGGCACGCACGGATTGGGCACTTCGCCGGTAGCAGAAATCTACTCATATGCCACGCGATCGTGTGCGATGCGCCCGGCGGGGAGCGGGGGACCAGCCGCGGCGACCTCGTGGCAGGCGGCGAGCAGCAGATCGACCCGGCACTTGGCCCAAGCTTGCCCCAGCTACTCGAAGACTTAGGTCGGTTCGCGCAGGTGGTGGAGGTTACATGGGCCGTGCTTGCACGCGAGTTCCTGATACGGCTTCCAGCCGTCGGAGACCAGGGCACTGCGAACACGATCAGCAGTCCGAAGGCGTCGAACGCCTTCTTGCCCCGATTGGGGTACGCGCCGTGCCACGTCAGCAGCGGGAGAATCCAGTGGGATTTACCAGCCATGTGCATGCCGGTTTCCTCGGGGTGCGCGACCGAGGCGCGCATGATGACTTCGCCCATCGCTGCCACGGTCGGGACCAGTAGCACCTGCCCCCTTGGCCTGAATTGCCAGCACCGTGGCGTCAGACATCGGCAGGCCGCACAGATCCCCCCATAAACTTACCAGTGGGTGCCAACGGCAACATGTGGTGGTAGGTAAACTACACGACCGAGTCCTTCCTGCGCGCCCCGTACTGCACCGGCACCGCGGCGGGAAATACGCCCGGATGGACTTTCCCGCAACTGCACTCGGCTTCGAGCCCTGGTGCTCGGCGACATCACACCGCAGCGGCGGCATGCGTTTCCATCAGATCAGGCTGCGCCACGCGTTTGAGGTTATGAACGGTGTGGCCCTCTTGTCCTCCCATCGGCTTCTCGCCCACTAAGCGCAGCCACTTCCACTTGGGTTTGTTCACCCCGTCCGAGGACCCGGTGACTTGCTGGAGTTCGCGCTTTTTTTCGCCAGACGACCTTGCAGATCCGCCACCGTCGCAGTCAGCGCGGCGACGCGCGCCCACAACGTCCCGACCTGGGCGTCTTTCTAAGTAGTGCTCAGGCACGTCAGGCCTGACGGGGGGTTCCTTAGTCGCGATTTTCCGCTTCAACGCCGGGTAGTCAAGAAAGACCAGCGAGGCGGCTCCACGGGATCTAAGTAGTCACAAGAACGCAATTTATTTCAGAAATTCATGAGCCATATTTCTTATTTATTTCCGATGCTTACGTTACTTTTCTTGCGAACGGTCAAGTTGACCGCTGCAGACGCCTGCGGATGGCTGCACGGAGAATTTGCGACTGCACCCCCTCTGCCAGGGGGTCCTGTCGTCGTATGCGCGCAACCAGCTCGTCCAATAGATCGCTTTCGCTCAACCCAAGCAGCACTTGGTCCGAACATTCCGGCACGAAGGTGCTCTCCCCTACTCCTACGGTCGTCAGCGCGGGATCCGTCTCGTTGAGATCCCGCAAAGCCTCCCGCACCCAACGGCTCTTCCCTTTACCACCGTACTCTTTGGTCGCTACATCCCGAAGTCCGTCTCGCATGACACGCGTCATTCGCACCGTCGTCTTCACACGCGCTTCTCCATCTCAACCAGAAACTCCTTCCATGCCTTCGACACAGCTCGGTAATCCGACCATTCCAGTTGCGGCAGATGGTCCTCACCCAAGATAATCTGCATGATCTCCCGTACAACTCCCGCCTTTGCCGTCGCTCCCAGCGTCACCTTGGTTACGGGGCGCCCACGCATCCGCTCCGCAGTTGGCTTCCGCACCTTCTCCAGCTCCGCAAGCGCCCGCTCCCAAGTCAATCCCTTTGCAAGCAACGTCAGAACCAAGCTGCGTTGCTCGTCGTCTTGAATCGCCGACGCCGATGCTGCCACCAGGAGATCCTTAATGGTTCCAGCAAAAACCGCTTGGCGCACATCGGCCGGGCCCCGCGCTACTTGGAGGTATCTCCTGGCACTGCGTTCCGCCATTCCCAATAGGTTACCTAACCGCTCACCGGTCGCGTCCCCTTCCTCGGAGAGCTCGTCGAGGACACCCATGACATTACGCATACGCGCAGCCAGATCCAGGTCGTCCCGATGCATATTTTCGACAAGCTGCAGCGTCCGAATTCGCGCCGGCCGCTGATCAGAGATCCACGCAGGAAGGTGCTTCATACCCGCCAAACGTGCCGCCCAATATCGCCGCTCTCCGTAGGCGATGCGGTACATGTTACCGTGCCGAAATACCCGGATCGGCTGGAGGACGCCGCTCTCCAACATGGAATCAGCCAAATCTCTCAGACGCAAAAGGATCTTCAGCCTGGGCGACTCCGCATCCGACACCCTAGCACCAGTGACCGCCTCAGCATCCAGCAACCAGGAAAACTCCTCTTCACTAAGTAACAACTGCCGAGGGTTATCGGGATCAGGTTCGATCTTCTCAACATCCAGCGTATCTACATGAAAGGCGCCCGCCTCAGCACTGCCGCGCCGCACGGTGTCCCCAATAGCATCAGTAATAGCGGAGGACCCGAATCGAAATTTCTTAGGAGGGTTCGCCATGCTCATGCCACTCCCAATCCACTCAGAGATCTTTCGACGTACTCGCACATCTCAATCGCCTCTTGGCGCGCTGGATCCCTTTCCGCAAGGTCAAAAATACTCTTCGGTCGCGCTTCCGCATGGTCAGACTCCGCAAACGCGATCCGCTGGTGAAGAATAACCGGAGACAGGAGACTAGCCACCGCAGCATCCTTGCGTAGCGAATCCAAGATTCCTTCATGCAAGGCAACCTTGCGGAACAGATTCGGCTGGATTGCGGCGATCTTGAGCGGCGCCCGTCCGGCATCGCGGCTGTGCATCTCTTGCCTCCAAAGCTGCAGCATGCCAAAAAGACCCTCAATGGGCTGCGGCTCGAGCGTCGTCGGGATGATTACATGAGTAGCAGCCCGCATGGCGCTAATCGTTAGAGGCCCCTTAGCTGGCGCAGTATCCACTAAGACAATATCGTAGGACTGGCGGACCTCCGCCAACGACAGGAAGGCGTAGAGCCGATCGTGAACTCGCTCCCGCACATCATCGACTCTGACAAGCTCAATCTCGCGCAACCGCGGACCATGCCCAGGCAACGCATCCAAACCGTCGATCCGTGTAGGATACGGGTAGACCTCCCCGTTGAAGTAAATGTCCGCACTGGAACTGCGGCCAGACCAACCGCTATCGTCGTCATGAAACATCGGATGGAGCGGAGGAAGAACGCCGTCCGGGTCCGCCGCGTCATACTCCATATCAACGAACCGACGAGACAGGTTGCATTGGGCGTCCAGATCAACAGCCAACACCCGGCGACCTCTCCGGGCAAAATACTCGGCTAGAACCCGCGTGACAGTCGTCTTCCCTACGCCGCCTTTATTTTGGACAACTGCAATCACGTGCACGAGGCACCCCGCTAAATTTTTGACCAACACAGTAGTGTGTAGAGCAAAAATAACACTGTATTGCTTTTTCAGCCAGGGTAAACTATCATTTTCCCACATCTTAGATTCTGTTTATCTCCCTACACTCTGACTACATTCTTGTTTTTGTATCCGGTCCGCTAACTTCAAGACCTGTTTAGCGACCGCAATCCACAAGTACGGAACCCATGTCTTCAGATCCAAGCGTCATCGACGACACCGACCAAAGTCGCGGAGCAAGCCTCGCCAAGACTTTATCCCGCTTGGAGCAACGGATCGCTGAGCGGGCTCCGAAGACTTTTCAAAGCCGTCCCCAACCGGATACAGACTTAAACAACCTGGTCCAACTACCGCTGTGGCCCGACCAGCGCCGTGGGGTTCCCAACGACCTTGTTCGCGGAGCGCTGTTCACGGTTGGAAACGTCCGTATCAAACGCAGCTTCCTTCGAAATACCGTTGTCGCCACGCTTTCCGGCATCGAAATCCGCTACACCGGCGAAGAGCTCCGCCAGGACGATCAGGACGTCTTCCTCCAGATCGTGCACCTCGCCCGCCTCGTGCCACTCGGTACCCCAGTGAGGTTCACGGCACACGCGATGCTTAAGGCGCTAAAATGGAACCCGAACGTTCGGTCATACACGCGCCTGCGTGATACCGTTGCTAGGCTCAAGGCCACTGGCCTTGAAGTGCGGGGCGACAAACGCGGGTACGCAGGCTCGCTGATCCGGGATTTTTTTTGGAAGGACGATTCGACTGGAGAGAGTTCAAGGGAATGGGCTGTTCGCCTGGAGCCCGAGATTGCGGCGCTATTCGGCCATGTCGCCTACAGCCAAATCGAGTGGGGGCAGCGCCTCGCTTTGGGTCACTTGGCCAAATGGCTCCACTCCTTCTACCATACCCATAGAAAGCCATTACCGATCAAAGTCGACACGATCCGCAAGTTGTGCGGGTCAGCCACGAAAGATCTATCAAAATTTAGGCAGCTTCTCAGAGATGCACTCCAGGAACTGCGGTCGGTAGAGTTTCTAAGCGATTTCACTATTGATTCAGAAAGGGATCTTGTTCGCGTGGTCCGCACAGCGAACGACGAGTAGAACTTGTGGCTCACTTTGTTTCAGTCACCAAGCCACCTTGAAGTGTAGGCGAAAGCACGGAACGTTCACCAGCCCTGCAGCCGACTCCAAAGGTGTTAAGGCCCTTGCCGATGTAACCCGACGAGCGTTGGGTACCGGATCAGCTTTCGATGTCGCCAGGGTGTTTGTTTCGTTGCACAGCACACGATTCAGACGACTGGAACGGTAAGGGGCATACCAGACCGTCTTCAACCCCTCTCGTCGGGTCCATAAGACAAGATCTAGCGCAGGGGCAACACCTTCCGCGCACCGTCCATAGTCCGCTACCACATCGGCAGATTTCATCCCACTCCACCAGCTGCTCGCGAACAAACGGCGCGTGGATTTTCAACCCCTGCTTACTTGCTCTCGTGGCATTGGAATAGTCCGCCATGCCGACCCCACGGAATCAGTCTCTTGCATCCGTCTCCAACCATTGTACGAAGGGGCAATAGATTCCTGTGCCCCATGCTAAGCCGCTTCGACAGGTGACATCGCGCCTCCCGCTTCGTGCAACGAAGTAGATTCCATCCGATAAACCAGCTAAAAAACCTCACGTAGAGCAAATCTACGATTTCGTGTATGCCTTACATGACTCCACTTACCAAGGAACATCGTGCAATCAGGTAGACCGCTCGCAGAAGCCGAAACGTCTTTCCTCGCCACCCTACCTCCTCGATCGATCGTGCAACGAAGTAGCCTCCCACGAGATGGCAGGCATCGCGAACTAGATTTTCTTCTTTCTCAATGGTTCGCGCATGAAGGCAACGAAACCCGGGAAACGTTATGCCGATTTTCCACAAATCCGTGAATATACCGCGGTCCCCCGGGGACCTGGCCACTTTTCCGAACCAGAAAGCGACAGGTTAAGGTGAACCCAGCCCAAGAACGGCCGTGTCCGGCGAAGTCTTGACGCGTCTTAGCGTACACAATCAAGGCAACGAAGATTCGTGCAAAGCGGTAGATTCCTGCAGGTCGGTCCTACCCCGACGGATACTGATCGCACCTCAGTCAAATCCTCACCGATCATGCCTCCATTGTTAGCCATAACCTATCATGCATTGAAGTAGGATAGGATCACGGCAACCAGCACTCCCGGCAGGTGCTTGACGACTATCGCCAAGACCTAAAATTCGTCGTTACCCTGGTGTTTCCGCAGATTTCGAACATGTTCGTGAAGATGTTGCTCAGGTGACTGATCTAGCACTAACCACTTGTCTTAAAATATCTTTTCTTGAAACGATCTGTCTCGTAGCGTTTACCTCCTTCAGCGATCTATCATCTAGGCCACATACAAACAAGCTCAACCAAAATTTCCTAAACCGGCTCCCGTTCTGCACCGGACGCTCGTGTAATGTGGTAGGCGAATACGGCAAGATCGCACACATACTGACTTCTTTTATCCGTATTTCTAAATCGTTTACGGGTCCCATGCTCATGCAAAGAAGTAGGTCCACAACCACCGCCCAGAAAGCAACGCCACACTAATTGAAGACGGAACGTGTAGAAAACATATCGCATCGTGCAAAGAGGTAGACCTTTCGTGCAACGAGGTAGGCCAAGACGTGCAAAGGGGTAGGGCACTTCGTGCAACGTGGTCGGTCGTTTCGTGCAATGAAGTCGCAGTCAACAGGCGTTTATCGTTTTTTTACTTTTTTTACAATGTCTTAAAAGCACAGCTTAAAAGTATAATCCTTTTCTAATCTTTCCCTTAATCATGTATTAAGAATTTTTCCATAATATTTAGACGCTTGATAGACCTTCTGGGAGTACTGCTGAAGCTCGTGTAGCGGTGCTAGGTTATCCAGCTTGGAACGCAAGTCTGGAGACTTTCACCATGGAACCGGCAGTACCGAACACGGACATGCGACCTCTTACCGAAACAAATTCGCCAAGAGCAGAATGGGTACGTGAGGAACGATTGCCGACGGGAGAGGGAGGGCGCGTTGCCCTGTCGCACCAGCGACTGCCGAAAACGGGTTGAAGGAATCGGCTTGTGTGCCTGTAGCGTGGTCGCTGCATCTAAAACACTATATTTACTGAGTCTATTTATATCCCTAACTGCCAGCCTGTGAATCGACAGATCGTGCTGCGCTCGCGCCCAGTCGGGGCCCCGACGGCTGCCAACCTTGAGTTGGTTGAAGTTGAGCTTCGCTTCCGGTGGTCGGTGGCACGGCTTCACGGGTCGCCACGTCGCGCCACCCGGATTTTCAGGCGGGTGACCTGGTGCGCGCCTACAGCGGCTGGCAAGACTATGCCTTGAGTGACGGCGCCGACCTACGCCAGTTGGATCGGGCCATGCCCGAGCCGTCGCTCGCCTTGGGGGTGTTGGGGATGCCGGGTTTTACGGCCTATATGGGCTTGCTCGATATCGGTCAACCGCAAGCGGGGGAGACGGTCGTCGTCGCCGCGGCCAGTGGCGCCGTCGGCTCCGTGGTTGGCCAGATCGCCAAACACCGCGGCTGTCATGTGGTCGGCATCGCCGGGGGTGCTGAGAAGTGTCGCTTCGTGGTCGATACCCTGGGCTTCGATGCCTGCGTCGATCATCGCGGTGCCGATCTCGCGGCGCAGCTGGCCGCCGCCTGCCCGCATGGCATTGATGTGTACTTTGAGAGCGTCGGCGGCGCGGTCTTCGATGCCGTGCTCCCGTTACTCAATACCCGCGCCCGGATCCCCCTGTGCGGGTTGATTGCCCACTACAACGACACCGACCTGCCGCCCGGCCCCGATCGCCTGGGGCTTCTGACCCGCACCCTGCTCATCAAACGCATCAAGATGCAGGGCTTCATTATTTTCGACGACTACGGCCATCGCTACGACGAGTTCGCCAGCCAGATGCGTGCCTGGGTCCAAGCGGGCACGGTCAAGTTCCGCGAAGACCGGGTCGATGGCCTCGAACACGCCCCACAGGCCTTCATCGGCCAGCTTGAAGGCAAGAACTTCGGCAAGCTGGTGATCCGTGTTGCCAACGACCAACCCTGATCGGCAGCGCCCAGGGCGTGGAGCAGTGCGTCCGCCTGCGGGTCCTGGGTCACGTGCGCGGCCGGGTCGCCGCCGGTGACGGTGACGGTGGCCGCGTCGGGGCAGGGGCGTTTGATCCCCTTGCGAACTGGCTAGCGACCAACCGTGCAGGGCGACCACGACGTCCTGTTTGGTGTCCAGTCCTTGGCGGTGAAGCGGTAGGCGAGGGGCCTGGGCGGTGCGGGGTTACCCTCGCGCGCGT
Organism: uncultured Thiodictyon sp.; assembly: GCF_903946935.1. Lineage (GTDB taxonomy): Bacteria > Pseudomonadota > Gammaproteobacteria > Chromatiales > Chromatiaceae > Thiodictyon. The sequence goes on from NZ_CAJAXH010000154.1 coordinate 25,701, forward strand.
CGCATCCCGCGAAGCGCAAGCCTTCAGGTCAACTCCAGCCATGGGCGGCGAGACGCCCCATTCTGCAGCGTCGATGGGGCCGTTCCAGAGGGCGCCGGTGCGGGTGACCTACCGGGTCTCCACGAAACCCATCCCGGTGCCGGCGGAAAACCGGTAGCGGTGACGCACCTCGACGCGCTCCTGGGGGGCCAACGTGATGTCGAAGGCGTGGACGCGTCCGATACCGTGTGCGAGTCCGGGCCAGGGTCGCTGTTCGATCGGGCGGGTCTCGACCGGCTGGCCGCGCACCAGGGTGGTCAGGTCGCGAAACGGCGGGGCGATATCAATGCCGGTGACCGTGCCGTTCGTCGCGGATTGCGGACCATCGCGATCCGTTCGACCGGATGTTCGTCGCTCAGGCCCGCGCCCAGGCCCTGACCCTGATCACACGCGACCCAGAGATCGCCAAGTACGATGTCGCGCTTCTGAGATGCTGAGTCCGTCGACGGCCGCCGCGCCATGCTCGCCCGGTGATTGCGTTCGTCCGCGGGATGATCAGCGTCACCTCCACCAACAGGGATAAGGCCATCGGGACCAGCGCCTTGTCACAATTTTCCTTCGCAGATGCTGACGGCGGGGTAGGGCGCAGGCCAGTCCATTCTGACTGATGGCGACGGCGCGGTATCCAGTCGTCCCCATCAGGCGCTGACTCGGGGGGCGCGACCAGGTGAGGGAGGGCGGTCGTTCCCGTCGTGGGCGAACCTCGCTCAGTCCGCTGTCGCACGCGCCGCGGCGGCCGGCGCGTCCTGAGCCAGTGCTTGCTCAATGCGGTAGCGCTCGTACCCATCCGCGCGCTCAATATAGCGCATGGTCCAAAGAACCGGTTGCGGAAATCAGAGTTCGGCTTTCCTAGGCGCTGGCGGGTCTGTCAGACCGCGACTGACCTGGAAGCCGCGCATGACCACCGACCGTCGGTGCAAGCGCCAACGGGCCCATTGGCCGGATCAGGCGTCGGTCAAGGATCGAGTGACCTTCCTGGAAGACCAGAAAATGCTGCACGAGGCCTGGAAGGCGGACATGGCCGCACTGATCGAGGGACAGAACGCAGCGCTGCAACAGGTGGTGATGCAGACCGTCGCGCTGCTGCGGGCTCAGGGGCCAGCCGCGGGGACGGCGTCGCCAGGGTCGGCTGCTGGTCAACAGGCCCCAGCACGGGCCGGGCCGGTGAGCGCATGGGCCTGGATCTGGGGCGGGATGCTGTTGGGGACCGGCGCGATCGTGGTCCTGATCATGGCCATGGTGGTCTGGGTGCAGGTCGTGGGGCGGTAAGCGAGACGATCGGACGTGAAGAAAGACGCGGCAGATCGCGTCACGAGGCGACCTTTGCCCCGCGAACGCTGATGGCAGACGAAAACCTATCACCGCAGTCGGAAATACCCATTGGAGGCCCGACGGCGCGGTCTGTATCTTCGCAACCGTCGGCACAGCAAAGGGTCGTTGGATCGCTCCCCCCGGTACAACAGGCGTCGCAGTGTGCTGAACGATAACGGTAAACGAGATAGCTCAACCAA
>NZ_CAJAXH010000155.1 GCF_903946935.1 uncultured Thiodictyon sp.
GTTGTTTCTCGGTGATATCCACGGGGGCGGCGGTGCAAAGGGGCATGGCGAACAAACTCAAGCAGCGGGAAGTTGACGTGTTCAGCATGATAACGAACACAGCCCGCAAGCGGTGCCAGAATTTTCACTCTGCAGCACTAGCCCACCTTTGACATGACCGCATTGGTATTTACGGTAGCCCCGCAGCTAACTCACTGAGGTATTTCTAGCCCGCGTTCGACGCCCGCAATGTAGTGCCATAATTTTTCATTATGGCCATTGTCTCCTTGGGCGCGGGCTTGTCGCGTTGCGGGCATGTACATCCGCCGCACCCAGACCCGCAATACCCGGCTGGACCGTCACCCTCTAGTGAAAGAAAAAGGGGCCTCTCGGCCCCTTATTCTTACCCGACCATCCGCGGATGGCCGGTCTCCAGCGGATCAGGCAATCACTCGCCCAATTCCACCGCCTTCATGCTCAGGCGAATACGGCCCTGCTTGTCGACCTCTAGGACCTTGACGCGGACCTGGTCGCCTTCCTTGAGCTTGTCGGTCACCGACTGGACGCGCTCCTCGCAGATCTGGGAGATATGCACCAGACCGTCGCGCCCCGGGAGGATGGTGACGAAGGCACCGAAGTCCATGATGCGGGCGACCTTGCCCTCATAGACCTTGCCCACCTCGACATCGGCGGTGATCAGGCGAATACGACGCTTGGCCTCTTCGCCGGCCGCCTTCTCGACCGAGAAGATCTTGACCACGCCATCGTCGGTGATGTCGATGGTGGCGCCGGTCTCCTCGGTGATGGCACGAATGACCGAGCCGCCCTTGCCGATGACATCGCGGATCTTCTCCGGGTGGATCTTGATCTCGATGATACGCGGGGCATGCTCTGACATCTCGGCGCGGTGAACATTAATCACCTTGGCCATCTCACCCAGGATGTGCAGCCGGCCGACCTTCGCCTGGGCCAACGCCACCTCCATGATCTCGCGGGTGATGCCCTCGATCTTGATGTCCATCTGCAAGGCATTGATGCCGGCGGCGGTGCCGGCGACCTTGAAGTCCATATCGCCCAGATGGTCCTCGTCACCCATGATGTCGGTGAGGACGACAAACTTGTCCCCTTCCTTGATCAGGCCCATCGCCACGCCGGCCACCGGGGCCTTGATCGGGACGCCGGCATCCATCAGCGACAGGCTGGTGCCGCAGACGCTGGCCATGGAGCTGGAGCCGTTGGACTCGGTGATCTCGGAGACGACCCGCACCGAATAGGGGAAGGCCTCAATGCCGGGCATGACGGCCAGCACGCCGCGCTTGGCGAGCCGCCCGTGACCGATCTCGCGGCGCTTGGGGCTGCCGACGCGGCCGATCTCACCGACACAGAAGGGCGGGAAGTTGTAGTGGAGCATGAAGGGTTCGCGATGCTCACCATCCAATGCGTCGATGACCTGGCTGTCACGCTCGGTGCCGAGCGTGGTGATGACCAGGGCCTGGGTCTCGCCGCGGGTGAAGAGCGCGGAGCCGTGGGTACGGGGCAGTACACCGGTGCGAATGGTGATGGGGCGCACGGTGGAGGTGTCGCGCCCATCGATACGCGGCCGGCCGTCGAGGATGCTGCCGCGCACGATACGGCCCTCCAGACGCTCGATGGAGGCCATGACCTGTTGCTCGCTCCAGGTGCAGCCCTCGATGGCGCGGATGCGCTCGATGACATCGGCGCGCACCGCATCCAGCACCTCATAGCGGGCCATCTTCTCCTTGATGGTGTAGACCTCGGCGAGCGGGTTGCTGCCGTATTTGGCAACCGCCTCCTCCAATTCGGGGTCGGGCTGGACCGGCTTGAAGTTGATGGGGGCCTTGTGGACCGCCGCTGCCAGTTCGCGGATCGCGGCGATGACGACCTGCATCTGTTCGTGGCCGAACAGCACGGCGCCGAGCATGACCTCCTCGGACAGGCCGCGCGCCTCCGACTCCACCATCAGCACGGCGTGCTCGGTGCCGGCGACCACCAGGTCCAGGTCGCTGTCCGGCCCCAGGCCGATCACCGACGGATTGAGGATGTACTTGCCGTCCTTGTAGCCGACGCGGGCGGCGCCGATGGGTCCGTTGAAGGGCGCCCCGGAGACGGCCAGCGCGGCGGAGGCACCGATGAGCGCCGGGACCTCGGGGTTCACGGCCGGGTTCAGTGACTTGACCGTGGCGATGATCTGGACTTCGTTGGTGAAGCCATCGGCAAAGAGTGGGCGGATCGGGCGGTCGATCAGACGCGAGGTCAGGATCTCGGTCTCGCTCGGGCGGCCCTCGCGCCGGAAGAAGCCGCCGGGGATACGGCCGGCGGCGTAGGTCTTTTCCTGGTAGTCCACGGTGAGCGGCAGGAAATCACGTTCCGGACCTGCCTTCTTCTGCACCACCACGGTGACCAGCACCACGGTGCCGCCCATGTTGACCATGACCGCGCCGTCCGCCTGACGGGCGATCTCGCCGGTCTCCAGCGTCATGGTCTGGTCGCCGAACTGGAACTGCTTAACGATTGGAGTGGGAATCACTGGAATCACGGGTCATGCCTCGGGTCTGAGTCGCGGGTGTGGATCGCTGGTCCGGATGAACCGTTGCAATCGCAGGTTCGGGTCTCGGGTTTTGAGTCGCCGAAGCCTTAAGCGTCCTGGTGCGTCGGGGTCTCGGGGTGGCGCCAACGGGCGGCCGGCACCTGGGGTGTGGGAACCCGGGCGGCGCCTACGGCCGCACGGGGACCCGGGAGCGGGCGACCGCTGTCGCCGCCCCCGTGGGCGGACGTCAGCGACGCAGACCCAGACGCGCAATCAGCGCGCGATAACGGTCCACATCCTCACGCTTGAGGTAGTCGAGCAGCTTGCGCCGGGAGTTGACCATCCGAACCAGGCCGCGGCGCGAGTGGTGGTCGTGCTTGTGCTCGCTGAAATGACCGGTCAGGCCTTGGATGCGGGCGGTCAAGAGTGCGACCTGCACCTCGGGGGAACCGGTGTCGTTTTCAGCACGGGCATAGGCCGTGACGACCTCTTTTTTCTGCTCAGCGGTCATGGTCATTGGCGGTCTCCTAATCGAGTGGGGAGGGGGGTTATAAGGCCCTTAAGCGACGGCAACCGCCGCCGCCGATCGCCCCGACAATGACATCAGGGGATCGAGCCGGTGTGAAATTAAAGCGAAATTATCAGACCAAGCGCTTGGGCTGCACCTTGCCGTCATCCTGGATCTCACCGACACCCAGGAAGTTCTTGGAAACATCGTATAGCCGCACCAGCCCCCCGGTGGGGGCCTGGGGGACCAGCACGGCCTGGCCCTGCTGCAAATAGAATGCGGCATCGGCCGACAGGCGCACCGCCGGCCAATGGCCCAGGGCGGAATCCAGCGGCAGCAGCAAGGCGTCGAGCCGCGCGGCCGCACCCTCCTGCTCGGCCAGGTCGCGCACCTGATCCAGGGTAATAAACTCGACCACGTTCTCCGCGTAGGGTCCGACCCCGGTGCGACGCAGCGCACTGACATGACCGCCGCAGCCCAGGACCCGGCCGATATCCTCGGCCAGGGTGCGCACATAGGTGCCCTTGGAGCAATGGACGTCGAGCTCGATCTCCGGCAGTTCGCAGGACAGCAAATCCAGCGAGAAGATATGGATCGGGCGCGTGGCCCGCTCGACCTCCACACCCTGACGGGCCAGCTTGTAGAGCCGCTCGCCACCCAGCTTGATCGCCGAATACATGGGCGGGAGCTGGTCGATCAGACCCAGGAAGTCAGTGAGCACCGCGCGCACGCCCTCCGCGTCGATGCCCTCCACCGACTTGGTCTCCACCACCTCACCCTCGGCGTCGGCCGTGGTGGTGGTGACACCGAGCCGTACCCGCACCCGATAGCGCTTGTCCGCGTCCAGCAGAAAGGCCGAAAACTTGGTGGCCGCGCCCAGACACACCGGCAACAGCCCGGTGGCCAGCGGGTCCAGACTGCCCGTATGCCCGGCCTTGGCGGCGCGATACAGCCGCTTGACCCGTTGCAGTGCGTCGTTGGACGAGAGCCCTAACGGCTTGTCCAACAAGAGGATACCTGTGACATTACGCCCCGGTGGGTTACGCCGCTGTACCCCCTTCATGTGGGCTGCCCCGATACATTGCCGGGTGCAGATGAGTCCGCGGCGTTCGCCTCGCCATCCTCAGGTCCATCCTCAGGCGCGTCCCGGTCAGCGATCCCCTCGACCGCCCGCTCGATGAGTGCGGACAGGTGCATCCCCGCACCGATGGAGGTGTCATAAACGAAATGCAGTTCCGGCATGGTGCGCAGCCGCACCCGCTGGGACAGGGCATGGCGCAAGAAGCCGGCCAAACGACCATTCAGCAGCCGCGTCTGTGCGACCCCGTGCTCACCGTCGGCGCTGATGCCGGCATCCTCGCCGGTGGCGACCGTGGGTAGGCAGGTGAAAAACACCTTGGCGTGCGACAGGTCGCGGACGACACGCACCTCATGGATGGTGAGATCGGCGAGGCGCGGGTCCCGCACCTCGTCGCGCAACACCTCATAGAGCTCACGCTTGAGCTCGGCGCCGATGCGCTCGGTGCGGTCGAATTCCTTCATGCCTTATAGCACCCGCGCCCGCTCGGTCCGCTCGAATACCTCGATGTGGTCGCCGACCTGGACATCGTTGTAGTTCTTCACGCCGATACCGCAATCGGTGCCGGCCCGCACCTCGGGCACGTCGTCCTTGAAGCGCCGCAGCGACTCCAGCGTACCCTCGTAGATCACGACATGATTGCGCAGGACGCGGATCGGGTTGTTGCGCTTGATCAACCCGTCGACCACCATACAGCCGGCAATGGCGCCGAACTTGGATGAGCGGAACACGTCCCGCACCTCCACCATGCCGATGATCTCCTCGGTGACCACCGGCCTGAGCAGGCCCGAGATCGCCTTCTTTACGTCATCGATCAGCTCGTAGATGATGCTGTAGTAACGCAGATCGATGGCCTTCTCATCCACCACCCGCCGTGCCGCCGCATCCGCCCGGACATTGAAGCCCAGGATGATCGCATTGGAGGTCACCGCCAGGTTGGCGTCGGACTCGGTGATACCGCCGACCCCGGTCGCCACCAGGATGACCTTGACCTCGTCATTGGTGAGCTTGAGCAGGCTCTCGCGCAGGGCCTCCAGACTGCCCTGTACGTCGGCCTTGACGATGAGATTGACCGACTTCAACGCCCCGTCCTTGAGCTGGGAGAAGATCTGATCCAGGCTCACGCCCCGGTTCTCGTCCAGCTTGGAGCGGCGATTGCGGGTGGAACGCAATTCCGCGACCTCACGGGCGCGCCGTTCATCGACCACCGCCAGGACATCGTCACCGGCGTCGGGTGGCGCAGACAGACCCAGCACCTGCACCGGGATCGAGGGGCCGGCGGACTCGATGGCCTTGCCGGCCTCGTCGAACATGGCGCGCACCCGGCCGTATTCGCCGCCGCTCACGATCATGTCGCCACGACGCAGCGTGCCGGACTGCACCAGGATGGTGGCCACCGGGCCACGCCCCTTGTCCAGGCTGGACTCCACGATGGTCCCGCGGGCCGGGCCGTCCACCGGGGCCTTGAGCTCCAGCACCTCGGCCTGCAACAGGATAGCGTCGAGCAGATCGTCGATGCCGTCGCCGGTCTTGGCGGACACCTTGATCAACTGGGTGTCGCCACCCCAGGACTCGGTCAGCACGTCGTGCTGGGAGAGTTCCTGCATGACCCGATCCGGGTTGGCATCGGGCTTGTCCATCTTGTTGACGGCCACCACGATCGGCACCCCGGAGGCCTTGGCGTGCTGGATCGCCTCGATGGTCTGGGGCATGACGCCGTCGTCCGCCGCCACCACCAGCACCACGATGTCAGTCACCTTGGCGCCACGGGCCCGCATCGCCGAGAAGGCGGCGTGACCGGGGGTATCCAGGAAGGAGATGACCCCGCGGTTGGTCTCCACGTGATAGGCACCGATGTGCTGGGTGATGCCGCCGGCCTCGCCGGAGGCGACCCGGGTGCGCCGGATGTAGTCCAGCAGCGAGGTCTTGCCATGGTCGACATGACCCATGATGGTGACCACCGGGGCGCGCGGTTGCAACTCGGCCAAGCCGGACTGCTCGTCGGCCTCCTCGATCAGGGTGTCTTCGGCGGTGCGCAGATCCGCTATCACCGCCGTGTGTCCCATCTCCTCGACGATCAGGATGGCGGTATCGCGATCCAGCATCTGGTTGATGGTGACCATCATCCCCTGTTTGAATAGGGCCTTGACCACATCGCCCGCCTTGACCGACATACGGCTGGCGAGCTCGCCAACCGAGATGGTCTCGGGCAGCGCCACTTCGCGAATCACCGGTGCGGTGGGCCGCTGGAAGGTGTGCTTGTCCTGCAATTGGGGCTTGGTGGTCTTGCGCTTGCGGCGCGGACGCCCGCCGGCCACATCGCCGTCCACCTCTTCATATTCCACCCGCGGGGCCTCGAGCTCCCGGCCGCCGCGCACCGAGTCCTTGCGCCCGGCCTTCTTGACCGACTTCTCCTTCTCGGAGAGCTCGGCCGGCTTCTTGGCGGCAACGGCCAGCGGGGGCTTCTTGGCCGGCTTGGCGGGCTCGCCGCGCCGACGCACCACCACCTCATCCACCTCATCGCCCACCGTCGGTGCCGCCGTGGGAGCGACCGCCGCCGGGGTGGTCTCATCCACGACCTCGACCTCGACCGGTTCAGGCTCCACGACTGGACGCGCCGCCTCCTCGGCCAGGCGTTGTGCCTCGGCCTCGGCGTCGGCACGGCGCCGCGCATCATCGGCCTCGCGGCGACGCTCGGCCTCCTCGCGGGTCTTGCGCTCGTGTTCTTCCAATTCGCCTAGCTGACGTGCCTCCCGCTCGGCCCGCTGGGCCTCCAACTCGGTGCGCCGGCGGCCGCCATCGATGGGGGCGCTGCGCAGGGTCTGCCGCTCCCGGGGCGGACGCGGCGGCTCGGCGCGGCGCGGCGGCGGCGCGGCGGGCCTGGCGGGTGCGGGGGTGGGGGCCACGGTCTGCGCCTTCTCCTGCGTCGGTGCCGCGGCCGCCTCGGCGGTCGCCTCCGCCGTCGGCTCGTCACCGCGCTTCACATAGGTCCGCTTGCGACGGACCTCGACACTGATGGTCTTGGCCCGCGCGGTCGGTGTCGGCCGGGAACCGCCCGCCCCACCCGCCCCACCCGTGCTGGTGCCAGGCACCCGCGGGGTCACGGCGGGTTGGCGCAATTCGCTCACGCTCTTGCGCTTGAGCGTCACCTGGCTGGGGTCAGCCCCGCCCTCGGACCCGCCCTTACCATGGCTGCGCCGCAGATAGCTCAACAGCTTGAGCTTCTCCTGTTCGGTCAGGGTGGAATCGGCGTCATTCGCGCTGATACCGGCCTCACCGAGCTGAGTCAGTAAACGTTCGACTGGAATGCCGACCGTGGAGGCGAGTTGTTTGACTGTCACTTCACTCATGTAACGGACCTCCTAACGGGATTCCCCGCCCGCATCGGCAAACCAGGGCTCACGTGCCTTCATGATAAGGCGCGCCGCCCGCTCCGCATCCATGCCCTCGATTTCCATCAATTCATCGACCGCCTGTTCGGCCAGGTCTTCCATGGTCTCCACCCCGCGGGCGGCCAGGGCCAAGGCCAGGCCCTCGTCCATCCCATCCATGTCGAGCAGGTCCGCCGCGGGCTCGCCCCCGACCACCTCCTCGGTGGCAATGGCGCGGGTGAGCAGCACGTCCTTGGCGCGTTCGCGCAATTCATTGATCGTGGCCTCGTCGAGCTCATCGATCGCCTGCATCTCGGCGAGCGGCACATAGGCCACCTCGTCGACGCTGGTGAATCCCTCCTCCACCAGGATAGCGGCCAGGTTCTCATCCACCCCGAGTTGATCCATGAAGCTCTTGACCGAGCGGTGCGCCTCCTGTTCGCTCTTGGCGGCCGCCGCCTCCTCGTTCATCACATTCAACTCCCAGCCGGTGAGCTGGCTGGCCAGCCGCACGTTCTGACCGTTGCGGCCGATCGCCTGGGACAGGTTCTCCTCCTTCACTGCCACGTCCATGCTGCGCGCCTCCTCGTCGATGACGATGGAGACCACGTCCGCCGGTGACATGGCGTTGATGACGTATTGGGCCGGGTTGTCGTCGTAAAGAATAATGTCCACCCGTTCGCCATTGAGTTCATTGGAGACGGCCTGGACGCGCGAGCCGCGCATGCCGACACAGGCGCCCACCGGATCGATGCGTGGGTCCTTGGTGCGCACGGCGATCTTGGCGCGGGCACCGGGGTCCCGGGCGGCACCCAGGATCTGAATCATGCCCTCGCCGACCTCCGGGACCTCGAGCTTGAAGAGCTCGATGAGGAGTTCCGGCGCGGTGCGGCTGACGAACAACTGCGGGCCCTTGGCCTCGGCGCGCACATCGAAAAGATAACCGCGCAACCGATCGCCGGAGCGCACCGATTCGCGTGGGATGACATGCTCGCGGGGGATCAGGGCCTCGGCATTGTTGCCCAGGTCCAGCAGGATACTGCCGCGGTCGGCCTTCTTGACGATGCCGGTGACCAACTCGCCCTTGCGCTCCACGAAGGCATCGACAATCTTGGTGCGCTCGGCCTCGCGCACCTTCTGCACGATGACCTGCTTGGCGGTCTGGGCGGCAATGCGCCCGAACAACTCGGAATCGATCTCCTCCTCCATGAAGTCCCCGGCCGTGAGACCAGGCTCCAACACCTCGGCCGCGGACAGGGTGATCTGACGCTCCGGGGCCTCCAGCACGGTGCCGACCGCCGGGTCCACTACCACCTCCCAACGTCGGAAGGTCCGATAGTCCCCGGTCTTACGGTCGATGACCACCCGCGCCTCGATCTCGCCACCGTGTTTCTTGCGAGTCGCCGAGGCGAGCGCGGCCTCAATGGCCTCGAAGATCACGTCCTCGGGCACATCCTTCTCGTTGGATACGGCCTCAACAACCAGCAGGATCTCTTTGCTCATACCTTCCCATACTCAAAGACTGTGCGACCGGTGACCGCGGCTACCGGCGCGCGGCCGCTGCAAAATCGGGGATCAGACGGGCGGACTCCAGGGCCGCGAACGGGACTTCCCAGGTCCGGCCTTCCGCCTCCAAGCGAAGCATCTCAGTGCCCGGACCCGTGGCGTCAAGGCCGAGCAACACCCCTTCCAGGTTGCGTCGACCCTCGACCTTCTCGGCCAGCCGGACCTTGATCCGCGCACCGACGAAGCGGGCGAAGTGCTCCGGAAACACCAGTGGCCGGTCCAGTCCGGGGGAGGAGACCTCCAGGTCATAATGGCCCGGCAGCGGGTCCTCCACGTCGAGGACGGCGCTCAACTGCTGGCTGACCGCGGTACAATCGTCCAGGTCGATGCCGCGGGCATGATCGATGTAGACACGCAGGGTGGAGGCGCCGCCACCACGCTGGAAATGTTCCACCCCAACGAGTTCGTAGCCCATGGGCTCCACCACACGGCGGGCCAATTGGGTCAGGGTGCTGTCTACCGGCTGCATGAAAAAGACCGTCCAAAAACGAAAAATGGGCCAGCGGCCCACTCTGTCGACGCGTCGCGCCCACGGCTCACCGCGGACTCGGCACCCCACCTCGTGTCGTACAAAAACACCCCGGAACGGGGCTCATGACGGGGACCCTCAAGGATCGCGAACCTTCCTGGCAGGTTGTCCGTCGCACGTTTAGCGCTAGAAGTGTAGGGCCTGAGCAGCCGTTACGCAAGGACGTTGTCGGACGAGCCGTTTGCGCTGCGACGTTCTTGGCCGGCGCCGCGAGGTTAGGGCGGGATGAGGCGGGGCTGAAGCGCGGGCGTGGTGTGGCGGACGCGGCCGACCTCGGGTCGCTACGGCTCCCAGTTGAGAACGGCTCTCAACAA
>NZ_CAJAXH010000156.1 GCF_903946935.1 uncultured Thiodictyon sp.
ACCGACCTCAGTCACCGTTAACCGTTCCGACCATCCGGCCGGCGCGCCGATGTGCGGCACACGCGCTCAAGGGCAGGAACTGGGAATAGCATAGGCGGCATCATGACCAAGGCTGCCTATCAAAAGTAGGAAACTTCAGCTCTACGATAACGGCGCAGTCACTGACCTGGGATGCGGTATGGCGCAGGGCATCAATACCGCCGGCACCGTGGTGGGCGGCGAGGTAAGCTTCGGCGGCATGGGCTTCATCTATACGCAGGGGGCGCGTTACGAACTCAATACGCTGGTGTCCAACCTGGCGGCGGGGGACAGCATCGACGCTGCCCAAAGCATCAACGATGCCGGCCTGATCGCCGGTTGGGGAACCCATAACGGCGCGACCGAGGCGTTCGTATTGACGCCGACCGGCAGCCTCTCAGGCGCCCAGCCGGCGCCGCCCTGCGGTCACGCGACCACGCCGCCGCCCGCGCCGCAGCCGCCGCAAGGCGCCGATTTAGCCCTGACGGTGACCGATGCGCCAGACCCAGTCGAGGTCGGCGCCAACCTCACCTACACCATCACGGTGGTCAATAACGGCAACCAGAGCGCCACCGCGGCGACGGTGACCGATGCCTTGCCGGCCAACCTGACCTTTGCTTCGGTCAGCGCCAGCAGCGGCAGTTGCACCGGCACGTCCAACGTCAGTTGCGCCTTAGGCGACTTGGCGCCTGGTGCGACGGCGACCGTGACGCTCGTGGTCCAGCCGACCGCAGCAGGGGCCGTCAGCAATTCAGCCAGTGCGGCCAGCACGGCCACCGAGCTCAATGCGGCGGACAACAGCGCGACCGCGGTGACGACCGTGAACCCGGCGCCGATCCCGACTCCGCCCCCCACTCCGACGCCGACTCCGACCCCGACGGACGGTGCCGATCTGTCCGTGACCCTGATCGACGAACCCGATCCGGCCCGCGTCGGCAAGCCGGTCGTCTATACCGCGAAGGTCAAGAACAAGGGCACGGTTACCGCGAGTGGAACCATACTGACAGCGCAATTGCCGGCGGGCGTCCCGGTAACCAAGGTAGAAGGCTCAGGCCGCTGCACCGCGACCGGGACCGACACCCTGGCCTGCAATCTGGGCAACATCGGCGTCGGCAAATCCAAGGAAATGAAGTTCACGGTGGTGCCGAGCGTCGCGGGGACCTTGTCCGGTTCGGTGCAGGTGAGCACGGCGACCCCCGATACGGACCCGGCCAACGACCAGGCGACCGCCACGACCAGGGCGCGGTAAGCCCAGGCGATCCAGTATTCAACATCCAGCCCATCAGGCCGCCCCAGTCATCTGGGGCGGCCTTTTTTATGTTTACAGGCCGCATTGACTCAGTATCTTTGGCTTCACGGCATCGAAATAATCCTGCTGCGCTGGCGTGGGATTGACCGGCAGGAAGGACACGAAAGGCGTGCCGGGACGCGTCACCAGATTGCCGTAGATGAGGATCTTCAGTGCATCGCTGTCCGGCTCGGGGAGGAAAAGAATCGTCGCACGTTCTTCCATCCGGTCCGTTGGGCCCACACGGCTCGCAATGATGCGACCGTCTTTGGTCGACTGGACTGGGTAGCCATAGTCCGCAATCGCGTTCGCCATGACCTCACGCGCGCAGCTCAACCCGACGCGCGTCACGGTGATTTCCAGATTCCCGGATGGCGTATTGGGGCGAGGCTCAGGCGCGCAGCCACCGAGCAGCGCCGCAAGCACAATTGCCAGCCCACGTTTCATACATTACTCCTGCATCTTCATCGAGGAACAAGGATTCTCTGGACCTTGATGAGCTTCCACGCCGGCCTTGATCATCGTTCCGGCCACTGAGCCATAAGGCGCAAAGCGCCGCGACTCTGGGGGCGCCGCACCCCAGTGCGGCAGTGCGTCGCTTTCGCCGATAGATCAGTGCGCATGGGACCGCGACCACTGGTCGCAACGATCGGTCGCGACGAACTCGATGATGGCGCGGGTATCGTCCGAGCAGTTCTTAAAAACGACACGCTCAAGGATCGCGGGGCCGTGTCGCAGGATCAAGGCCCCCACCAACTCGTCGATAAAGGACTGAGTGACCTCGATCGCCGCGAAATCCAAGACCACCTCACGGCCTTGCGCCAGCACGCCCTCGGCCTCCTCCCTGACCGGCAGGGCAGCCGAGCGTACGGCCGCGAGGCGACCCTTAGCCCGGGTGCTCAACGTCAGGTGGGTGCGGTGTGCAGTGTTATTCATGGCGACATCATGGGGTCGTGACCCGGAAAAAGTAAACCGACGTTTTCAGATCCTTAAGCGATGCCTAGCAGGCTGTCGGACTTAGTGATGCAACCGATTGAATGCAAAGAGTTTCCTCTTTTGCGCCAAAAAGTCGTTTTCCTGTTTAATCAATCGGTTACGCCATCAAGTCCGACAGGCTGCTAGGGACCAGGCGTTTGGGGCCACGGGTCCTCAGCGGGTCTTGCGCAGAGTTTGAGCAAACCCCAGCCCCCTCACCCACCGCGCAGGAAAAGGCGCAAGCCTACGAAATCCATGGCAACTCTATTCGAACCGAAGAGGGACGCGCGCCATGCCTTCAAGCGTTGGCAGCAATTCGGCGATGCGTATGCTGCCGAGGCGATCCCGCCGCAGTTCCAAGGCGATGGTTACCCCTTGCCAGAACGCGCCCCCACGAAGCAAGCCGCCGGCCGCCGCCGGGTCGTGGTAGGCGTCGCCACTGACGATGAGCGCCTTGCCACCCGCGCTTCGCGCAATGCGTACCACCATCGTCAAGCCGACACCCTCATTTTCCGTGTCCGCCCTAAGCCCAACGTCCCTGTTACAGCTTACCCTGGGCTGTATTGCAGTCAAGATTGCGTCGCGGTGGGTCTGATTTCTGAGGTTAGGGTGGCTCTTCAGGGTCGCTAAAAAGCCACAACCATTGTCCGTGACTGCCAGTCTGACCAAGTCGCTGGCTGGGTAATATTGCCCGGCGACCCAGACCCGCGCGCCTTGGCGCCCCGCCCGCCGCGCGTGGCTTAGGGCATTTTCGAGCAGCTCGCTCAAAACATACTGAATTGGCATGCCAAGCCGATCCGCCTGAGTCCGACCCGTCATCAAATCCGGGGCCTCGTTGCGATCAATGCCCGGAACCGCGCCAATCAAGGCGCTCGTCAATCGTCCCGCCGCATCGCTGGCGGCGTTCTTGTCGACGATGCAGGTCAGTTCGACCAGCGCATCCTGCCTGTTGTGTCGTCGCGTCCTGACGGGTGCGCAATCGCGTAATTCCACGCCCGTAAACAGATCCATCCTTTGCAGATAGCCGCCAACATCGGAGCTGAGTCCACAGACGATGACTCTCTGCCCCCAATCACTCAACTCCTGGAAACTGGCGCCAAGTAGGGTCAGTCCGAAAGGATCGACGAATCGGACGCCACTGGCATCAATGACCACCTCATCCTCGGCATCCTGGATGCTTTGACAGACCCTGATGGTTTCTGCGCAGGAGCGGGCAGACAGAAATGCGGGAAGGCAAATCACGACTTGATAACCATCGCGTTCATCGTTGGTTCAATGTCCCACTAAATTTTCCAACCGGAAGACCTGATCCTCCTCGCAGCGGCCCGCCTTCTCGAAATAGCTGACGGTCATGAAGCGACCCTGGGTATCCTGCTTCAGGAACAGCGCTGGACCATAGAATTTGTGCTCTGCATTGACCTTCGCGATGGTATCTTGGCTATTGAGAAGGTAATCGCCCTTCGTCTCAATCAGCACACAGCCATCGCCGCGGCTGCGGCCATTGACTTTGACGATGAAATCAGGAAAAAACTGGGCGCCGCTGGGAAGCACGATGGCGACCGACCAAGGCTTGTGCGGCTCGTTGCGATACCAATAGGCGACGGTCCCGGAAAGATCGCCGTCCAGCAGCCGGGCAACGCCCAACTCTAGTGTATTCAGGCCGATCGGCACGACCCCATAGACATTGAGCCGCGACACCTCCGCCCCTGGCGCCGCTTCGATGGTTGCCGGCCAGGATGCCGTATCGATGACCTCCTTGAACGTGCCGGCGCACTCCCGCTCCGCCCGGCGCAACAGCGCGGGCTGGGTCGCCATGATCAGATTCAGCGCCCGCTCCAGGGTCTGCTCGTCATCCGACAGTCCACGGTGCCTGAACTCAGTGCGCAGCCGCCCGAGCAAGGCCTGGAAGAGTTCCGCGGGATGCAAGCAGCCGAAGTGGAACAACTCCAACTGCGCCTTTTCCGCCAGGGCCTTGGTCTCAAGATGCGCCTTCGCTTCTTCCAGTGCCGCGGTACCCTCAAAGAGATCGACCGTCTGACGGGTAACAGTCACGCTGACCCGCAGCCCCGCATTGATCACCGTATCATCGAAGCCGATATGCGCCGCGATGCATTGGAGCAGGTCCGCGGTGGAGATCGGCATCCGCTCGGTCTTAAGCCGCGGCTGCGCATCCCCGCGCAAGGGGTGGCGCCCGGGCGGTGGGGATGCCATCGGTTGATTCTGGGCCAGCGGCTGCTTGATAGACCGCCCATTGGCGAGCATGGCCGCGGGTCCGTCGCCAAACAGATCGAGCATCGCCGGCAACGGATAGGCCCCGCCGATCAACGGTTCCGCCTGGTCGGTGCCGGCCACGCTTTCCCCATCAGGATCTTGTGTGAAGTCAGGCGTGTCGATGGCGACCCGAAACAGGCGCCCCTGGCCGTTCAGCGCTACTTGGACCTGGGCCTCTCCAGCCACCCGGAAGACGCTGGTCGCGGGGCAAATCTTGGCCAATTCATCGCGGATAGCGTTGATCCGCTCCCCGGCGCTGACGAGCCCTCCCTGATTGTCCGCGTCCGCCAGGTAGACATAGCCATAGCGCAGGCCGACGGGGAGGGTCTTCTCCAGGGTCGCGGGTTGCAGCCGGCGATGAACCCGCAGGATGCGCCCGACCACCTGAATGCCAAAATCGGTATCCTTGGCCCCGCGCAGAGAGGCCAGCACAAAGGCACGCGGGGCGTCGAACCCCAGGGCCACCGCCATTTTGAAGATCAGCACCTCGAACTGTTCGTCCAGGGCCACGGCCAGCAGATCGTTGCTTGGCTCCTTGGCGGTATAGGAGGCGATGCGCGCCTCGTGTACCCCCAGGCCAGTGAGAAAAGCGCGGGCCTGGGCGACTGCCTGGTCGCTATTGCCCACCTGCACCAGCATCAGAGGCACCAGATCGATACCCGCCGCGGTTAGCTCTCGCGCGATGCGCTGATGCATCCCCCAAGCCTCCCGCAAGGCGGTCTCTGCGAAATTGACCAGGGCCTGCTGCTGCGGGCCGGCGAGAAAGGCCACCGATCTGACGCCCTCTTTGATCAGACCCGCCTCCACCGCGGAGCGGCGGCTCACCGCGTTGCGGTGGACCTCTTTGATCCCGCTTGCCTGCTTGAACCGCTCGACATCCCGGTCGTTCGGGGTCGCGGTAACCAACAGCGTAAAGTCGGGCACCAAGACGTCATTATAGAATCGCACCGCCTCGCTGGATGTCGTGAAAAAGGTGTGGTGCGCCTCGTCCACCACGGCCCCGATGCGGAAACCGTCCTGGCGCAACTGCGCGATGAACTCGTCCAGGGCCAGTGTGCTATCCCCACCCTTGCGTACCCGCCGTGTCTCCTTGTTGTTGGCCGCCACCGCGGCCCAGGTGGTCACGAAGCAATCGCCGCTGCGGGCATTGCGGGTGATCCGGTCGATCTGGATGTCACGCAAACGCAGGCCGGGAAAATCCTTCTTCAATGCACCCCGCGCCTGGTCCACCAGTCCGGCGAAGGGGGTAAACCAGAACCAGACGATGCGTGCATTGCCGTCCCGCCCATGTCGGCTGAAGGCCTCCGCGATCATCCCCGCCATCAGGGTCTTACCCGAACCGGTCGGGGCCTCCAGCAGGACGCAGCCGTTATAGGCACTGGCAATACGCCGCTCTTTGAGGTCCGGCGCCTGTCGGATCTGATCCTCCGCATGGCGGAAGATCGCCAGTGCCTGATCGACGGCCTCCTCTTGATAGCGCTTGGGTGCGATGGCATTCATTGCGCCGTCCCTGCACCGAAGCGGTTGACCAGATATTCGGGGATCGGCTCGAAGCTGGCGCGGGCATCGTCGATGCGCTGCGCCAGCAGTGGGGCCTGCCAGGAATAGACGACCACCTGGGCGGCACCCTGCAGCGCGGTCTGTACCGCCTCAACCGCTGCCTCGCTGATGCTGGGCAGATAGATGACCTTGGACGCATTGAGCGCCAATCGCTGTAGCGGTGCCTCCGGATCATAGGGCGATAGCGTGTCGCCATGAATCAGTTGCAGCGCGGTCCAGATTTGGTCGTGTTGCACGGCACGAAACAGGCGCTCCGTCGGGATGCGGCGGGTTCTGAGATAGGCAAAGCTGCCGCCCAGACCGGGGACCTCCTCGCCCTTGCGGTTGCGATAACCGGTCATGACCCGGCGCACCCGCTCGGCGCAGACGTCGCGGCAGAGGTTCTTGTCCGGTTCGTCGGCCGTCGCCTCGGTGTTTGAGACCAGGATAAAACGGCGGTTGCCGCCGTCCTCGGCATTCAGTTTGAGCACCGCCTGGGCGGTGGTGCCGGAACCGGCAAAGAAGTCCAGGATCAGGTCGTCGGATTTGCTGGCGATATGAAGGACACGATCGAGCAGGCGCAATGGCTTGGGCGTTGAAAATACCGCTGCCGAATCCTCAAATTGGAGGATATCCAGCAGCTCCTTCTTGGCATCCTGGGTATGCCCGACCTCTTCATATTTCCATAGGGTCTGCGGAACCACTCCGTCCTTCACATCTGAAAGAAAGCGCTTGAAGGCTGGCACGTTGTTTCCATCCTTGCCCCACCAAATGCGGTTGTCGGCGTCCAGTTCCTTGAATTTTTGCTCCGAAACCACCCAATAGCGCCCTGATGGCGGACCCGGGATGAGTCGCCCGGAAGGGCAGGTAATCGGATAGGTGCCGAGGCTGTAGGGATTGCGTGCCGAAAGATCAGAGGATTTCCAGATTCCGCGCGGATCGTTGTCCACGTTCTTGTAACTCTTGTCTTGCGCCGCCGTGCGCGGCATCGGGTTTGGGCGCCAGCGCTCACCATTGAGCGCATAGACCAAGAGATACTCATGATCGCCAGAGAAGTGGAGGGCGCTGTTCTTTGGGGCATATGCCTTCTGCCAGATACAGGTCGCGATGCGATTCCCCTCGCCAAACACCTGATCCATCAGCATCCCCAGGTGAAATATCTCGTTTTCATCGATCGATACCCAGATGGAACCGTCCTCGGCTAACAACTCCCGCGCCAGTTCCAGACGCCGATACATGAACTCCAGCCATTTGCTGTGCCGAAAACTGTCTTCGCGATCAATAAATCGGTCGTTATAGATGAAGTCGCGGTTGCCGGTATTGTAGGGCGGATCGATATAGATGCACTTCACGCGCCCGGCATGGGTCATACGCAGGCTGCGCAAGGCGTCGAAATTGTCGCCCTCGATGACCAGATTGCCGAACGGGGGTGTTCCCTGCGATAACTCGGGGACCAGGTCCAAGGCGACGAAATCGCCATTCACTGACCGATCATGGTCGATCAGGTCGCGTTCCCACGACAGGCCGAAGCGCGGCCGGCGGTCGCGCTCGCGCAGCAGCCGGATCAGTTCGTCCTTGCTATATTCCTGATATTTATCGGCCATATGTCTACTTGCTGTGGTGAGCGGCATAAAACGAACGCTTCGATTGGCCTTGATCATCGTTGCGGCCCGCGGCGGTTCATCCGCAACCGGAGGTCGAGGCTTTAGCCGGTGGCGGTTCCCGAAGTATCCAAGAGAAATCAGTGGCGCCTGCGCGCCGGACCGGCTAAAGCCTCGACCTCCAGTAGCCGGAACGATGATCAAGGCCCAACCGCGCAGCCGCGGCTCATCGGCCAGGGCTTCAGGAGTCAGACACAAGCTATGGACGCGGCCTCAGTGAGATCACCCGCAACTCCTTAACCTGCAGCATCGGCTTGTTCCAATCTTCGCCCGTGACAAGTTCATCGGCCCCCGCACTCATGGCGCCAGCGACATGCACCGCATCCATGGCGGCCAAACCGTAACGCAAAGCAAGCTCACAAGCGGCTTTCAGCACCGCATCAGTCCAGGCAACCCGCGCCTTGGCGAGCGAAAATATACCTTCATAAAAGGCGCACTCGTGGAACTGGCGATGGTATTGCGCCTTGGGCATGGTCTCCAGCCACAGCGCGTCGCTGACGAGTATGTCGCGTTGGGGATCGCGTAGAACCGCAATCGCGGCGGCACTCTGGGCACCTTGGGCGCGAAAGGCGGCGATCAGTACGTTGGCATCCACATAGGTCAGCACCTTAGTCATCACGCCGACCACCCCGACGTTCGCGCACCTCCTCATGGATCTGGTCCCAGTCCAGCAGCGGCATTCCCTTCTCGATCGCCTGCTGACGCAGGGCGAGCAAATGGTTCCAGACATTGGCTCGCGCCTGATCGGTCATTCGTGTATTCGAGCTTTCCGATGCTGCCGGGACATCGGCAGCGACCGGCGCCGCGGTCAGTCGCACCGGACTTGGTTGTTCGTCGAGCAGGGTCACCAGCACCCGCACAGGTGCGGTAATACGCACCGGGTCGTCGAAAGACAGGGTACCCGCTGGAGAGAGGGTTGCCCGAATCGTGTTCATCATGGCCCGATCACCTCGCTGCTGTTATCTAAAACTGGGACTGTTGAGGTCGAGCCGGACGAGCGCTTCAATCTTATCCGCGCCCATCGGCAAGCTCTTTCAAAAACTGCTCAGTATTGGCATCGTCCGGCGGGTTGGTCGTCGCCCAGGCCAATGCTTGCTCCAGATCGGATGCAGCCTGGGGCAGATGCAACCAGCGTTCGTTGTCCGGCACGACCGTCACGGTGCGCACCAGCCAGACGCCAGGCTCCTGCTCCTCGACCAGCACTTGTCGGCCCGCATACTGTTTGCCAAGCGAAATCTGGCCTTTGGCGCCAATCACCTTGACAGTTGAGCGGTGTAAGGTCGGAACCACGATCACCTCGCGTCTTCGTCTTGTTCGACGGCACGTTAGCACCGCGCCTTGCGGCCGGCAAGGAACCCCCAGAGTCGAGAATGAATGATCCCTCTGTTTACTGGCGTTCGCGGCGCGCAGCGCCTGACACAGGCGTGACACCGCGGAGCGGTGTCACGAGAGCGGAGGCGGCGCTGGAAGCGCCCTCAGGCCGTCAGGCCGTCAGCCCCAAATCGTCCCACAGCCGCAGCGTGGGGCCGGACTGGTTCATGGTGTAGAAGTGCAGGCCCGGGGCGCCGCCGGCCAGCAGGTTGCGGCACAGGCGCAGGCCCACTTCATGACCGAAGGCGCGGATGGACTCCAGGTCGTCACCATAGCCCTCCAAGCGGCGCCGCGCCCAGCGGGGGATCTCGGCCCCACAGGCATCGGAGAAGCGGGCCAACTGGGTGTAATTGGTGATGGGCATGATGCCGGGCACGATGGGGATGCCAATCCCCAGGGCACGCACGCTGTCGACGAAGGCGAAATAGGCGTCGGCGTTATAAAAATATTGGGTGATGGCGGAGTCGGCCCCGGCCTCGACCTTGCGCTTGAAGTGCTCCAGGTCGCGCATCGCCGAGGGCGCCTGGGGATGGTATTCGGGGTAGGCGGCGACCTCGATGTGAAAATCGGCACCATGCTCGGCGCGGATGAATTCCACCAGCTCATTGGCATACCGGAAGTCGCCGGACGTCCCGGTGCCGGTACCGGAGGGCAGGTCGCCACGCAGGGCGACGATGCGGCGGATGCCCTGGTCGCGATAGCGATTGAGCAGCGCACGGACCTCGTCCTGATTGGAGCCGATGCAGGCGAGATGCGGGGCGGTGTCGATGCCCTGGCTGCGCAGCCAGTCGACGGTCTCGAAGGTCCCCTCACGGGTCGAGCCACCGGCACCATAGGTGACGGAGAAGAATTCGGGCTCGCGGGCCGCCAGGTCGGCGATGACGGTCTTGAGCTTCGCACTGCCCTCCGGAGTCTTGGGCGGGAAGAGCTCAAAGCTGAAGCTGAGTGGGAGATGGTCGGTCATGTTGGCGCGGCCCTGGGATAATATCGCTAATGGGCCTAGCCCTGAAACGGCATGACATCGGGCGCTGTGCCTGATGTCACGCCCTTTCAGGGCTAGTTTCCGTTATACCTGACACCCAGGGCGTTGCCCTGGGCTGGTATGTCGCGCCCCTTCGGGGCTGCGGCGGAACGTCCTATTAGTAGCGGTAATGGTCCGGCTTATAGGGCCCATCCACCGACACGCCGATATAGTCCGCCTGGGTCTTGCTCAGGGTGGTCAGATGGGCGCCGATCTTGCCGATGTGCAGCCGCGCGACCTCTTCATCCAGGCTCTTGGGCAGGATGTAGACCCCGATCGGATACTTGGCGGTGTCGGCATAGAGCTCGATCTGGGCCAGCACCTGATTGGTGAAGCTGGCGGACATCACGAAGCTCGGGTGGCCGGTGGCACAACCCAGGTTCACCAGACGCCCCTGGGCCAGCAGGATGATCCGCTTGCCGTCCGGGAAGATGATGTGATCGACCTGGGGCTTGATCTCTTCCCACTGGTACTTGCTGATGCCGGACACATCGATCTCATTGTCGAAGTGACCGATATTGCAGACGATGGCCTGATCCTTCATGGCGGCCATGTGGTCGTGGGTGATGATGCCCAGGTTACCGGTGGCGGTGACGAAGATGTCGGCCAGCGGGGCGGCCTCTTCCATGGTCACGACG
Source organism: uncultured Thiodictyon sp. (assembly GCF_903946935.1). Lineage (GTDB taxonomy): Bacteria > Pseudomonadota > Gammaproteobacteria > Chromatiales > Chromatiaceae > Thiodictyon. The sequence goes on from NZ_CAJAXH010000156.1 coordinate 10,783, forward strand.
CGGAAGCCTTCCATCGCCGCCTGCAGGGCGCAGATCGGATCGATCTCGGAGACCCACACGGTGGCGCCCAGGCCGCGCAGTGACTGGGCGCAGCCCTTGCCCACGTCGCCATAGCCGCAGACCATGCCGATCTTGCCGGCGATCATGACGTCGGTGGCGCGCTTGATGCCATCGACCAATGACTCGCGGCAACCATAGAGGTTGTCGAACTTGGACTTGGTCACCGAGTCGTTCACGTTCATGCCGGGGAACAGCAGGGTGCCGGCATTGGCCATCTCATAGAGACGATGTACGCCGGTGGTGGTCTCCTCGGTGACACCCTTGATGGCCGCCGCGGCCTTGTGCCAATGCTCGGGATCGCGCTCGAAGGTGCGGGCCAGGAGGCCGAGGATGGCAGTCCATTCCTCGTTGTCGTCCGCCGTGGGGGCGGGGACCTTACCGGCCTTCTCGTATTCCACACCCTTGTGGACCAGCAGGGTGGCGTCGCCGCCGTCGTCCAGGATCATGTTGGGGCCGGCACCATCGGGCCAATTCAGGACCTGCTCGGTACACCACCAGTACTCTTCCAGGGTCTCGCCCTTCCAGGCATAGACCGGGATGCCGGCGGCGGCGATGGCGGCGGCGGCATGGTCTTGGGTGGAGAAGATGTTGCAGGAGGCCCAGCGGACCTGGGCGCCCAGCTCGACCAAGGTCTCGATGAGGACCGCGGTCTGGATGGTCATGTGCAGGCTGCCGGTGACCCGGGCGCCGGCCAGCGGCTTGGTCTGACCGAACTTCTGGCGCAGGGCCATCAGCCCCGGCATCTCGGTCTCAGCGATGCGCATTTCCTTGCGGCCCCAGGCGGCCAAGGACATATCCGCTACTTTGTAATCGGTAAACTCACTCATGGGTTTAGCTCCGGAGTTAAACGTGAGTGAGCGCCGTTGTGAGGTCGACCCCACCGCCGAGCCTGGCCTGAATCGCCCCATAATGATGGGACACCCAGGTCGCAGCGCTCCTCGGTAGCGAGGTTTGGAAGAATTTTTTGTCCGCAAATGAACGCAAATGAACGCAAATTAATTTTGAGGGACAGCCTGGCTACGAGAGCAGCCCGCTGGCCCGACCAGCTTAGGATCGGCGTTGTGCCGTCACCAGCCAGCCGCATCCCTTCTTAATTTGCGTTCATTTGCGTTCATTTGCGGACCGAAGTTCCCCTAGAGCCCAGCCGCCGCGCGCAGGGCCTCGGCCTTGTCGGTGCGCTCCCAGGTAAAGCCCGGCTCGCTGCGACCGAAGTGGCCATAGGCGGCGGTGGTGCGGTACTTGATGAGATCCTTGTTGCCCAGGTCGAGCATGCGGATGATCCCGTAGGGGCGCAGATCGAAGTGCTCGTGGATCAGTTCGATGATCCGGTGCTCGCTGACATTGGCGGTGCCGAAGGTGTCGATCGACACCGAGGTCGGCTCGGCCACGCCGATGGCGTAGGAGACCTGGATCTCCAGCTTGTCCGCCAGACCGGCGGCAACCAGGTTCTTGGCCACATAGCGCCCGGCATAGGCCGCGGAACGATCGACCTTGGACGGGTCCTTGCCGGAGAAGGCGCCGCCGCCGTGACGGGCCATGCCGCCGTAGGTGTCGACGATGATCTTGCGCCCGGTCAGCCCGCAATCGCCCACGGGGCCGCCGATCACGAACTTACCGGTCGGGTTGATGTGATATTTGGTCTCGGCCTTGAGCCAGCCGGTATCGCCCAGCACCGGCTTGATGATCTCCTCCATCACCGCCTCCTGCAGCGTGGCCAGACTCACGTCCGGGCTGTGCTGGGTGGACAGCACCACGGCCTGGATCGCCACCGGCTTGCCGTCCACATAGCGGATGGTGATCTGCGATTTGGCATCCGGACGCAGCCACGGCAGGGTGCCGTTCTTGCGCACCTCGGCCTGCCGCTTGCACAGCCGGTGGGCGTAGTCGATCGGCGCCGGCATCAGCAGATCCGTCTCATTGGTGGCATAGCCGAACATGAGTCCCTGGTCGCCGGCCCCCTGGGCCTCCTCGGTCTCGCGGTCCACGCCCTGATTGATGTCGCGGGACTGCTCGCCCAAGGCCACCAGCACGCCGCAGGTGTGACCGTCGAAGCCAACGTCAGAGTTGTCGTAGCCGATGTCGTTGACCGTCTCGCGCACGACCCGCTCGTAGTCGATCTTCAGCTCGGCGTCGGTCAGGGTGATCTCACCCGCCAGCACGACGAAACCGGTCTTCACCAGGGTCTCGCAGGCAACCCGCGCCTTGGTATGGTTGGGGTCGCGGCGGTAGATTTCGTCCAACACGGCATCGGAGATCTGGTCCGCCATCTTGTCGGGATGGCCCTCGGAAACTGACTCGGAGGTGAAGATGTAGTCTTTGTTCATGACCTTAAAGCTGCATGTTGGCGACAGGGACTGGCAAACGAAGCCGCTAAGGATAACGACTTGCCGGCCGAGATCCTAGCCCCAGACGCAAAACGCCAGCCCTGAGGCACCACCCCGTTGCCGACTGACAGCGGGCGGCGGCGGCGAAGGGCGCTGGCGTTGGCCGTTGCTGGGTGGGTCTGCCCGGAGCAGGGGTTGCGGCAGGCAGCCCTGGCGGGTGCCGCCCGCTTGCCCCGCCAATCCTTAGGGTGACTGGGGCCACGCGCTCGTACTACCTGGGCTCTTGAGGTGACTTGCATTTCCTCTCCGTTACAGGCACGGGCGTCGCGCCCGTTTCACGCTTGCCTCGAGAACAGCGACCGGAAACCACACTGTTTATCATGCGTTTGATCGGTCGCTCGGCCACGAGCCGCTCATAGGTTCTTCCCGACCCAGCGGGCCTGGAGCTCCCGGATATTTGCCCAGCGCAGACAACACGTCGCGGAAATTCAATCCGGTGGCCCGCACGCCGATCAGGATCTCCCCGGGGCCCGGCGGATCGGAGCGGACTATCTCGAAGGCCAGGTCCGTCAAGACCCCGGAGCTCGGTGCCCGGAGCCGGAAACACACAGCGCCGGGAGGGTTAAGCTTCGGCTCATCCTCGATCTGATCCAGCATCCCCCAGAGGTACAGGATGCCATTGAGTCCCTAAGGCTGCGCGGAATGCTCTCTGATGAGCCGTCGAAAGTGCGCTGGCGTCCGCCGTTCGGGGAAGGAACAGCCTGGCGGCATGGAGGCAGCCATCCAGCAGGACCGGGTGCATGCAGTAGTCGTCGAAGCCGTCGGCAGCGGCCGACGGTAATTCGATCCTTGCCAGGACTTCTCCCGTGCCCTGGAAGAGCCCTCTGATCGCTTGGAATCCGGCGTCGTGTGCTATCCCGTTTTTCCTGGCATCGTCGTAAAAGCCCGCGGTGTCGACCAGGGTCGTACAGCGCGACTGAATCGACTCGAGCGGTGCCGCGTCGGCGGACGCCTCATGCAATTGGAGTCGGGCACGCAGATGCCGACGCCAACGATTAACCGCCAGGTCTTCGCCCCGGGCCGCGCTGAATATCGTCGCGGAGTATCCGCCGCCGGCTTCTCGGTACAGCACGGTCTGGACGCGCGTGGCGGTGCCGTCTGGCAGCGGCAGCGGGTGCCCGATCTCCAGCCCTTCGACGCTGAACGTGCCGACCTCCAGGTTTTGATCGCGCGCGGCGGCCACTAGTGTTTCTATGAAGCAGGTGGCCGCGCAGATCGCTGTCCCGTCAATGCGATGGTGGCGCAAGAAGGTAAGCGAGCGCGGATCGATCAGGGCTTCGTACTGCAGGTCTTCGAGCGGTGAGGGCAACCGGCGGCCCAGCAGCGGATGAATGTCAGCGCCGGTGCCCGCCGGGAGCCGTGCGGCGACGTCCGGCATCGTGGCGGCGGCGCCTTGTGGTCGGTCGATCCAGCAGCGCTGGCGCTGAAAGGGATAAGTGGGCAATGGCATGCGGCGGCCTCGATCCCGGCGGTGAAAGGCATCCCAATCAACCTCCACGCCCCGCTCATACACCGCGGCGAGGGCGAACAGTATCTGCCGGCGGTCATCGCAATCGCGCTTCAGTGAGTGCGTCCAGGTGGCCGTCTGCCGGTCGACGCATTGGCGGCCCAGGTCCACCAGCATGGCGTCCGGACCAAGCTCGACGAAGGTGTCATAACCCAGTTGCGCAAGGTGCGCCACGGATGCGGCATACCGTACCGGCTCTCGAATTTGTCGCGCCCAATAGCTCGGATCGGTGAGCGTGGCTGTCGCGGCCAAACTGCCGGTGACATTGGAAATGACCGGAATCGTTGGCTCGCTCAATGCGAGCGTGGCCGTGAAGTCCGCAAAGGTCCCGATGATCAGATCGCTGAAGTGCGAATGAAACGCATGGGCGACCGCGAGTCGACGCACGACCAGATTGCGGCCGGTCAGCTCCGCTTCCAACTGGGCAACGGCATCGCTGTCGCCCGCGATCGCGATGTGCTCAGGGCCGTTGATAGCGGCAATCCACATCCGGCTGCCGAAACTGGCCAGCGCCGCACGCACGATCGACTCGTCCGCGAATACGGCAGCCATGGTTCCGTTACCCGGCATATCCGCCATCATTCGCCCTCGCTCCGCCACCAGGCGGAGTCCATCTTGCAGCGAGAAGACGCCCGCAACGCAGGCCGCAGTCAGCTCGCCTAAGCTGCGGCGCATCACCGCGGCAGGCTCCACACCCCAGGAGCGCCAGAGTGCGGCGAGTGCGCAGCCGAGGCAGAACAGCGCGGGTTGCGTATATCGAGTGTTATCGAGCAGAGCAGGGTCGCCGTCCGGCTGAGGATAGATAATCGCCAATATCGATTCACCCAGATGCGGTCGTCGCAGTGCATCGCACGTCGTCAGGGTGTCGCGGAATACGGGCTCGCTGTCGTAGAGCCGTCGCCCCATGCCGACATACTGGGAGCCCTGTCCGGTGAATAGGAAGGCGACCCGTGCCCCTGCGGTCGTTGTCTGCTCATGCCCAACTGGGGCGTGGGCAAGGCCGAGCTGGTCGCGCAGTTCCGCGGTCGATGCGCCCAGTAAGGTACAACGCCGGGGGAAGTGACGGCGCCCCGTGTTGGCGGTACCGCAGAGGTCAGCGATCGCGACACTTGGATGTCGATCCAGAAAGTCTGCGTATCGCTCACGGATGGCCGCCAGCGCGTCGTCATCTCGTGCGGATAGGCAAAGGATATGAAATGGCCGGGACGATGGGGGGCGCGCGGGACATTCCGGGGCCTCCTCTAATACAACATGTGCATTGGTGCCGCCAACCCCGAACGAGTTGATTCCAGCACGACGCGGACGTCCGCGCCGGCGCCAGTCCGTGAGGGCGGTGTTGACGTAAAATGGGCAGTCGACAAAATCGACGGTCGGATTCGCAGTATGGAAGTGCAGGTGCGGCACCAGCTTGCGGTTCGCGAGCATGAGCACCGTCTTGATCAAGCCGGCGATGCCGGCGCCTTGCGTCGGGTGACCGATATTGGTCTTCACCGAACCGAGGGCGCAATCGCCGATCTTGTCGGTGAAGGCCCGAAACGCTTGGCTCAACGAGGTGATCTCGGTGCGATCGCCACTGACCGTGCCGGTGCCATGGCCTTCGACGTAGTCGATAGTATCGGCGCCGACTCCGGCATTGCGCAGCGCCATTGCAACGACTGCCGATTGGCCGGCCACACTCGGTGCGGCGAAGGCATCCTTGTTTGCCTCGCCATCGTTGTTTACGGCGGAGCCGAGGATGACCGCGTGGATATGATCGCCATCAGCGAGTGCCCGATCGAGTCGCTTGAGCACCACCAGCCCACCACCGCTGCTGAAGAGCGTTCCGCGGCCGTCCGCGTCATAGGCGCGCGTACGTCCGTCTGGCGAGAGGATCATGCCCTCGGTAAACAGGTAGCCGGCTCGCTGCGGGTTGCGAATAGCGATGCCGCCAGCAAGCATCATGTCCGCTTCGTTGTGGATCAGACTGCGGCAGGCGATGTGGACGGCGACCAGGGAGGTCGAACAAGCCGTCTGGACGGAGACCGCGGGACCACGCAGGTTCAGCTTGTAGGCGATGCGTGTGGCAAGGGTATCCTTGTCGTTGTCGAGCACGCGCTTCGAGTTGACTAAAAATGAACCGGATGCGGAGCGCGTTCCGGCCATATCCACTGGCGGCAGATTGCCGTGGAGATACTCGCTGATCCGGGAGCCCGCGTAGATACCGATGGTTTCGGTATGGTGCTTGGGGTCGTAGCCGGCATGCTCCAATGCCTCCCAGGCACACTCGAGCAGCACACGGTGCTGCGGGTCCATACTCGCCGCGTCGCGTTGGCTGAGGCCGAAGAAACCGGCGTCGAAATACTCGACGTCGTCCAGCAGGCCTGATGCGCGGACGTACTGGGAATTGTCGCGGTTGGCTTGATCGACGCCGGCTGCGATCAAGTCCCGCTCGGAGGCTTACAGGTCGCCGATCCGGGCGGGGTCATCGCGAATCGCTGAACGCACGTCAAACCCCGGCCTGCTCCAGGTCGGCCTCGGTGCCTCCCAGTGCCCGGAGGCGGTCACGGAAGGCGTGCAGCACCGCGAGCTTGTGGTGGATGAGGCTCTCCTGATATCGGTAGAGCATTTCCGCTCCCATCGGCGCCACCATGGACAGCGACAGTTTGCGCACCCAGCGGCGCAAGGCCGCGGTCTGTTCGATGATGTCGTCGAACACTGCCAGGTCCGCCGCGCTGAATTGACCCGGCAGGGGTTGCAGGCGCTCGATTTCCGCCATGGTCAGGTGTTCGCCGAACAGTCGCAGCGTCCGCTCCTCGAGCTTCAGTCGCTTGGCGTCGATTCGCCACAACCGGAACCGGTGCCAGACTACGGTGGCGTTCAACAGCAGACTGACCACCACCAGGTAATGCAGAAGATTCGCAGGCGGCATGAAATCGACCAGACGTGGGGCATATTGATCGAGCAGGCTCGGGCCGTTGTCGTGAACGAAGCGGGCCAGTGCCGGGGACTCCAACAGGCCGGTGTCGTTGGGCGTGATGCGGTTGTAGTCGATGAAACCCTTGAACGCAGCATTCACCAGCACCAGCAGGGCCGTGGTGGCCGAGCGGGATGACCCGCGATGGCATAGCACCAGTCGATCCACCTGGTACAGCTTCCGATTGACCGGCGGCAACAGCTTCATTGCATCGAAATGACCGGCGTAGAGCGTTGTGATCTTGAGCGCCGGCAGTTGCCGAGTCAGGACTTCGGCATTGTCGAAGTCGACGATCTGCAGCCCATCGCGCACGGCACGTTCGATCAGCGGCGCGTCCTCGTCCATAATGAAGAACCCCAGGTCGAGTGCGCCCGCCTTCAACAACTCCACTTGTTCGCCAAAGCCTTGCTCGCTGAGTGTCGGCTTGACCTCGGCCAAGTGCCTGCTCTTGAAGATCTCCCGGACCAATAGTGCGGTGCCGCCGCCATGCGGGCCGATGCCGATGCGCAGCCCGTTGAGGTCGCGAATAAAGTGAAGCTTGTCGGCATCCGGACCTAGGATGTAGATGGTCGCCCGCTTGGGCAACCGCGCGGCCAGTTCCAACTGGTCGGGACTGGGGTAGTCCAAGCCGTCCAGGACCAATGCAAAGAGCGCGTCGCGACCCTTGGTGTCGATCGCTCGTTGCAGATTCTCGGCATCCCCGTCGGTGGCGACGTTGGCGACCTGTCCGTGCCGCTGTTGCGCCTGCTTCCGAAGACGCGATGCCAGCGCATAATCACGACCATCCTGTGGCCCGGAGAGTATCGCGATGCGCATATGGGACAGGCTTGGGGCCAGGTCGATGGCCGCAAAGACGACCCCGAGGATCACCAGGACTCCGCCCGCGACAGCGAGGCGAAAGTACCGCAATGCCCTTGCCTGTCGGAAGAAGCGCATTACCCAGGTCGATGGTGTGTTGAACGGTCTGGAGGTCATGGTCAGCTCACGGTCGCTGATGAATCGAAGGTCGTCCGCCGGATGGGTACCGGGTGGCGCTCAAGGCCAGGGCAGGAGTTCGCGCGGCGGTATCGAACCGACCAAGCGCCCCTTGCCAAGTGAAACGTACCGATGCACCGCTGCTGGCCATCGATCGGTGCCACAGGTATCAGGTCTCTTGCAGCGCCTTGGGGTAGTCGCCCGCCGCGAAAGCTGCGGCGGCCTCATCGAAGCCGCCGCACCCCGGCTGAACGAACAGCGCCAAGCCCGCACAGAGCAGCAAGCAAGCGGCAGTCCGACGCGCCGACCGAACAATGGGGGAGGACATTCTCTCCCTATGCGCTTTCCCTTGGTGTTGTACAGGCCATTGCATGGATGAGGCTCCGAGAAGACGCGGGGCGCTCAATGACTAAGCGCCCCGCGTGGTGTGCGAGCGAAACGGCTTACTCGCGGCCCAGCTCGACCTTCTTCAGTGCTTCTTTGAGCTTGGCGATATCCTCAGGTGTTAACTCCGGACGGTCGATCTTGATCGTGAGCTTGTTGAGCTTCGCCGTCAGCGGGAAGGGCGGCAGGTAGTCCGCGTCGTCCACACCGGTGATGGTGTCCGAGCCGATGTCGAAGCTCTCATCCCACTGCAGGATGATCGGGATCGTCTTCTCCATCCGCTTGGTCTCGACCATCTTGCCGTCCACCTTCAGCGTCCCGGTGCCGCCCTTGCCGATACCCGAGAAGTTGTTGTACGCCATGGTGCCGACGCCCAGGCCGTCATACTTGAAGTCGAACTCCAGGATGTGCTGGCCTGGCGTCAGGGCCTCCGGGCCTTCCCACTTGATTCGCTCGAGATCGATCAGGTTCCAGGCGAACACCGGCTGCCCCGCTTTCAGGTAAAACCCATAGCCGCCGAAGCGACCGCCCGAGGTCACGATCATGCCCTGGGCGCCGCCTTCGGGGACGGTGATGTCCGCCGTGAGGCTGTAGGAGGTATCGAGCAGGTACGGCGCATCGCCCTGGGGGGTGCCGGTCATCGGCCGCGTATAGACCAGCTCGGACCGGCCGGCGGTGAGACTCGGGCGCGCCGCGGCGACCCTGGCGCCGACCGACGCATCCAACGGGAAGACCTGATACTTCCTGGCCTCCTTGACGAACAGCTTGCGCATCTCCGCGACCTTTTCCGGATGCTTCGCGGCGATGTCTTCGGACTGGTTGAAGTTCTTGGTCAGGTCATAGAGCTGAAACACCTGGTTGTTCAGCGGGTCCGGGTTGGCGGCACTGAAGGCGTCCCAGGGCGCGCGGTCCACCTTGGTGCTCAACAGCCAGCCGTCGTGATAGAGCGCCCATTGGCCCATCATCTCGAAGTACTGGGTCTTGTGCCGGGACGGGGCCTTGGCATTCTCCGCGTCGAAGGTGTAGGCGAAGCTGGTGCCCTCGATGGGCTTTTGCTTGATGCCATCCACCTGTTCGGGCGCGGCGATGCCGGTGACCTCGAGCAGCGTGGGCACCACGTCGATGTCGTGCATGAACTGCTCGCGCAGGCCGCCCTTGTCCTTGATGCGTGGCGGCCAGGAGACGACCATGTTCTGGTTGGTGCCGCCGAGCCGGGAAGCGTTCTGCTTGAACCAGTCGAAGGGCGAGTCGAAGGCCCAGGACCAGCCCGCCGACATGTGGTTATAGCCGAACTCGGTGCCCCAGGCATCGTAGAACTTCATCTGCACATCCACCGGCGGGCGGACGCCATTGAAGAAGGCGACCTCGCTGAAAGTGCCCTCCGGCCCACCCTCGGCGCTGGTGCCGTTGTCGCCGTTCTGATAGATGATCAGCGTGTTGTCGAGCTTGCCCAGGTCCTCGAAGGCATGAATGACCCGGCCGATCTCGTAGTCGTTGTAGGCCACATAGGCGGCGAACACCTCGACCTGGCGGATATAGAGCTTCTTCGCCTCGGGCGAGAGTTTGTCCCACGGCGTGAGGACGTCGCTGGGCCAGGGGGTCAATTGTTCACCCTGCGGGATTACGCCGAGCCGCTTCTGGTTCTCGAAGATGCGCTCGCGCAGCTTCTCGTAACCGTCGTCGAAGAGATGCATGGCATGGATCTTGTCAACCCATTCCTTGGTCGGGTGATGCGGCGCGTGGGAGGCACCTGGCACATAATAGAGAAAGATCGGTTGGCTGGGGTCGTTCTGGTGAATTCGATACATCCAGTCGATGGCGTCGTCGGCCATCGCGGTGATCAGGTTCCAGGAGGGCTCCTCGCCGGTGACCGGCCAGATCGCGGCCTTCGGGTCCGAGCGATCCATCTTCAGGGTGCCCTCGTGACCGATCCACGGGTAGATCTGCGTCGTATTGCGGAACAGGTTCGGCTCCCACTGGTTCGCATCGCCGCCGACGAAGCCGTAGAAATAGTCGAAGCCCATGCCGGTCGGCCACTGGGTGAAGGGCCCGACCTGGCTGGCCTGGTAGGTCGGTGTGTTGTGGTCCTTGCCGAACCAACTCGTGGCATAGCCGTTGTCGCGCAGGATGCGCCCGATGGTCGCGTTGTCCGCGCCGATAACACTGTTGTAGCCGGGGAAGCCGGTGGCCTGCTCGGCAATCACGCCGAAGCCGACGGAGTGATGGTTGCGCCCGGTGATGAGCGCGGCACGCGTCGGCGAGCACAGCGAGGTGGAGAAGATCCGGTTGTAGCGCAGCCCGTCGTTCGCGATGCGGTCCATGGTCGGCGTCGGGATGACCCCGCCGAAGGTGCTCGGCACGCCGAAGCCGGCGTCATCCGTCATGATCAGCAGGATGTTGGGCGCACCCTTGGGCGGCACGACCCGCGGTGGCCACCAGGGTTTGGACTGGAGCGCATCGTCCTTGATCACGCCCTCGAACTTCGGCGCCGGCGGCGGCAGTTGTTTGCCGCTGATGGTCGTGGTGGCGCCGGGCGAGCCCGGCACGCCAGTGGTTTCCACCGCCCCGGCGGGCGCGCAGACCAGACTCGCCGCGGCCAGCAGGGCCGCGGCGGACAACAAAAGCGGTTTCAGGATCATAAGAGGCCTCCGAGGTCGGCGGTCGGTCGACTTGATTCGGTCACGCTGCGCGAACAGCCAATACACGCATCTTGAATTATCGCCGGAAATCGCCGCGGCAGTCTTGTTACTTCGCGACAGACCGGTAACCGGTAAGCCCGCGGCGCTCGTCCCCGCGCGCCGCCGACCTGGACAATGGGTCCCATCATCCGCGACAACGATGGGGCAAGCGATGGAGACGACACAGAAGCGCGCGCGGCGCAGCCGCGCTCAATGGCAGGCCGTGATCGAACACGGCGAGCGCAGCCCGCTGGGGTGGCGGCGTTTTGCCGGGCCGCGGGGATCGGCACGGCGACGTTCTACAATTGGATGTGACGGGGCTAAAGCGGCTGCTCTAAGGCATTGAGCCGGTGCATCGGCGGCTGCGTTATCAATTGAGTGCAACGGCATCGGCAATCGCGTAAAATACGCTCATGCTATCCAACCTCGCCATTGCTTCCAACCCCCACCCGCGTGGGTGGCGGAGCGTGCGCAATTGCAGGCCCGCATCGTTCAATTGGAGCACCAACTCGCCTGGTTCAAGCGCCAGGTCTTTGGTGAGAAGTCCGAGCGCCGGCACCTTGATCCGCCGCCCGAGCAGATGTCGCTGGGCGAGGGACTGGCCGGTCCTACCCCAGACCCGGCCGCGCCCCAGCCGGTGGCCGCCCACACCCGACGCCGCGTCACCACGGGCGCCAACGGCGACGAGGCCCCGCTCTTCTTCGATCCGGCGCGGGTACCGGTCGAAGTGATTGAACTACCGAACCCCGAAGTCGCCGGACTCCCCGCGGACGCCGACGAGGTCATCGGCGAGAAGATCACCCATCGACTCGCCCAGCGTCCGGGTAGCTACGTCATCCTCAATCTGATCGGATCGATAGACTCCATGGCCGAGGCCCCGTCCTCGCCGAAAGTTAGCATGCCCGGGCGCGGTAGATCAGATGAACTACCGGCTCATCCTGAACTACGACTTCCCGCTGCTGTGAGGCGCGCGTGCGCCCGGGGGATGGGCGGCGGCCTCGCTAGAGCTTGATGCGCAGACGAAGCACGATCCATACGATCAACGCGCCGACAATCGACATGCCGGTGACCATCCAGAATCCGTAGGGATTGTGCTCATCCGGAATGCCCGCGACGTTCATCCCCATCAGGCCGGAGAGGAATTGGCATGGTGGGTTTTCCTGTCGAGATCTGGCAGCAACGTACGGGTAACGCGAGCTGCTCGGATGTTTACAATGGCGTTCATGCTTGCAACCTCCGGGACCGCGGCAACTGACGGCGATGGCAACCGCCCGCAACGTCTCGGTCATCAATCTTACCAACAGGGGAGACGCGATGACCACAGACGCCGATTCGACGAGGCTTCGGCACCCGGTCCGCAGGGTCTATGCGCTCGCGCTGCTGCTGGCACTCGGACTGTTCTACTTTCATGTTGTCGCGATCCTCGACGTGGCCGGGGAGATCCTGCGCTACGAGGTTTGGCTCCTCAATCACCTGGGACCGCACGGAGCCAGCAGAGTCGCCATCCTTGGAAGCTTTGTGGTGCTGTTTGTGGCGCACTTGGTCGAGACGCTGGCCTGGGGCATGTTCCTGCGCTGGGGGCGACTTTCACCCACTGTCCTCGATGGTTTCTACTACACGGCGGCATCGATCACGACGCTGGGTTACGGCGACGTCGTACTCCCGCAGCCATGGCGGCATCTCGGGCCGCTGGTTGCCATCAGCGGGGTCCTCATGTTCGGCTGCTCGACGGCTTTTCTGTTCGTCGTATTGCAGACCGTCTGGACGCGGCACTGGTAAGGCGCGCTGCGGGGTCCGCCCGGCACCTGACTGCCGCAGCCACGCCCCACCCGGAATCATAAGGACAGCACGAGGGACGAGATAACTTTATCTGATTAGCTGATTTTTCCGGTTTCGTAGGATAATCGACCTTGGCGGGTTATCGCTTTGCGCAACCCGGATCGCCCCTAACCCTGTCCCCGGAGGCCCCGATGGCGTCACTGCAAACCCCGCTCTGTGCGTTCGACACGCCGGCCCCCGATTTTGCGCTGCCCGGGGTGGACGGGCGGGTCTGGACGCGCGATCGGTGCCGGGGCGAGCGGGGGCTCCTGGTGATGTTCATCTGCAACCACTGCCCCTATGTCAAGGCGGTGCGTGAGCGCCTGGTGCGAGACGCCCACGACCTCCAGTCGTTGGGCATCGGCTGCGTGGCGGTGATGTCCAACGACCCGACCGACTACCCGGAGGACTCGTTCGAGTCCATGCAGCGGGTGGCCGAGCAGTTCGCCTACCCCTTCCCCTACCTGCTCGACGCGACCCAAGGGGTCGCCCGCGCCTACGGGGCCATCTGCACCCCGGACTTTTTCGGCTACAACGCGCAGCTCAAGCTCCAGTACCGCGGCCGGCTGGACGAGAGCCGCAAGGAGGCCGCGCCGGCGGGCGTGCGCCGCGACCTGTTCGAGGCGATGCGCGAGGTCGCGCAGACCGGCCGCGGCCCCGCCGACCAAATCCCCAGCATGGGCTGCTCCATCAAGTGGGCCGACTGAGGCACAATGCAGCCCAGCGCCCCGCCCCCCCTCGCCCGGGTTTAAGTCCGTCAATGCTTGAAATTCATAGTCTGATAAAATGGCGGTTTCCGGCTTGAGTGGAACGTGATGTTCTGGGGGGGCTTGGCCAACGCCATGTGTGCCTTTTGGGTCGATGACCCTCAGGCGCAACAGTTCCAGGGCATCGCCGTTGCCGCCGGCCGGCCGCTTGGCCTGCAGCACAGATTCCGACACCGGGCCAGCCGCAGTGCCACCGTGACCCCCGCCCCGAGCGGGCCGCGGACGGCGGGTCGCACGACAAAAAAGATTTATCCAACAACGATCAGGAGGGGCCATGTCCTCACGCAGAGAACTTGCTAATGCCATCCGTGCGCTCAGCATGGATGCGGTACAAAAGGCCAACTCGGGCCACCCCGGTGCGCCCATGGGCATGGCCGATATCGCCGAAGTCCTCTGGAACGACTTCATGAAACACAATCCCGGCAACCCCAAGTGGGCCGACCGGGACCGTTTCGTGCTCTCCAACGGGCATGGCTCCATGCTGGTCTACTCCCTGCTGCACCTGACCGGCTACGACCTGGGCATCGAGGACCTGAAGCAGTTCCGCCAGTTGCACTCGCGCACCCCGGGCCACCCGGAGTACGGTTATGCCCCGGGGGTCGAGACCACCACCGGCCCCCTGGGGCAGGGCATTACCAACGCGGTGGGCATGGCCCTGTCGGAGAAGATCCTGGCCGCCCAGTTCAACCAACCGGGTCATGACATCGTCGACCACCACACCTATGTGTTCCTGGGCGACGGCTGCATGATGGAGGGCATCTCGCACGAGGCCTGCTCGCTGGCCGGCGCCTTGGGCCTCGGCAAGCTGGTCGCCTTCTACGACGACAACAACATCTCCATCGATGGCGAGGTGCGCGGGCACGGCACCATCCCCGGCTGGTTCCTGGACGACACCCCCAAGCGCTTCGAGGCCTACGGCTGGCACGTCATCCCCAAGGTCGACGGCCATAACGCCGAGGCGATCAAGGCGGCCGTCGAGGAGGCGCGCGCGGTCGAGGACCGCCCGTCGCTGATCTGCTGCCAGACCATCATCGGCTTCGGCTCACCCAACAAGCAGGGCAAGGAGGAGTGCCATGGTGCGGCCCTGGGCGATGCGGAAATCGCACTGACCCGCGAGGCCCTGGGCTGGACCCATGCCCCCTTCGAGATCCCGGCCGACATCTATGCCGGCTGGTCGGCCAAGGAGACCGGCGCCAGTGCCGAGGCCGCATGGAACGAGCGCTTCGCCGCCTATGCCGCCGCCTACCCGGCCGCCGCCGCCGATTTCACGCGTCGCATGGCCGGCGAGCTGCCGGCCGACTGGTCCGCGCAGGCGGAGGCCTTCATCGCCTCAGTGGTCGCCAAGGCCGAGACCATCGCCTCGCGCAAGGCGTCCCAGAACGCCTTGGGCGGCTTTGGACCGCTGCTGCCCGAGATCCTGGGCGGTTCGGCGGATCTCGCCGGCTCCAACCTGACCCTCTGGAAGGGCTGCAAGGGCGTCGGCAAGACGGATGCCTCCGGCAACTATCTGTATTACGGCGTGCGCGAGTTCGGCATGTCCGCCATCATGAACGGCATTGCGCTGCACGGCGGCTTCATCCCCTACGGCGCCACCTTCCTGATGTTCTCCGAGTATGCCCGCAATGCACTGCGCATGGCGGCCCTGATGAAGATCCGCTCGATCTTCGTCTACACCCATGACTCGATCGGCCTGGGCGAGGACGGCCCCACCCACCAGCCGGTGGAGCAGATCCCGACCCTGCGCATGATCCCCAACATGAGCGTCTGGCGCCCCTGCGACGCGGTCGAGTCGGCGGTGGCCTGGAAGCTCGCCATCGAGCGCGCGCATGGCCCCTCCTGCCTGATCTTCTCGCGTCAGAACCTGGCCCACATGCCGCGCAGCCCCGAGCAGCTCGCCGCCATCGCGCGCGGCGGCTATGTGCTGCGCGACTGTGCCGGCACCCCGGACGCCATCATCATCGCCACCGGTTCCGAGGTGGAACTGGCGATGAAGGCGGCCGAGGCCCTGGCGGATAAGGCGGTGCGGGTGGTCTCCATGCCCTCCACCAATGCCTTCGATGCCCAGGATGCGGCCTATCGCGAGTCGGTCCTGCCCCGGGCGGTCACGGCCCGCGTGGCCGTCGAGGCCGCGGTCACCGACGGCTGGTGGAAGTATGTCGGCTGCAACGGCGCCGTGGTCGGTGTCGACCGCTTCGGCGAGTCCGCCCCGGCCCCGGCGCTCTTCAAGGAGTTCGGCCTGACCGTCGAACACGTGGTAAGCGCGGTTAAAGGCGTTCTTTAGGACTTAGACAAAGCGCGCGGGGCCCCACGGCCCCCGCCACCCACTCCTCCCCCAGCGCCCCGCGCGCTCGGGGAGCCGTTTTTTCATCTGAATCGGAGCATCGTTATGACGATCAAAGTTGGTATCAATGGTTTTGGGCGTATCGGTCGGATGGCCTTTCGGGCGATTGCCAAGGACTTCCCCGGCATCGAGGTGGTCGCCATCAACGACCTGCTGGAGCCCGACTATCTGGCCTATATGCTCAAGTACGACTCGGTCCACGGTAACTTCGCGGGCGACATCGCGGTCGATGGCCACACCCTGATCGTCAATGGCAAGTCCATTCGACTGACGGCCGAGCGCGACCCGGCCAACCTCAAGTGGAGCGAGGTCGGTGCGGAGCTGGTCATCGAGTGTACCGGCTTCTTCCTGACCGAAGAGACCTGCCAGAAGCACATCGACGCCGGCGCCAAGAAGGTGGTCCAGTCGGCCCCCTGCAAGGACAAGACCCCGATGTTCGTCTATGGCGTGAACCATAAGACCTACGCCGGTCAGTCCATCGTCTCCGCCGCCTCCTGCACCACCAACTGCCTGGCGCCGGTCGCCAAGGTGCTGAACGACAATTGGGGGATCAAGCGCGGCCTGATGACCACCGTCCACGCCGCCACCGCCACCCAGAAGACGGTCGACGGCCCCTCCATGAAGGACTGGCGCGGCGGTCGCGGCATCTTGGAGAACATCATCCCCTCCTCCACCGGTGCGGCCAAGGCCGTCGGCGTGGTCCTGCCGGAACTCAACGGCAAGCTCACCGGTATGGCCTTCCGCGTGCCGACCTCCGACGTGTCGGTGGTCGACCTGACGGTCGAACTGAGCAAGCCGGCCGATTACAAGGAGATCTGCGCGACCATGAAGGCCGCCGCCGAGTCCGGCGACCTCAAGGGCGTGCTGGCCTACACCGATGAGAAGGTGGTCTCCACCGATTTCCGTGGCCGCAACACCCCGTCGATCTTCGACGCCGAGGCCGGCATCGCGCTGGACCCGACCTTCGTGAAAATCGTCGCCTGGTATGACAACGAGTACGGCTATACCTGCAACATGCTGCGCTTAGTCGAGCACGTTTCAAAGTAAACCCCGGCTGTCGGCGGCCAGCCACTCCGGCTGGTCGCTGGCGCCAGCCAACTGATTCAGTAGAAGAATTTATCCGCAAATGAACGCAAATGAACGCAAATAAGGGCCTGGCCTGACCTGACCGCCGTCGCTTCGGCACGCCATGAGGCGTCGTCCAACGAAGCATTCATTTGCGTTTATTTGCGTTCATTTGCGGACAAATTCTCTCTTTAAGATTTAACCACCACATCGCCGCCCCGGAGGCCCCCATGTCCTTCATCAAGCTCACCGATCTCGACCTTGCCGGCAAGCGGGTACTGATCCGTTCAGACCTCAATGTTCCGGTCAAGAACGGCAAGGTCACCTCGGACGCCCGCATCGCCGCCTCTATGGCCACCTTTGAGCACTGCATCAAGGCCGGTGCCAAGGTCATGGTCATGTCCCACCTGGGGCGGCCGGAAGAGGGCGTGTTCTCCGAGGCCGATTCGCTCAAGCCGGTCGCCGATGACCTGGCCGTTAAGCTGGGCCGGCCGGTGCGTCTGATTCGCGACTATCTGGGGCAGACCCTGGACATCGCCGATGGCGAACTGGTCCTGCTCGACAACGTCCGCTTCAACAAGGGCGAGGGCAAGGACAACGAGGCCCTGGCCAAGCAATACGCCGCACTGTGCGATGTCTTCGTCATGGACGCCTTCGGCACCGCCCACCGCGCCCAGGCGTCCACCCATGGGGTCGGCAAGTTTGCCCCCACCGCCTGCGCCGGTCTGCTGCTGGCCGATGAACTGGACGCGCTGAAGAAGGCCCTGGCCAATCCGGCACGCCCGATGGTCGCCATCGTCGGCGGCTCCAAGGTCTCCACCAAGCTGACGGTGCTCGAGGCCCTGTCGGAGAAGGTCGACCAACTGGTGGTCGGCGGCGGCATCGCCAACACCTTCCTGGCCGCCAGCGGACATGCGATCGGCAAGTCGCTGTGCGAGCACGACCTGATCCCCACCGCCCAGGCTCTGATGGCGAAGATGACCGCCCGTGGCGCGACCATCCCGATCGCGGTCGACGTAGTCACCGGCAAGAATTTCTCCGAGACCGAGCCGGCCGTCGCCAAGGATGCCGATAGCGTGGCCGATGACGACATGATCTTCGACATCGGCCCCAAGTCCGCCCAACAACTCGCCGACATCATCGGCAAGGCCGGCACCATCGTGTGGAACGGCCCGGTGGGCGTATTCGAGTTCGACCAATTCGGCGAGGGTACCAAGACCGTCGCCATGGCGATTGCCAACGCCGCGGGCTTCAGCCTGGCGGGCGGCGGCGACACCATCGCGGCCATCCAGAAATACGACATCTATGACAAGATCTCCTATATCTCCACGGCGGGCGGCGCCTTCCTGGAGTATCTGGAGGGCAAGACCCTGCCGGCCGTCGCCATGCTCGAATCCCGCGCGAAAAACTGAAGAGGACAAGCGGTCAGCGCTCACTACTCAGCCGTCAGCCCGAGGGCGCTGCGTATTCGCCCGCTGACCGCTGATTGCTGATAGCTAAGAGCCCACCAATGACCAGACGTACCAAGATCGTTGCGACACTAGGCCCCGCCACGGACTCCCCGGCGGTGATGGATGCCATCATCGCCGCCGGCGTCGATGTCGTCAGGCTCAACCTTTCACACGACACCCACGAGCGTCACCGCGAGCGCGTGCGCCTGGTGCGTGAGCGCGCACTCACCACCGGCCAGGAGCTGGCCATCCTCATCGACCTGCAGGGGCCCAAGATCCGCATCGGCCGCTTCCATGACGGGGCGGTCGAACTCGCCAATGGGGCCGCCTTCGCCATCGACTCCGACTGCCTGCTGGCGGACGGGGACGGCACCCAGGTCGGCACCACCTATCCGGAACTGGCGCAGGACGTGCGCCCCGGCGACGTCCTGCTGCTGGACGACGGGGCCATCGAACTGCTGGTCGAGTCGGTGACCGGCGGGCGCATCGCCTGCACCGTCGTCAGCGGCGGCACCCTCTCCAATGCCAAGGGCATCAACAAGAAGGGCGGCGGGCTCTCGGCCCCGGCCCTGACCGACAAGGACAAGGCAGACATCCGCTTCGCCGCCGAGATCGGGGCGGATTATCTCGCGGTGTCCTTTGTGCGCAGCGCCGAGGATGTCAATCTGGCCCGCGAACTGCTGCGCGCGGCCGGCGGCCGGGGCGGCATTGTCGCCAAGATCGAGCGGGCGGAGGCACTGAACTGTGTCGATGAGATCATCCAGGCGTCCGATGTGATCATGGTCGCCCGCGGGGACCTGGGGGTGGAGATCGGCGACGCCAAGCTCCCGGCGGTGCAGAAGCGGCTGATCAAGCGCGCCCGCGATCTCAACCGGGCGGCCATCACCGCCACCCAGATGATGCAGTCCATGATCGACCACGCCATCCCGACCCGGGCCGAGGTGTTCGACGTGGCCAACGCGGTACTCGACGGGACCGATGCGGTTATGCTGTCGGCCGAGTCCTCGGTCGGCCGCTTCCCGGTCCAGGTGGTGGAGGCGCTCGACCGCGTCTGTGTCGAGGCGGAGCTGCATGTCACCCGTTCCGGGCACCGCCTCGACTCCGTCTTCGGCCGGGTCGACGAGGCCATCGCCATGGCCGCCATGTATACCGCCAACCACTTGGGCGTGAAGGCCATCGCGGCGCTGACCGAGACCGGCGCCACGGTAAAATGGATGTCCCGCATCAGCTCCGGCATCCCCATCTATGCGATGTCCGGCAGCACGGAAACCAGGCGCCGGGCGCGGATTTTCCGCGGCGTCTATCCGTTGAGCTTCGATGAGGCGTGCCAGGACGTCAACCTGGTCAACCAGGCGGTGATCGAAGAGCTCAAGCGACATGGCACCGTGTGCGACGGCGACCTGGTGATCATCACCAAGGGCGACCGCTGCGGCGTCGAAGGCCAGACCAACATCATGAAGATCATGCGGGTCGGAGAGCATCAGGTGGTGGAGCGGGATTAGGCCCCGCATCGACCCTCACAGCTCCGACCATCCATCCCAGTCACGAATGCTTGCATAACCACACGAGGAAGACTCCATGGCCCTGATTTCAATGCGTCAACTGCTGGACCACGCCGCCGAACACGGTTACGGCGTGCCGGCCTTCAATGTGAATAACCTCGAGCAGATGCGCGCCATGATGGAGGCGGCCGATGCGACCGACTCCCCGGTCATCGTGCAGGCCTCCGCCGGTGCCCGCAAGTATGCCGGTGCCCCCTTCCTGCGCCACCTGATCCTGGCCGCCATCGAGGAATGGCCGCATATCCCGGTGTGCATGCACCAGGATCATGGCACCTCCCCCGCCATCTGCCAGCGCTCCATCCAACTCGGGTTCAGCTCGGTCATGATGGATGGCTCACTGCGTGAGGACGGCAAGACCCCCGCCTCCTATGACTACAACGTGGATGTGACCAGGACCGTGGTCGCCATGTCGCACGCCTGCGGCGTCTCGGTCGAGGGCGAACTGGGCTGCCTGGGTTCGCTTGAAACCGGCCAGGCCGGCGAAGAGGATGGCGTGGGCGCCGAGGGTACCCTGGACCATAGCCAGTTGCTCACCGACCCCGAAGAGGCCGCCGACTTCGTCGCCAAGACCAAGGTCGACGCGCTGGCCATCGCCATCGGCACCTCCCACGGCGCCTACAAGTTCACCCGGCCGCCCACCGGCGACATCCTGGCCATCCAGCGCATCAAGGAGATCAACGCCCGCATCCCCAACACCCACCTGGTGATGCACGGCTCGTCCTCCGTGCCCCAGGAGTGGCTGGCGATCATCAACAAGTTCGGCGGCGACATGGGCGAGACCTATGGCGTGCCGGTCGAGGAAATCGTCGAGGGCATCAAGCACGGCGTGCGTAAGGTCAACATCGACACCGATCTGCGCATGGCCTCCACCGGCGCCGTGCGTCAGTTCTTTGCCGAACACCCGAAGGAATTCGACCCCCGCAAGTTCCTCGCCGCCGCCACTAAGGCCATGAACGGCATCTGCAAGGCCCGTTACGAGGCCTTCGGCACCGCCGGCTGGGCCAGCAAGATCAAGCCGCTGTCATTGGAGGCCATGACCGCCCGCTACGCCAAGGGCGAGCTTGACCCCAAGATCAACTAGCCTTTTTTCGGCTCTGCCGAAAAAAGAAGGGCGCCCTCCGGGCGCCCTTCTTTTTGCTCGTGACACCGCTTCGCGGTGTCACGCATGTGTCAGGCGCTCTGCGCCGCGCGCCAGTGTTCCACCATTCCGGCCGGGACGCGGCAATCCTGCACCAGGGATGATAACCTCCCAATCGACGCGCAGTGCCTGGGAGCACCGCACCCCAGTGCGGCGTGAAATCCGATTTTCGCTTGAGACAGTGAATATTATTCACTACCATAGCCACCAATGACCACGCCGCACCGAACCCCCAACTGGCTGATCAAGGTCTATGGCTCCGAGCACGGGATACCCCACTATCACCTGCACAGCCCGGACGGACGCGCGGTCGTCGCCATTGAGGATGGCACCGTCTTTGCTGGGTCAGTACCGGCGCGTACGCTTGCCGAGGCCAGGGCATGGGCCGCCGATCACACGGCCGACCTGCTGGCCGAGTGGCGAACGCTCAACCCCACGTTGTGAGGCACCCATTCATGTTGACTATCGCTGCCGTCAGGGCGATTCCCCCAGCGACCATTGAGGCCGATTTATCCGACGGCAAGACGCTGACGCTCGACGCGACCAATATCATCGGTTCCACCGGATATGAATCCCTGACTGACGCGGATCGATTCGCCGCGGTTACCTTATCTGATTGGGGGCACGGGATTGAATGGCCCGCGATCGATCAAGGCATCTCCATCGAGACCTTGATCCGTCTGGCCCGCGAGCAGGCAGGCACCGCGTTTCCCACTGCCGACTTCAATATTTGGATGCAACGCAACGGACTCACGTTCACCACTGCCGCCCAGGCCCTGGGGCTCTCCCGCCGCACCATCATCTATTACAACACGGGGCAGAAGCCCATCCCCATCTATATCGGGCTGGCCTGCGAGGGCTGGGAGGCCCGCCATCGCCGCCAGGCGGCCTAGCCGCAATACGTGACACAGTCTCCGGGGCCGAAAAGACATGACTGAGCGAACACGATGCCATCCACCGCCGACCACCCCAAACCGCCCTTCGACTTCAGCAAACTCAAGGCCAGATGGGCACGCGAGCAGGCCGGAACGCGCGCCGAGTCCAGTCGCCTTCGCGACCAGGTGCGCCGCGAGGTGCCACCGATCCTGCGTCGCTATGGCATCACCCAGGCCTATCTGTTTGGCTCAGTCGCCGAGGGTCGCGCCGGCGCACGCTCCGACGTGGACTTGCTGGTGATGGGTGTTGCCGCGGCAACCTACTGGAACCTGCGGCACGACCTGGAACAGGCCCTGGACCGGCCCTTGGACCTGTTGACCCAGGACGATGACCCGGTGTTCGTCGGCAAAATCATCGCCCGTGGAGAATTGATCGATGGCCCGTACCCCTGAGCTGCTATGCGCGGCTTTGAACTCGACTGGGAGCGCGAGCGGCTGGTCGCCTCCCGCTTTCGACGCACCGCGGCCCTGTTGCATTTGCAGGTCAACGAGTTCCTTGCCGCGATCGAAGTGCTGGAAACCTGACCGTACCTGGGAGCTGCGTCGGCTGCTGCTTTCCATAGGCCAGTCTCGTGACACCGCTCCGGCCGTGTCATGTCTGCGTCAGGGGCTCCGCGCGGGGGGCGCCAGTGATTTACATTTTTCGGGTCGCGACCCCATGATGCTGCCATGAACACCACTACGCACCGCACCACCTGACGTTGAGCACCCAGACCAAGGGCCGCCTCGCGGCCGTACGCGCCGCCGCCGTGCCGGTCCGGGAGCAGGCCGAGGGCGCGCTTGAGCCTGGTAGCGAACGAATGACCATAGTATAGGCTTGACCCTATCAGTGGCGCAATTCTTGGGAAACCAATTCACTAAGGGCCTTGGCGCCAGCGTATTAAACCGTCTTATAATAAAAAGACCATCCAAGACCTCGATAATCAAGACGCCGCCTGCAACATGAAATCGACATGCACTGCGTCAAAGGGGAATTCGATCATCCCCGTGTCGGTCCGCTCCAGCAACCCAGCATTCAGGAGCGTATGCACGTCCGCTTCTACTGCCTTCAGGTCACGCCCCACCTGCCGCGCCGCCTCCCGTAAACTGACGGGGCCGGCGCCGGTCAGCACCCGCAAGAGCGCCCGGCACTTGGGCGTCAGGGTCCGCCAGAGATCATCGACTGTGGCGAAAGTGCGAAAAGCCCCCTGCGGCTCGCCGCTTATGGCACGCGTGAAGCGCGCGTTGGTTTCCTCGCGGCTGGCGACACCAATGGTGACAGCGTTCATGTTATCCCCTCCAGCCATCGACTTGGCGCCAAAAATCGGCTAGTAGTTCCGGCAGAGTAGTGAAGGCATAGGGTATCTCGACCGGGCCAAGATGCCGATGATCGCCTTTGCCTGCCTCGTTGTCGAAGCGCACCACGCACACACCATCGACCACGAACGCCAAGCGATACTTGCTCAGGCACTTACCGCATCACCAACAGCAATATTCGCCCCAATATGGCAAAATACTGGCTTGCGTAGTAGAAGTCGGACGGCCTGGGGCCATTTTTCCCTGCGGAGCGCGCCATGCGGAACATCAAGGACGACGAGGCTACATCGGCGCCAAGCGTCCGGGGGTCGCCGCGCAGCGCCCGCGAGGCAGTCCAGGTGCTCCCTATATATCTTCATCTTGCGCACTGGGCCGCCCCGCTGTGCCCAGTCGGCCGCTCGGTCGCGGATCAGCCCGACTTGTCAGGCATGTCGGGTCTGGTGTCCGCCACGTCTTGGGTCCCCGCAAGCCGGACCGCCGCTGTACAAGGCGCGACACCACCCGCCCGACCGGGCTAGACTTGGCCCACCGTTTTACTGGGAGCGCTCGCCATGCCGACACTCAAGGACCGCGAGGCCGCCGGGACGCCGCGCCCGCCATCCCGCGGCGCCGTCGCCGCTGCCGCACGCGACGACAGCGACGCAAAAACGCTCTATGAACAGGATTTTTTTGCCTGGACGAACAGTCAGGCGGCACTATTGCGGTCGGGACGTCTGGCGCAAGCGGATATCGAGCATATCGCGGAGGAAATCGAAGGCATGGGTAAGAGCGAATTGCGGGAGCTGGAAAATCGCCTCGCCGCGCTCTTGCTGCATCTGCTGAAATGGCAATTTCAACCGCAACGCCGCGGCCGCGGTTGGGAACTCGCCATCCGCGAGCAGCGCCGGAAACTGCGGCGCCATATCGATCAAAACCCGAGCCTTAGATCCAGGCTCGATCAGGCCATGGACGATGCGTATGGTGATGCAATCTTGACGGCCGCACGGGAAACCGATCTTCCGGAAGAGACCTTTCCGCCGCTCTGCCCCTACACTGTGGAGCAAACTCTTGATGACTGCTGGTTGCCGGATGGTCAATCGGCGATCCGATAACACACTCTTTCTCACACGCGCAAGCGTGGGAAAAAGACGATAAAGGCAAACGCGTGACCGATTACAAACACACCCTCAATCTACCCACCACCGACTTCCCGATGAAGGCCAATCTGGCCCAGCGCGAACCGGAGCTTCTCAAGCACTGGGAGGCGCTGGATATCTATTCAGAAATCCGGGCGGCCCGCGCGGGCGCGCAGCGCTTCATCCTGCACGACGGCCCGCCCTATGCCAATGGCGAGATCCATATCGGTCACGCGGTCAACAAGGTCCTCAAGGACATCATCGTCAAGTCCCGCACGCTCGACGGGCTGGATGCGCCCTATGTCCCGGGCTGGGATTGCCACGGGCTGCCGATAGAACTCCAGGTGGAGAAGAAGCAGGGCAAGCCGGGCCACAAGCTCACCGCCGCGCAATTTCGCGTCGCCTGCCGCGACTACGCGGCCAAGCAGGTCGACGGCCAGCGCACCGACTTCAAGCGCCTGGGCATTTTCGGCGACTGGGAGCGGCCCTATCTGACCATGGATTTTGGCTGCGAGGCGGACATCATCCGCTCGCTCGGTAAGATCATCGCCAACGGCCATGTGGTGAAGGGCGAGAAGCCGGTGCATTGGTGTATCGACTGCGGTTCGGCCCTGGCCGAGGCGGAGGTGGAATATGCGGACAAGCAGTCCATCGCGGTGGACGTGCGCTTCCCGCTGGTGGAGCCGGCGGTGTTGGAGGCCCGCTGCCACGGCTCGCCCAATGGCTGCGGCGAGGGTCCGGCGTCGCTCGTGATCTGGACCACCACGCCTTGGACCCTGCCGGCCAACCAGGCGGTGGCACTGAATGCGGAACTGGACTATGTCATCGTCCAGGTGGAGTCCGGCACCCATCAAGAACGCCTGATCGTGGCCGAGGGCCTGCTCAAGGACACCATGGACCGCTGGGGCTTCGAGCGCTATCGGGTGATGGGCTATGGGCGTGGGGCGGACTTCGAGGGCGTGCGTCTGCGCCACCCCTTCTACGACCGCGAGGTACCGGTGATCCTGGGCGAGCATGTGACCCTGGAGGCGGGCACCGGCGCGGTGCATACCGCCCCCGGCCACGGCCTCGAGGACTATATCGTCGGCTGCCGCTACGGATTGGCGGTGGACAACCCGGTGGGCGGCAACGGGTGCTTTCTGCCCGGTACGCCGCTCTTCGCGGGCGAGAATGTATTCAAGGCCAATGAGCACGTGGTGGAGGTGCTCAAGGCCCACGGCGCACTGCTGCGCGAACAGCGCTTCAACCACAGCTATCCCCATTGCTGGCGACACAAGACGCCGGTCATCTTCCGCGCCACGCCCCAGTGGTTCATCAGCATGGACAAGCAAGGGCTGCGCGCGGCGGCGTTGGAGGCGATCGGCGAGGTCGACTGGACGCCCGATTGGGGCCAGGGCCGGATCGAGGGCATGATCGAGGGACGCCCCGATTGGTGCATCTCGCGCCAGCGCACCTGGGGCGTGCCCATCGCGCTACTGGTCCACAAGGTCACGGGCGCGCTTCACCCGCGCACCCCTGAGCTGATCGAGGAGGTCGCGCGCCGCGTGGAGGGCAAGGGCATCGAGGCCTGGTTCGAGCTGCACCCCTCGGCACTCCTGGGCGAGACCGAAGGCGCCGAGTACGAGAAGGTCCAAGACACCCTGGACGTCTGGTTCGACTCGGGCGTCACCCACGCCTGCGTGTTGGATCGTCGGGCGGACTTAGGGTCCCCGGCGGACCTGTATCTGGAGGGGTCGGACCAGCACCGCGGCTGGTTCCAGTCGTCACTGTTGACCTCCGTCGCCATGCAGGGGCGCGCACCCTACCGGGGCGTGCTGACCCATGGCTTCACGGTGGATGCCAAGGGCGAGAAGATGTCCAAGTCCAAGGGCAACGTGGTTCGGCCCCAGGACGTGATGAAGACCCTGGGGGCGGACATCATCCGACTGTGGGTGGCGGGCACCGATTACCGCACCGAGATGAACGTCTCCGACGAGATCCTGAAGCGCACTGCGGATGCCTACCGGCGCATCCGCAACACCAACCGCTTCCTGCTCGCCAATCTCGCCGGCTTCGACCCGGCCGTGAATCAGGTGGCACCCGCCGACATGATGGCCTTGGACCGCTGGATCATGGACCGGGCGCTGAGTCTGCAAGAGGAGATCGTCGCGGCCTACCGCGACTACCAGTTCCACCTGATCTACCAGAAGGTTCACAACTTCTGCGCGGTGGACCTGGGGGCCTTTTATCTGGATGTCATCAAGGACCGCCAATACACCACCCAAACCGATGGCCGGCCGCGGCGCTCCTGCCAGACCGCCATGTATCACATCGCCGAGGCGATGACCCGCTGGCTGGCACCGATCCTGTCGTTTACTGCCGAGGAGATTTGGGGCTATCTGCCGGGTACACGCGCGCCTTCCGTCTTCACCGCGACCTGGTATGAGGGACTGGTCGCCCAGGACAGCGAGGGCGCCATGGATCGGGGCTTCTGGGACCAGGTGCTGGCCACCCGGATGGCGGTCGGCCCGGCCCTGGAGGCGGCGCGCAAGGCCAACCTGATCGGCTCCGGGCTCGACGCGGAACTGGACCTTTACTGTGACGCCGGGCTCTACCAGGCGCTGACCCGCCTGGGGGATGAACTGCGCTTCGTGCTGATCGTCTCAGAGGCGCGATTGCACCCCATCGCCGAACGACCCGACACGGCGCTCGCGACCGATCTCGGCGGTCTCGCGGTGCGGGTGCGTGCCTCGCCGCAACCAAAGTGTGTGCGTTGCTGGCACCATCGCGCGGATGTGGGCACCCACGCCGAACACCCGGAACTGTGCGGGCGCTGCGTGGAGAATGTGGCCGGGGCGGGCGAGGTCAGGCAGTTTGCGTAAAGAAATTTGGCCGCAAATGAACGCCAATAAACGCGAATGAAGCCCCCAGTCCAGGTCGACATCCACGTAGCCAAGCCCCGGCTATCGCAACCTGCCGCGCAGGTTGAGACCGGGGATGAGGTCGCCGTCGCACAGGCGCACCTCGTAGGTTGGGCTGAGGAACGAAGCCCAACGAGCCGCAACACGCTGACATGTTCGGGTTCGTTCCTCACCCCCAACCTACGGCATTAGCGAATGCCGTGCGGACGCGCTGCATCCGGTCTGGCCACTGGACGCGGAGCGCCCGCACTTGCTCCCACGCAGGAGCGTGGGAGCCAGAGGCCGGCTTAACTTAACCGGTATTGCGCCTCAACCCTATTCCCGGATTATTCAATGAAACACTGGCTCTGGCTTTCCTTATTCGTCATCATTCTGGACCAGGCCACCAAGTGGCTGGTACTGGACTCCATCGCACCCGGAACGGTGGTCGAGGTGCTCCCCAATCTGAATCTGACCCTGGCCTTCAATACCGGTGCGGCCTTCAGCTTTCTGGCGCAGGCCGGGGGCTGGCAGCGTTGGCTGTTCGCCGCCTTTGCGTTGGTCGTCACCGGCGTACTGGTGGCCTGGCTGCTGCGGCTGCGTCCCCGGGAGCGCTTCATGGCGGCGGCCCTGGCATTGATCATCGGTGGGGCCATCGGCAACCTGATCGACCGGGTCTTGCTCGGTCATGTCATCGACTTCATCCAGGTCTGGCTGCCCTGGATTCCGCTGCAACTATTCAACCCCTGGCCGGCCTTCAACATTGCCGATAGCGCCATCACCGCCGGCGTGGTCGTGATGATTGTTCACACGCTGTTCACCCCCGAAGAGCGCCCGGAATCGGCCCCCGCGTCCCCCGCGGGGAACGACACTCGCCCCTGAGCCGATGAACAGCCTCTGGCAAGACCTCGGTCACGTCGTTCAAGAACACTGGTCGCGCCAGCGGGTGCGGGAGGCCGAGCGTCGACTGCGTGAGAGCACGATCCGGCTCGCCATTGAGCGGGCCGTCGACCAGGCCAATCCGCGCATCCGCGGGCTCAACGGCTACCGCAACCGCCTGCACGACGCGGTGGCCGGCTGTCTCGACTATTGCAAGGAGCTCGCCTGGCGCATCCCCGGCCCCGTGACGGTCAGTCGCGCGACCTGGTCCAGCGACCCGCTGCTGCGTGCATTGTTCAGCGACCCGAGCCGCATCCGCTGGGAGCTGGCGAGCAACGATTGCCGCGACTATATGGAACGCACCCCGCTTACGACAGGCGATTGTTATGCCATCCTGCTGGCCCAGCCGGTGTTCCGCAAACAACTCGGCATGGACCTGAGCGGGGAGACCATGCAACGGGACATCGCGCAGACCACGCTGAGTTTCGAGAACATCGACGTGGTGCGGTGCGCTGAGAGCCCGGAGGCCGTGCGGGCCAAGACCGCCCAGGCCATCATGGATGCACTGGTGGGATTTGCCGCGCAAGACATCGGCCTCCAAGAGGCGCGGATCGCCGAGTTGGAAGACAGCCTGCGGATTATGCGGATCAAAAAAAAGGTGTTGAGCCCCGCGACCCACGGCCTGGAGATCCTGCGCGACCGCGGCACCGCCCATGCCACAGAGCATCTGATCATCGAAAAGCAGATCGATGAGTTGGAAAGCGAACTGGCCGCCGCCCACCAGGGATTGTCCACCCTCAACGACTATCTGGAGCGACTCGCCGCCCTGCTTCAAGTCCCGACGGCCCTGATCGCGGCCCGCCCGGAACGGGTGCGGCTGGACCGTATGAACGTGGTACGGCCAGACCGGAAGGATGCATCCAACACCTTTGACATCGAATTCATGCGCGCCTACCGCGGCGAACGGGCCGGGCGGATGGTGCTGCTGGTGCGCTTCGCCCGGGCCGACCTGATCACGGACCAGGAGCGACAGATGCAAGCGGAACGCTATGTCAACGCCTGAGCCGATGAAGATCGCCATCCTGTCGCGCGACCCGACGCTGCATTCCACCTGCCGCCTGGTGGCGGCCGCGCAGGAGCGCGGGCACGAGGTCCAGGTGATCGACGTGCTGCGCTGTTACATGAACGTCACCACCCATGCCCCATCCATCCACTACAAGGGCGAGGAACTCATCGGCTTCGACGCGGTGATCCCGCGTATCGGGGCCTCGATCACACTCTACGGCACGGCGGTGCTGCGCCAGTTCGAGATGATGGGGGTGTGTACACTCAACGAGTCGGTGGCCATCGTGCGCGCCCGCGACAAGCTGCGCTCGCTGCAACTGCTCGCACGCAAGGGCATCGGGCTGCCGATCACCGGCTATGCCCATGCCCCGGACGACATCGAGGACCTGATCAAGATGGTCGGCGGCCCGCCGCTGGTCATCAAGCTCATGGAGGGCGCCCAGGGGATCGGGGTGGTGTTGGCGGAGACCGAGGCCGCCGCCAAGGGCCTGATCGAGGCCTTCATGGGGGTACGCGCCAACATCCTGGTCCAGGAATATATCCAGGAGGCCCAGGGGGCGGACATCCGCTGCTTCGTGATCGGCGACCGGGTGGTCGCCGCCATCAAGCGTCAGGCCAAACCCGGTGAGTTTCGTTCCAATCTGCATCGCGGCGGCACCGCCAGCCTGATTCGCATCACCCCGCAGGAGCGCGCCCTCGCCACCCACGCCGCCCGCATCATGGGGCTCCACGTGGCCGGCGTGGATATCCTGCGCTCCGCGCGCGGACCGCTGGTGCTGGAGGTCAACTCCACCCCGGGGCTGGAAGGGATCGAAGGCGCCACCGGCAAGGACATCGCCGCCCTGATGGTCGAGTACCTGGAGAGGCACGCCGCGCTCGCCAAGCACCGACCGCACCGCCAGGCTTAATTTCAGGCTAAGAAAGGGCAGTTTGTCCGCAAATGAACGCGAATTAACGCAAATAATAATGGGTCTTGACCAGGCCGTCAGTTCACCTCGCGGATGATGACGCCGGAATTGATGCCAACAGTCTAATCTTATTTGCTTTTTTTGCGTTCATTTGCGGACAGAAACCCTTTTCCAGATGCATTGATGGCGGTGCCGGTAGCGGGCTGGGCTCCGGAGAATGGTCTATAGTGGGCAATGCCCTGCACTTCGGGGGGCCGGAGCGACCACGGCGAGGACCACCGGATGATCACCCAACCGACCGCACTGACCGGCATGACCGCACGTCCATGGGTCGTCGCCGGCATCGTCTTCCTGATCGCCGCGCTCCTGGCGGGTGTGGCGATCCACCAAACCGAGGAGGCCGGCCGTCAGGCCGAGCGTATACGGGTTAGCGACCTGGCCGCAGTGCATACCCATGCGCTCCAGTCCCATATCGGGCAGGCCCTGTCCGCCACCTATGCCCTGGCCGCCCTGGTCCAACAGGGCCGGGGGCAGGTCGAGGATTTCGCGCGCACCGCGCGCCAGTTGCTCGCCGCCTTCCCCGGTGCCGCCACCCTGGGCCTGGCCCCGCATGGGGTGGTCCGCTCGATCTACCCGCTGGAGGGCAACGCGGCGGTGCTCGGCTTCGATATCTTGCACGATCCGTTGCGCGGCCCCGAGGCCGCCCGCGCCCGGGCGAGCCGCCGCCTGACCCTCGTCGGCCCTTTCCCACTGATCCAGGGTGGGTTGGGGGCGATCGGTCAACTGCCGGTGTTCCTCGACGACGGCCGCGCGCCGCCGGTCTTCTGGGGCTTTGTCACCAGCATCTTGCGCTTCCCCGAGACCCTGGCAAGCGCCCGGCTGCCCGAATTGGCATCGCTCGGTCTAGGCTATGAACTCTGGCGCCGACATCCGGTGAGCGGGGAGCGGCAGGTCATCGCCACCACCGCCCCCCAAGGCCTGAAGGCACCGATCGAGCACACGCTCGAGGTCCCCAACGGGACCTGGACCCTGAGTGTCGCCCCGCTCGCCGGGTGGGGGCCCAGCCCCTATCTGGGCAGCAAGATCGGCCTGGGTCTCACCTTCAGCCTGCTGCTGGCCTATCTCGCGAAACTGTGGTTGGAGACCCAGACACAGCAGGCACTGAACGCCAGCGAGGCGCGCTACCGCCAGGAGATCGAGCGGCTGGCCTTTTATGACCCACTGACCGGACTGGCCAACCGCCGGCTCCTGCTCGACCGCCTGGCGCAGGCCCAGGTCGCCGCCGCCCGCAGCCACCAGAGCGGGGCGCTCCTGTTCATGGACTTGGACGAATTCAAGGCGCTCAACGACACCCTGGGTCACGACGCAGGCGATACGGTGCTAAAGGAGGCGGCGCGGCGCATGACCGACTGTGTGCGTGGCAGCGACAGCGTCGCCCGCCTCGGCGGGGATGAGTTCGTCATCCTGCTGGAGGGGTTGAGCGACCGCCCGGAGCTGGCGGCGGCGCAGGCGCGCGGGGTCGGGGGCAAGGTTCTGCGCGCGCTCACCCTCCCCTATCGCGTCGGCGGGCAGGACTGCCACTGCACCGCCAGCATCGGTATCACCCTCTTCACCCACCAGGATCGGGACCCGGAGGCCTTGCTTAAGCGGGCCGATCTCGCCATGTACCAGGCCAAGGCCGCAGGGCGCAACGGCTTGGAGTTCTTCGACTCGGCGCTCCAAGACGCGCTGGCGCAGCGCGCCACGCTCGCGAGCGAACTGCGCGAAGGGTTGCAGACCAAGCAATTTGTGCTCCACTACCAACCCCAAGTCGATACCGCGGGGCACTTGATCGGGGCCGCGGCCCTGGTCCATTGGCAGCACCCGCGGCGCGGCCTGCTGGGACCCGCCGAGTTCATCCCCCAGGCCGAGGAGAGCGGTCTGATCCTGCCCCTGGGGCAGTGGGTACTGCGAACTGCCGCCGCCCAACTCGCCGCCTGGGGGCAACACCCAGCGACCGCCCATCTCAGCCTGACGCTAGGGATCGGGGTGCGTCAGTCCCGGCAGCCGGACTTCCTGGCCCAGGTGCTGGCCGCGTTGAGCGAGAGCGGTGCCGATCCGCACCGGCTCAGGCTGGATCTCACCGAGCAATTGTTGGTGGAGCCCGGACCCGAGATCGTCGCCAAGGTCGCCGCACTCAAGGCGCAGGGGGTGGGTCTGGCCGTGGGCGACCTGGGCACCGGTGGGTCGGCACTGGCCCGTCTGCGGCAACTACCGCTGGACCAGGTGAAGATCCACCGCTCGTTCGTCAGCGACCTGCCCGACGACCCGAATGCGGCAGCCATCACCGGCGCCATCCTCACCCTGGCGCGCGGCTTTGATTTGGCGGTGGTGGCCGAGGGGGTCGAGACCGAGGCCCAGCGGAGCTTCCTCGCCGCGCATGGCTGCGCGGTCTTCCAGGGCAACCTGTTCGGCCCGCCGGGACCGGCCGCCGCCCTCACGGCCAGCGTCGGCAAGGCTATTTACTAAGCAACGAAAGAATTATCGTCCGCGAATGAACGCAAAAAACGCAAATAGGATTAGATTCTTGGCCTCAACCCAGGCATCGCCCGCGAGGCGACTTGGCGGCCTTGATCATCGTTCCGGCCACTCCGCGAACATTCGTCGCGGCCTGGGGGCCGCTCCTACCCGCGTAGGAGCGGCCCCCAGGCCGCGACGGGTTGCCGCAAGGGCCGGTCTGGCCGGAGCGATGACCAAGGCCGACTTGGCGCTCCGACCCCAGCGATTGATTATTTGCGTTCATTTGCGGACGAATTTGTTATTTTTCAGTCAATCGACATAGAGGAGCCCTCAGTGGCCATCCGTATCAAGAGTCATTGGTCGAATACCAAAAGCACACGAACGCTGCCCGAGATCGCCGGTGCGCTGGCCTTCATCGCCTGGCGCATCGCCCTGGACCGCGCCATCAACCTGCACTGCGAGCGCTTTAGCTACCGCGACGACACCCAGCGCCTGGCGGTCATCGCCGAATATCTGGCCTTCCTGATCCAACTCGCCGACCGGCTCGCCTACACCGCGCTGTCCGATGAGGACGCCGATGCGCAGCGCCGCACCCTGATCACCGCGCTGGCCCACAAGCTGGTGGAGCATCTCCAGGACAACAGCCAGGACCTGCTGGGGCCCGGCGACTATGGCAGTGGATTCATCGACCTGCTCAACCGGCGCTCGGCCGAGTACGCGGATTACCCAGTGGCGCCGAGTGGGCCGAGCTTTGCCTTCCTGCGCCACCTGGGCTACGAGGTCCAATGCCTGATGGGCACCGGGCAAGACAACCGCTGGGTGATCGACCAAGTGATGGACCTGGACGGCCCTGGCGCCTACCAGTCCTTCGCCAAGGCCTTCCGCGACCTCTTCGCGTAGATTTTTGTTGAATAACCGCGCCGCCCTACTGTACACTTACGCGCAGTCCCTCTGCGGCCGGTCCCCATGCCCCGCCAGGGACCAACGGCGGGTCACGCACAGCACCTCCGACTTGTACAGGCGCAGCGGCCCACACCGACCTCAGGCCAGACCCCGGCGTATCACCCCTTGGGTGCCTGGGTACGACGAGACAAGAGAGCCGATTTACCGAAGTCGCGGGTCAGGTCCGACCCCAGGCGACGGCGCAGATTGAGCGCCCAAACCCCCTGAATCCGCATCAGTTCCACCTCGCGGGCGTTGCAGCAACCAGTGAGTTTCCAACAGAGCGTCGTCACCGCTCGAGCAAGTTCCCCTGGGGCCGCTCGGCACGCCCGCCGGGCCTGCGATACGGCCCTGGGCACCATGAACCCTGACCCGCAGCAGTGACACATCGCCGGATTCGGCAAGACCCGCTCAACTCCCCCATGGTCCAACCACCATCCTCAACACCATCCACAAGACAATGAAGTCTCGGAGCACTCACCCATGCCGATAAAGATCAGCGGCGACACCCTGGCCCTGGATAAGGCAATCCGCCGACAGATCGAAAGCGAGGCCAAGAAACTCGCCCTGCGCTTCCCGGATGAGCAGATCGACGCCCTGGCGCGTATCAATGAGGAATTCGACCCCCTGCACGGTCACCGGGTGCGCTGCGAACTGCGCGCCAACCTGGGCCAAGGCCGCCAACTCGTCGTGCGGGACGCCCGTAAGGACGCGGCGGAGGCGATCACCGAGGTCTTCGGGTCCGCCAAACGGAGTCTGCGCCGGCTGCGCCGCCGCCTGGTCGACGGCACCACCCCGGGCATGGCGAGCGTCGGCATCATCTAGCGGTGGACGAAGAAGGGGTGGCCCTGATACGTCAGCACCACCCCATCCACTCGGATCTCATCGACCGTCAAGCCCTCGCGGGTCATGGTCCCCTGGGCGTATTTCAGTCCGTTGATCAGGACGAAGCGCCGCGCCGGGTCCGCGTCGAAGACATGCACGTTCATCAGGAACTTGGGCAGGGCCGCCTGCTGGTCCGGGGGCAGGCGCAAGGCACTCGGGTCCACCGCGGGGGCCGGCCCCACGACGGGTGGGGGCACCGGCTTGCCCGGGTCTTTTGGCTGGCCCGGACCGCCCTTGACCCGATGCTTGAAGGCGTCGATCGCCGAGATCAGGTCCTGCGGCACCGGGGTGGGACCGGGGTCCGGTCGGACGATCTGCGGCGGCGCTGACTCGACGCCCTGCCCCCTCGCCTGATCGTCCTCCTCCAATTGACGCTTGAGCTCCAACTCCAATTGGAGGTCCGCGTCATCCAGCGCCGCGCCCGCACGCGGCGGTGCTGGCGCGTCCCGCGCCGCGGTGCCGGCCGGATCGGCAACGACCCGGCGACTGACCTTGGGCGGGGGCGCCTCCACCAGCGGCATGCCGACCGGCGGCACCGCTGCACCGGCCGCGACCGGGCCGGGCAGACCCGCGGGGGCTGACCTGGGGGTAAGGTCCACCGGCAGCGCCCCCGCTCGAGCGGTCGGGGGCGGGTCGACTGGGGTCTGCCCCCCCCCGGGGGCGAGCTGGGGCGCAACCAGCGCCGCGCTGGGCGTGCCGGCCACACCGGCCGACGGGCCTGGCGGCGCCCGCAACACCGCATAGAGCGCAAGCAACACCGCGGTCGCGGCCAGGACCACCGCGACCAACGGCCAGGGGGGCCGCGGCACCGCGCGGACCTCGGCCAGCAGGGCGGCACCCTCCAGGGTCGGCACCCGCCCGAGCTCCCGCTCGGCCTGGGAGCGCTGAAGGGCCTCCAGGATGTAGCTCATGGGGTCCCTGGGCCGCTCGCCTCACCCGCGGCGGACGGGGCGCCGGCCGCAGGGGTGGGCTGGGCGGCCACCGCCGCGGCCAGGCTTGGCGTCATCAGGCGGGGGGTGTTCGGCAGGGCCGCGGCGTTTTGGATCTGTATCAGGGTGCGGGAACCGGCGATGCCATCCAAGCGTAAGCCGCGCGCGGCCTGAAAGGCACGCACCGCATCCGCCAGGGCGGCATCGAAGCGGGCCTCGCCGGTATCGGCAAGACCGTTCGGGGTGGCCGCGATCATCTGCCGCAGCCAGCGGATGGACTCATCGCTACCGCGCGGGCCGATCGCCCCAACTCCGGTGGGGGGCAACTGCCACACCAAAATGTAGTCGCCGGTCCAGCCCGCCTCGAGCCCGGCGATTGGGACCCGCTCGCTGCCGTCCGCGAGTTCCAGCGTCCCAGAGGACTCATCGAGCGTCCCCAGCACCACGTAGCGCGGGGCTCCATCGGCATCGTCCACGCGTAACAGCGCCGGTCGATCATAGTAGCGCAGATGACTGAGCTTGCCCCGCTCGTGTTCGCAGCGCAGCCCATACTCGCCCAGCCGACGACAGGGATTGCCCGCCCCCAGCGACGGATCAGCGACCCCCCAGTGGCGCAGCAGCACGCGCATGGCCGCCTCCTCCGGCAAGGCGGCGCGACTCAGGGATTGCGCCGCGACGGCGGGCGCCACGACGGCGGGCGCCGCACCCACCAGGGAGACCCGCGGCAGCGGCGAGACGCTCGGCGCCGGCGCACTGGCCACAGCGGCCGGCGCCACGGCGGCGGCGACCACGGGCGCCACCGCCGCACTGCCGCCAGGCGCGCGGTTCGCAACCACCGGCGCCGCGACCGGTGTCGGCAGACCCCGCCCGGCCGGCGCGGGTCCCAGTTGGCCCACCAAGGGACCCAGACGATCGCCGCCCAGCCGCTCATCGATCAACCACCCGGCGGTGAGCACCAAGGCGAGGCTGGCCGCGATGGCAAACGCCGGGCGCGCGGCCGGCGCTGGCGCGATCCGCGTGCCAGTCCCCCGCACCTCGCGGGCGGCGCGGGCAACCACGCCGGCAGTCACCTGATTGGCGCGGGTGACACAGGCCCCGAGCAGGGCGCGATCGCACAGGATATTGATCACCCGCGGCACCCCGCCGGAGACCTGATGAATGCGCCGCAGCGCCCCCGCCGTGAACAAGGGGCGGTCCACCCCGGCCACGGCCACCCGGTGCCGTACATAGCGCGCGGTCGCGGCGGCGCCCAATGGCCGCAGGTGAAAGCGGGCGGTGATGCGCTGGTTGAGCTGGCGCAGGCTCTCACGCTCCAGCATGCGCCGCAGCTCCGGCTGACCGATCAGGAAGATCTGGAGCAGCTTGGCCTTGGTGGTCTCCAGGTTGGTGAGCAGCCGGACCTGCTCCATGACCTTGGGGCGCAGGTTCTGGGCCTCGTCGATGATCAGCACCGGACGCCGCCCCGCGGCATGGGCGGCCAGCAGGTAGTCGTTCAGCCGATCCACGAGCCGCTTGATGGAGTGCTCGGCCGCCGGCACCGGGACGCGGAACTCGTCGCAGATCGCGCGCAGGAGTTCATCCGCGGTCAGCGCCGGATTGACGATCAGGGCCACGTCCACGCCCGCCGGCAACTGCTCCAGGAAGGCGCGGCAGACGGTGGTCTTGCCGGTCCCCACCTCGCCGGTCAGCAGCACGAAGCCGCCGTGCTCGCCAGCGCCGTACAGGAGATGGGCCAGGGCCTCCTTATGCTGCTCGCTCAGGAACAGATAGTGGGGGTCCGGGGCGATGGAGAAGCTCGGCTCCTTGAGTCCGAAATACTTACGATACACAATGACGCCCTGAAACTGATGAAGGCGGCGCGGGACGGTCAGTCGCGCCGCGTCGCGCGACGGCGCAAAGGGCTGGGCGGCCCCCGGAGACCGAATCAGGGTAGTGAACGGGCGCCCCAGCGTCAAGGCCCGCCCGACGCCCGGACCATCCGCGGAACCCTTGCCGATTCAGATGGCTGCGCCCCCTTGATGCAGGGGCGCTCCGACGCGGCCCTCTGCGTGGTCGCAGCGGCCTTGACCCATTTGCCCACCCCCATCCGACCTGCGGCAAAACGTTAGCCGGTCGGGCTAACCGACTGGTCAGTTTAGGCGGAAACGGGGTTAGCCACCGGTTATCCACAGAAGCGACCACAGGGAATGTGGACAGCAGGACACCTCGCCGCCCCCCGGCAGGCCCGGCGGATCGGCCGTACACTGTGCGCCGACTGGAAAACTCCACCGCCCGTAACCATCTATTGTGCTCACGTTTTTCGCTGATTGGACAATCTCATCATGACGACCGCTGCGGATAAGCCTGTCTGGTTCATCACCGGTTGCTCGACCGGTTTCGGGCGCGCGCTCGCGCGTCACACCTTGAGTTTGGGTTACCCGACCGTGGTCACCGCGCGCAACGCCGCCCAGGTCGCGGACATCGCGGCCGACTACCCGGACCTGGCCCTGGTCTTGGCGCTGGACGTGACGGTCCACGCGCAGGTCCAGGCCGCTGTCGACGCCGCGCAGGGACGCTTCGGGCGCATCGACGTCCTGGTCAACAATGCCGGTGTCGGTTATTTCGGCTCACTGGAGGAGAGCGACCTGGAGGCGGTGCGCGCCATGTTCGAGATCAATGTCTGGGGGCTGACGCAGATGACCCGGGCCGTGCTGCCGGGGATGCGGCAGCGCCGCAGCGGCACCGTGGTCAATCTCTCATCCGTGGGTGGCCTGGTGGCCTTCCCGACGCTCAGTTTCTATAACGCCAGCAAGTTCGCGGTGGAGGCCCTGTCCGAATCGCTGGCGCAAGAGGTTGCACCGCTCGGCCTCAAGGTGCTGCTGGTGGAGCCCGGCCCCTTCCGCACCGACTGGGCGGGACGCTCCGCCGCCGAGGCGCCGCGAACCATCCCAGACTATGACGCGACCGCCGGGGCCCGCACCCAGATGATCCGCGGTTACAGCGGGACTCAGCCGGGCGATCCCGAACGGGCGGCCGCGGCGATCGTGCAGGCCGTCGAGGCGGACCATCCGCCGCTGCGGCTGCTGCTGGGCGAGATGGCGCTACAGACCGCGACGGCCAAACTAGCGGCGATGCAGCAAGAGATCGCCGGCTGGGCGGCGGTGAGTCGCGGCGCCGACTATCCGGCGAGCGAGTGCTAGCAACACTGCACCGACCCAATAACCTTCAACCTAAGTCCGGAAGTTGCTCACGCCAAGGCGCCAAGACGCCAAGAAAAATCAAGGGCCTGTGGACAGCTTCCGAATCACCCGACGGGTGAGTCGCCAAGCGGCGATAACGCATTGAAAACCCTTGGCGAGCTTGGCGCCTTGGCGTGAGAACCGCTCTTTCTAGGTTCAGCGGTATGCGCGCATCTGCCCGACCAGCACGCCCTGGATCGCCACATCCTCGGGCGCGAAGCTGGCCGGCAACAGGGCTTGGTTAGCCGGCAGCAGGGTCACCCGCCCGGGCTCCTGTTTGATGCGCTTGAGCGTAGTCTCCTCCCCATGGATCAGGGCCACGACGATCTCGCCGTTGCGGGCGCTGTCGCGGTGCTCGATGACCACAAAGTCGCCATCCAGGATGCCGGCCTCGCACATGGAATCGCCGGTCACTTGCAGGACATAGCAGGGTCTGGCGGTGCGCAGGTGCGGCGGCACCGTCATGGTCTCGGCCTGAGGAAAGGCGTCGATCGGCCGGCCGGCGGCGATCTTGCCGAGAAACGGCAGGGTGTCCGGGGCGGGCGCCGGCGGGATCAGGCGGATGCCGCCATGCTGCCGGTCGAGCGGCTCCACCAAACCGGCGGCGATCAGGGCCTGCACGTGCTTGTGCAGCGACCCGCGCGAGCGCAGGCCAAGCAGCCGGCACAGCCCAGTCAGCGTGGGGGGCGGGGCGGACTCAGTGGCGCGCTCGCGCAACAAATCGAGCACAGCCTGTTGGCGCGGGGTCAGTCGGGTCACGATTCGTTCTCTTGTTGTTCTCATTATCTCTGCTAATCTCCACGGAGAACGAACCGAGAACGATCCACCCCCCTGCGCTGAGGTACACCAAATGAATCCGAGCGTTGCCTACATCCTGCCGAAGCATCACCATGTGACCTGGAATCCCGCCTTGGAGCCCCTGAGCCTCGGCCACGAGGCGGGCGTGGAGATCCCGCTGCTCGGGTATGTGACAGCGGGGCAGCCGGTGGAGATCCCGGAGGATCGCGCCACGGTCACGGTGCCACGCCACATGGTACGCAAAAACAGCTACGCCTTGCGGGTGCGCGGACACTCGATGATCGACGACGCCATCCAGGACGGGGACATCATCGTCGTGGAGAGCCGCCAGAGCGCGGAAAACGGGGAGTCGGTCGTCGCCATGATCAACGGGGAGCGCGTCACCCTCAAACGCTTCTATGTGGAGGCGGACGGCATCCGGCTGCAACCGGCCAATCCGTCGATGATGCCCATCTATCTGCGCCATGCGGAACTGGAGATTCTCGGGATCGTCTCCGGGGTCATCCGCTGCGGGGGGTGATTCATTAGACCACGAAGGGCATTGCATTGGGCCGCAACGTGCCGTGGCAAGGGCCGGCGACCCGCGTTATGATCAGGGTCTGGTCCGGCCTTGAACATCATTCCGGCCACCACACAGGTGGCATGGGTCGCGGCCTGGGGGCCGCTCCTACCCGTAGGAGCGACCCCCAGGCCGCGACGAGTAAGCACAAGGGCCGCCGGCCGCCATGGTGAAGGTCATTGATACCCTATAACAACCCACCCCGGACACCAACGATGAAGATGAAAACCCTTGCGCTGCTCACTGTTCTGACCGGCAGCTATGCCGCCGGCGTCAGCGCCAAAGGATCAATCATCGAGGGGGCGATAGCCGGGTTTGAGTGCGGGGATAATTGTTACTTGACCGTCACGGTGGCCAACGGCCAAGAGCGCACTGGCCTATGCACCGCCCCACTCTGTCAGAAATGGAATGAAAACACCAGCATGCCGGCGAAGTTCAAGGGCAAGAAGGCAAGGATCACCGTTAACAAAGGCAAGCAATATGATGACGCCGGAAATGTCGCCGGGGAGATGGATGCCTTTAGTCAGATTGAAATTCGGTAGCCAACGAGCGCGGCCGGGGCGGTTAGCGAATCGCCCCTGACCGGCCGCCCCCAGGTGCGCCGGAACCACTCCAAACCCAGTGTCCGGAGCAGCCAGATGAAGACATCCAACCTCCTGCTTGTCATCGCGTTCCTTGGCGTTTCGCTGGTCTCTTGGGCGCCGGTTTCAGACGCCGACACCTTCAAAGGCGCATGGTTCGAGGCGTGGATACCACCGGGCTTCAAGGTGATACCCTCGACCACGACCCAATCCCCAGAGGTCGGTGTCGATAGCGCATTCTTCCGCTCGCCGGATCGGCAGGTGGAATTCTATGTCTTCTCGCCCCAGTGGAATGGTGAGCCCCCCGGAATCGCCTTGAATCCCGCCACTGAAACACTCAGCGCTTCGGAAACCAAGACCAGCGGCAATCGGCGCATCACTTATTACACCATTCAGGCCAAGAATAAGGCCTATACTCGATCCTACCAGGATACGTCTTCGCCCACTGAAAACACCCGACTGGTGTTCGGCATCAAATATGCCAACCAAGCCGCCTACAACCGTTACCAGGATGCCTATCTCCGGTTCAAGAAATCCTTGCGCCAATTCGCCGACTGAGAAAATTCACTTAAGTTCCAAGGCACCCAACCGCAGATTGGGACTCGCCCGCGATTCACTGGAGTATTGGTATTGAACGATTTGGCACCGGTGGCCGGCATCCATAGCGTGCGCAGCGCACTCAAGTTCGGGACCGAGGGGGTCGGCGAGCTATGGCTGGAGTCCGGCCGCCGCGACCGGCGCATCAATGAGTTGGCGCAGATCGCCCGCGCCGCAGGGATCCCGGTCCGCCAGACGGATCGGGCGACGCTGGACCAGGCAGCGGAGGGGACCAACCATCAGGGGGCGCTCGCCTGGGTGCGCAGTCCGGCGGCCCGGCCGGTGCGCGATTTGGACGGACTCCTGGATTTGGTCAGCGGCCCCCCCCTGTTGTTGCTGCTCGATGAGGTCCAGGACCCCCATAACCTGGGCGCCTGTCTGCGCACGGCCGACGCGGCCGGGGTCCATGCAGTCATCGCCCCCAAAGACAACGCAGTCGGCCTGACGCCGGTGGTCTGCAAGGTGGCGAGCGGGGCGGCGCAGACAGTGCCCTATATCCAGGTGACCAACCTGGCCCGCACCATGGATCAGATCAAGGAAAGGGGCATCTGGCTGATCGGCACCGCCGGCGAAGCGGAGGGCGAACTCTATGGCACTGATCTGAAGGGTCCGATCGGACTGGTGATGGGGAGCGAGGGGACCGGGCTGAGACGCCTGACCCGGGAGCGTTGCGACCTCCTGGTCCGGCTCCCGATGGCCGGGACGGTGGAGAGCCTCAATATCTCGGTGGCCGCCGGGGTCTGTCTCTTTGAGGCGGTACGCCAGCGCACCAAGAGTGACTAGTACCGCAGGATGAAAATCCTAATACCGTTTCTGAAGAGCGCGTTGTAAGATGCAAACTTCGTGATCTACTCTGGTTTTTTCGATGCCCTTGCTTCGTCCTGCGCCTGTCCTCGTAACCGATCGCGAGCGTCAACA
>NZ_CAJAXH010000157.1 GCF_903946935.1 uncultured Thiodictyon sp.
GGCTTTCAGGTTCGTCCATCGGGATTCTCCAGTGTTGCGTGCTTGGCGGCTCACAACGCGGAGTTTCCTGGATGGACCCCCGGAAATGTCAAACTTTTGCTGTCTCCCCGGCAAAGCCGGGGGATTTCCCATTTTATTAATAGGGCAGCCAGTCCGGAGGCACGGCCTGTCGAGCGGGACTTGATCAAAGTTCCGGCCGCCGATCGTCGGGGCGCAGAGCGCCAAACACAGGCGTGACTCCGCGTAGCGGTGTCACGAGTAAGGTGGGTCAGCTCCCCTGCTTGCGCAGCGGTGAGAGCCCGGCCTGGGCTGAGGCTGTCGGTTTGCGCCGCTTGCCAATGGCCTTGCGGTCGCGCTCGCGCTCCTTCACCTTGGGCTTTTCGGTGGCGGGGGCGGCCTTGTTGGCCTTGGACGGGGACTTGCGGGGGCCTTTGCGCTTGGTCGGTCCGCTGAACTTGGCCTTCAGCCCCGGGATGGCCCGCGACTGGAAGCTTAGGCCCAGATAGCGCTCGATGCTCTCCATCAGGTTCCAGTCCTTCGGCCCCACCAGGGCGATGGCGAGCCCCTTCTCCCCCGCCCGGCCGGTGCGCCCGGTACGGTGCAGATAGTCATCGCCGCTGCGCGCCAGCTCGAAGTTGATCACGAGCTGGACGCCGGGGATGTCGAGGCCGCGCGCCGCCACGTCGGTGGCGACCAGGATGCGCACCGCGCCCCCATGCACCAGGCCCATGACCCGGTTGCGCTCGCGCTGATCGAGCTCGCCGTGGAGTACCACGGTGCGCTGACCCTGACCCACCAGCAAGGGGCCGAGCGCGATGGCCCGCTCCCGGGTATTCGTGAAGATCAGGACCTTCTCGGCGGGCTCGTTCTGGAGCAGCCACAGCAGTTGGGCCTGCTTGTGCTCGGTGTCGTCGCTCAGGATGACCTGGTGGGCGATGTCCGGATGGCTTTCGCGCACCGGGTTGATGACCAGCACCTGCGGGTCGCGCAGCAACCGGTCGGTGATGGAGTTGAGCCCCTTATGATGCAGGGTGGCGGAGAAGAGCAGCGACTGACGGGCCGGGTTGGTGAAGCCGATGATGGTGAGCACGTCATCGGCAAAGCCCATGTCGAGCATCCGGTCGGCCTCGTCCAGGACCAGGACATCAAGATCGGTCAGGTCCGCTGCGCCGGCCTGGATGTATTCCAGGAGCCGGCCCGGGGTGGCCACCAGGATGTCCGGGTTGCGGCGCAGGACGGCGATCTGGCGGTCGCGCCGTTCGCCGCCGATGATCACCCCGGCGGTGAGTCGGGTCACGCTCGCCAACCGCATGAAGTGGATATAGATCTGCCGCGCCAGCTCCCGGGTGGGCACCAGGATCAGTGCGCGGGTGGCGCTGCGGGGGGCTCGGGCGTCCAGCAGGCGCTGCATGATCGGCAGCAGGAAGGCGGCGGTCTTACCGGAGCCGGTGGCGGCGGAGACCAGCAGGTCCACGCCGTCCTTGGCCAGGGGGATCACCTGGGCCTGGACCGGTGTGGGGGTCTCGAAGCCGGCCTTCTCCAATCCGCGCGCGAGCGCCTCCGGGAGCATGAAGTCAGAGAATTGTGGGTTCATGGCGCTACCATACAGGATTAGGGCGGCCGGCGGGTTCCGGACTGGCGGGAGAATGGGTCCGCGAATCACCCGAATGAACGCGCGATCCGTAGGAGCGGCGTCCCGCCGCGACTGGCCCCCTCAGGCGGCGATGCGGCCCGCGCAGCCGCCGTATCAGCCGCGCGTACCGATCCGCTGCCCGAACCGGACCGTGGCGCCCGGTGCCAGGGTCGGGTCCCAGGTCGCGGCCCCCGCGGGGAAGAGCAGGACGATGGTCGAGCCCATATTGAAGCGACCCATCTCAGCGCCCC
Source organism: uncultured Thiodictyon sp. (assembly GCF_903946935.1). Lineage (GTDB taxonomy): Bacteria > Pseudomonadota > Gammaproteobacteria > Chromatiales > Chromatiaceae > Thiodictyon. Next base: position 1,885 of record NZ_CAJAXH010000157.1, read on the forward strand.
GCCCCAGATGCACCCGCTGGGCCTCGCCGCGATAGTCCCAGTGGCGGCGGCCCAGTCCGGACGGGGCCGGCGCCACCTCCCCCGCCCAGACGGTCTCGATCCCGCCGACGAAAATGGCCCCGACCAACACCAGTGCCATGGGTCCCGCGTCGGTACCGAACGAACAGACCACGCGCTCGTTGCGGGCGAAGAGCCCGGGCACCCGTTCGGCGGTCATGCGGTTGACGCTGAACAGCCGGCCCCCCAGATAGGTCATCTGCGCCAGGTCACCGGCCAGCGGCATGTGGATGCGGTGATAGTCGCGCGGCGAGAGATAGATGGTCGCAAAGGTGCCCCCCTCGAACCGGCGATGGGCGTCGGTGTCGCCACCCAGCAGGTCGCACACGCTATAGTTGTGGCCCTTGGCCTGGATGACGCGCCCGTCGGCAATGGTGCCGATCTGGCTGATGGTCCCGTCCACCGGCGAGAGCACCGCCGCCGGGTCCGGGTCCATGGGGCGGACTTGCGGGCGCAGGGCGCGGGTGAAGAAGGCGGCGAGGTGCGGGTAGGCGGACAGGTTCGGCTGCGCCGCCAGGCTCAGATCGACGCCGACCAGCCGCACATAGGCGCGGATCATCCATCCCTTGAAGGGGGCGGCAGTCACCCGGGCGAGCCGGTACATCAGCCGCGACAGCGCGTGCTGCGGCAGCAGGTACTGAAGGCCGACGAAGAGCCGCGCCCCCCAGTTTGAATCCCGATCGGTCATTGCCCCTCCGGCAAGAGTGAAGTCCAAGAAACCAGGCGGCGATCTTACGGGCCGCGCCGCCGGGCGTCGAGTGCCGGGGCCGCCGGCCATGTTACTGCTCGTGACACCGCTCGAGCGGTGTCACGCCTGTGTTAGGCGCTGTGCGCCCCGAGGCCCGCGACCGGAACGATGATCAAGGCCCAGTAGGCCATCCAGTTGAGCCATTTCGTAACCAGAGGTCCCCATGAGCAAAGCCATCGAGAAGATCGAAAAGACCGACGCCGAGTGGCAGGCACAACTGTCACCCGAGCAGTATCGCGTCTGCCGCGAGCACGGCACCGAGCCCGCCTTTACCGGCCAGTACTATGCCACCAAGGAGCCCGGCATCTACCGGTGCAGCGCCTGCGCGGCCGAGCTGTTCGACTCCGCGGAAAAATACGACTCCGGCAGCGGCTGGCCCAGCTTCTGGCAACCGGCCGACCCCGCGGCGGTCGGCACGCAGACCGACACCGCCCACGGGATGCGTCGCACCGAGGTCCACTGCAACCGCTGCGGCGCCCACTTGGGCCACGTCTTCCCCGACGGACCCCGGCCCACCGGCCTGCGCTACTGCATCAACTCGCTCTCACTGGACTTCGCGCCGCGGGACGATGCCGCGGAATGACCCTGGCCAGGCTGCCGATCGGCTGGCTGCTCCTGACGGCGGCCCTGGCGCTCACCGCCTGCGACCGGGGCGCCGCGCCGGGGGCGACCGCCGGTCTTGCTGACCTCGCCCGGGGGCGGATCGCCGTCTTCACCGGCACCGCTCAGGACCTGTATGCGACCCGCACCTTCCCGGGGGCGCAGATCCATCGACTCAACAGCCAGGCGGATTTCGTCCTCGCCCTGAAGATCGGCAAGGTGGATGCGGCCATCACCGACGCCCCGGGCATCCGCGCCATCGCCCGGGAGAACCCGGACCTCACCGTCCTGGCGGACGACCTCTACGACACCCCCATCGCGGCGGCCTTCCGCAAGGGCGATGACCGGGTGCGGCCGCGCTTCGACCGCTTCCTGGCGGCAATCGAGGCGGATGGGACCCTGGCGGCGATGCGGCAGCGCTGGTTCACCGGGGACCCCGCGGCCGCCGTCATGCCACCCATTGCCGTGCCGCCGTCGGGCGAGCCGCTGCGGGTCGGGACCTCGCTCCTGGTGGGCCTGCCCTTTGTCGGCATGGCCGCCGATGGCCAGTTCACCGGCTACGACATGGAGATCGTCCGGCGTTTCGCCGCCCGGGAGGGGTTCCGGCTGGAGATCCTGCCGCTGGAGTTCGATACCCTCATCGCCGCGCTGGCCGTCGGCAAGATCGATATGATCGTCGCCAACCTTTCCATCACCGAGGAGCGCGCACGCAAGGTCGATTTCTCCGCACCCTATGACCAGGAGCAAACCGCGGTCCTGGTCCGCAAGCCCAATCCGGCCGCCCCGGCGGCGGGGGGCGCCAGGCACTCACTCAAGGACTGGGCCTTCGGCCCAATCGGCGCATTGAAAGCGAGTGTCTATGCCAATTTCGTCTTCGAGCAGCGCTGGCGGCTCATTGCCGACGGCCTCTGGGCCACCATCCTGATCTCGGTCGCCTCCACCCTGCTGGGCACCGTGCTGGGGGCAGTGATCTGCTATCTGCGCATGTCCAGCCAGCCGGTATTGCGGCGCTTCGGCGCCGGCTACATCTTCCTGATCCGGGGCCTGCCGGTGCTCCTGTTGCTCATGCTCATCTTCTATGTCGTCTTCGCCACCGTCAATATCGACCCGGTGATCGTGGCGATCATCGCCTTCGGCATGAACTTCGCCGCCTATGTCTCCGAGATGTTCCGCAGCGGTATCGAGGGCGTGGATCGCGGCCAGTTCGAGGCCGGCATCGCCATGGGCTTCACGCGGCTTCAGGGCTTTATTCATATCGTCATGCCCCAGGCGACCCGGCGCATCCTGCCCGTCTATCGCGGCGAATTCATCTCACTGATCAAGATGACCTCCATCGTCGGCTATATCGGCGTGCAGGACCTGACCAAGGCGGGCGACCTCATCCGCAGCCGCACCTTCGAGGCCTTCTTCCCACTGCTGATGGTGGCGGCCATCTATTTTCTCATCATCTGGGTCCTGGGATTGGTGCTGGATCATATCGATCGGCGTACCGACCCGAAGCGGCGGCGCCACCGGAGGGCGGGGGCATGATCAAGGTGGAGCATCTATCCAAGCGCTTCGGCGCGCTCGAGGTATTGAAAGACGTCAACGTCCTGATTTCCCAAGGCGAGGTCATCTCCATCATCGGTCCTTCGGGCAGCGGGAAGAGCACCTTGCTGCGTTGCCTCAACCTGCTGGAGCGGCCCTCGGGCGGGCAGATCGAGATCGCCGGGCAGGACATTCTGGCCCCCGGTGCCAAGGTGCCGGAGCTGCGGCGGCGCATGGGCATGGTCTTTCAATCATTCAACCTCTTTGCCCATCTGACCGCACTCGAAAACCTGACCATTGGACCCGTGCGCCTGCTCGGCCAGCGGCGCGCGATGGCGGAAGCGGCGGGGCTCGAGCTATTGAAGATGGTCGGACTGGCCGAGAAGGCGGACAGCTTTCCCGATGAACTCTCCGGCGGGCAGCAACAACGGGTGGCCATCGCCCGTTGTCTGTCGATGGAACCCGAAATCATCCTCTTCGACGAGCCCACCTCGGCACTCGATCCGACCATGGTGGGCGAGGTGCTGGCGGTGATCCGCCGGCTGGCCCGCCAGGGCATGACCATGGCCATCGTGACGCACGAGATGGAATTCGCACGGGATGTGTCGACGCGGGTGCTCTATCTGGATCAGGGTGCGATCTATGAGGAGGGCACGCCGACGCAGCTCTTTGACACGCCGCGCCGCGAGCGCACCCAGGACTTCATCGGCAAGGTCCGCAGCCTGAGCTGCCATGTGGCCAGCGCAGACTTCGACCGCTATGCCATCTTCGGTCAGATCGAGCAATTCTGCGAAAAGCATGTGCTGACGGCCCAAACCGCCCGCACCGTACAACAGTTGGCCGAAGCACTGCTGGCGATCCATGCGGCCCGGCCCGGACCCGTGGATATCGACTTCGTCATGGCCTATTCGGAACAACGCCGGACCCTGGAGCTGCGGGTCGACAGCGCGGGCGCCCCCGGTAATCCGCTGGACGACCCGCAAGCGCCCGGCGGGCCGGGCCGGGCGCTCATCGACAATGCCGCGGCGGACCTCGTCTATACGCGGCTCGGCGACCGCAACCGGGTGACGATGCGATTGAAATCGCTGGAATTGCCGGCCATCGGTACGTGATCCCAGAAAGAGCGGTTGTCACGCCTAGGCGCCAAGCGCGCCAAGGCCTTGCGATGCGCTATCGGCGTTGCGCCGGTCACCCGGAGGGCGATCTGGATAGTGGATCGACCCGATTGTCTTTCTTGGCGAGCTTGGCGAGCTTGGCGCCTTGGCGTGAGCCATTCCCGGGCTTAGGGCGATCGGCACCCGCGCCATCCCTGGCGTGGATTCCGGCGGGGCGGGCGGATGCGCCGGCTAGCGTGCCGGCGCCTGCCAGCCGCCGCCGAGGGCCTTGATCAGGAGCACGCTGGCGGTGAGTCGCCGGCCCTGGAGGTCGAGTGCGGTGCGCTCGTTGGACAGTTGCACGGCCTGGAGGGCGACCACGTTGAGATAGCTGACGGTGCCGGCCTTGTATTGATTCAGGGTCAGCTCGACCGAGCGGCGCGCGGCCTGCACCGCGGCGTCCTGGACGGCGGCCTCCTCACCGAGGATGCGCAGGGCCGCCAGATTGTCCTCCACCTCCTGGAAGCCGCCGAGCACGCTCTGACGGTAGGTCGCCACGGCGGCCTCGTAGTTGGCGAGCGCCTCGGCGTTCTGGGCGCGGCGCAGGCCCGCATCGAACAGGGTCGCGGCCAGGGCCGGGCCGACCGACCAGTAGGGGCTGGCGATGCCGATCAGTTTGCCCAGGTTGGCGCCTTGGTAACCGCCGCTGGCCGACAGGGTCAGGGTCGGGAAATAGGCGGCACGCGCCACCCCGATCTGGGCGTTGGCGGCGGCCACCAGGCGCTCGGCGCTGGCGATATCCGGGCGCCGCTCCAGCAGTTGGGAGGGCACCTGCGCCGGGATCGCCGGGAAGCCCCGGGGCGGTTCGGTCGGGGCGAGCGCCAGGGCGGCGGGCGGGCGGCCGATCAGTACGGCGATGGCGTGTTCGTACTGGGCGCGCTGCACGCCCAGGTCGATCGACTGGGCCTCGCTGGTCTTGAGCTGGGTCTCGGCCAGGACCACGTCCGACTGGGGCACGACACCGGCGTTGTAGCGGTTGCGGGTGATCTCCAGTGCGCGCCGGTAGGCCGCCACGGTGCGATCCATCAGCGCCTTCTGGGCATCGCTGATCCGGAGCAGGAAATAGTCCTGGGCCAGGGTCGCCTGGGCGCTCAGGCGTGCCGACTCCAGATCGGCCGCGCTCGCGTCGGCACTCGCCCGATTGGCCTCGACCTGGCGCGCCACCCGCCCCCACAGGTCGATCTCCCAGGGCACACTCAGTGAAGCCGACTCGGTGGTGGTCCGGGGACCGCTCGCCGCGGTTGCGACCTGGCCGCCGCCGATCATGGATTGCGAACGCACCACCGAGGCGGCGCCGGTAACGGTCGGGAAGAGCCCGGCGCGCGCCTGAGCGACCAGGGTTTGCGCCGCCCGGTAGCGCGCCGCGGCGGCCTGCACGGTCTGGTTGGAGAGCTCGACCTGGGTCGCCAGCGCAGTGAGCCCGGGATCGCCGAAGACCTCCCACCAGGCCCCGCGGGGCAGGTGGTCGGCCGGCGTGGCGGGCTTCCAGTTGGGGTCCGCCTTGTAGGCGGCCGGGACCGCCGCGGTCGGGCGCACATAATCCGGCCCCATGGTGCAGGCGGTGATCAGGGTCGCCGCCAGGCAAAGCATGACGTGGTGTCTTAAGCCCAAGATTTGCTCACGCCAAGGCGCCAAGGCGCCAAGAGAAATACAAAATAAGCGTGGCCCGCTTTCAACCAGCTGCCGGTTAATGTGCCTGCCGCGGCTCACAAAGGCAGTCACCTTGGCGTCTTGGCGCCTTGGCGTGACGTCTGACTGCTCTGGGCTCAGGTGCTGCATTGTTTGTTCATCCTCGCACCGCGACCGGCGCTCCAGCGCCGCCCGGCCCAGAGCCGGAAGCGGTCGAGATACAGATAGACCACGGGTGTGGTGTAGAGGGTCAGGAGCTGGCTGACGGTGAGGCCCCCAACGATGGCGATCCCCAACGGCATCCGCAGCTCGCCGCCCTCCCCTCCCCCGATGGCCAGCGGCAAGGCGCCAAACAGGGCGGCCGTGGTCGTCATCATGATCGGCCGAAAGCGCAGCAGACAGGCCTGATAGATGGCCTCCTCCGGCCCCAGGCCCTGGGTGCGCTCGGCATACAAGGCGAAGTCGACCATCATGATCGCATTCTTTTTCACGATACCGATCAGCAGCAGGACCCCGATCATCGCCATGATGGTGAAGTCCAGCCCAAACGCCAACAGGGCCAGCAGCGCGCCGACCCCCGCCGATGGCAGGGTGGAGAGGATGGTCAGCGGATGCACCAGGCTCTCGTAGAGGATGCCGAGCACGATATAGACGGTCACGATCGCCAGCAGGACCAGCCAGGGCTGGGATTGCAGCGAGGCCTGGAAGGCGCGCGCGGTGCTCTGGAAACCGCCGTGGATCGCCACCGGCATCCCGATCTGCCGACTGGTCTCCTCCACCGCGCGCACCGCGTCGCTCAGGAACCGGCCCGGCGCGAGGTTGAAGGTGATGGTGCTGGCGACAAACTCACCCTGGTGATTGACCGCCAGCGCGGTCATCGTGGGGCCGTAGCGGCTGAAGGCGGCCAGTGGCACCTGCACGCCGGCCGGGGTACGGATCTGGATCAGTTCGAGCGCGGCCGGCGACTGTCGATACTCGGGGGCGACCTCCATGACCACGCGATACTGGTTCATCGGCGCATAGATGGTCGACACCTGCCGCTGTCCGAAGGCGTCGTTGAGGGTGGCATCGATGAGCCGGGGCGTCACCCCGAGGCGGCTCGCGGTATCCCGATCGATGGTCAGGGTGGTCTGCAATCCCTTGTTTTCCTGGTCGCTACTCACATCGACCAACTCCGGGCGCTCACTCAAGGCGCGCTCGAGCCGCCGCGTCCAGGTCTGCAACTCGGTGGGGTCGTCGCCTTGGAGCGTGTATTGGTACTGGGAGGCGCCGGCCCGACCGCCCATGCGGATGTCCTGGACCGACTGGAGATACAGATTGGCGCCGGGGACCTTGGCGAGCTGGCGGCGCAACCGGCCGATGATCTCATCCGCTGAGGCCCCGCGCTCGGCGAGCGGTTTCAGGCTCACATACAGATTGGCCGAGTTGCGCTGCCCGCCGCCGGTGAAACCCACGACATTGGCCACCCCCGGGTCGGCACGCACGATGCCCATCACCTCGGCAAACTTCACATTCATGGCCTGAAAGGAGATCGCCTGGTCGGCCTTGAGCGAGCCGCTCAACCGGCCCGTATCCTGCTGCGGAAAAAAGCCCTTGGGCACGATCATATAGAGGTGGACGTTGAGCGCCACGGTGGCACCCAGGAGCAGCATGATCAGGCGCGGGTGGTGCAAGGCCCAGCCGAGGCTCACGCGGTAACGTTCCTGGAGCCAGGCAAAGCCGCGCTCCAGTTTGCCCATGAACCGGCCCGGCGGCGATTCCGCCCGGGGCCGCAGCAGCCGGGCGCACAGCATGGGGGTGGCGGTCACCGAGACGATGAGCGAGATCAGCACCGCCACCGACAGGACCACCGCAAACTCGCGAAACAGCCGCCCGACGATGCCGCCCATCAGCAGCACCGGGATGAAGACCGCGATCAGCGACAGGCTCATGGACAGGACCGTGAAGGACACCTCCCGCGCCCCCTGCAACGCCGCCTCCAGCGGACGCAGGCCGCGCTCGATGTGGCGCGAGATGTTTTCCAGCACCACGATGGCATCGTCCACCACGAAGCCGGTGGCGATGGTGAGCGCCGTCAGCGACAGGTTGTCGATGCTGTAGCCGGCCAGATACATCACGCTGAAGGTGCCGATGAGCGACACCGGCACCGCGATGGCCGGGATCAGCGTGGTGCGCGCATTGTGCAGGAAGAGAAACACCACCAGGATCACCAGGACGATGGCGATCCCCAGGGCCCGCTCGACATCGTCGAGCGAGGCGCGGATGGTCCGCGTGCGATCAGACACCACCGTCAGGTCGATGGCGCCCGGCAGCGAGGCGCGCAGCAGCGGCAACTGCTCCCGCACCCGCGCGGCGGTCGCCAGGATATTGGACCCGGGCTGGCGCGACAGGATCAGCAGCACCGCCGGGCGGGCGTCGGCGAGCCCGGCGTTCAACAGGTTCTCCACCGAATCGACCACCTCGGCCACGTCGCGCAGCCGCACCGGCGCACCGTTGCGATACGCCAGGATCAGCGGGGCAAAGGCGGCCGCCGTCGTGGCCTGGTCGTTGGCCTCGATCTGCCAGTAGCGCGACTCATCCTCCAGCGCGCCCTTGGGCCGATTGGCATTGGCCGCGCCAAGCGCGGTGCGCACGTCCTCTAGGCCGATGCCATAGCGGTTGAGCGCCGTGGGGTTCAGCTCGACCCGCACCGCGGGCAGCGAACTGCCGCCGATCCGGACCTCGCCGATCCCCTCCAACTGGGAGAGCTTTTGGGCCAGGATGGTGGTGGCGGCATCGTACATCTGGCCGCGGTCGAGGGTGTCGGAGGTGAGCGACAGGATCATGATCGGCGCGTCCGCCGGGTTGACCTTGTGATAGGTGGGATTGCCCGGCAGACCGCTCGGCAGGTCCGCCCGCGCCGCGTTGATGGCCGCCTGGACATCGCGCGCCGCCCCATCGATGTCGCGATCCAGGTCGAATTGTAGGGTGATCCGGGTGCTGCCGAGCGAGCTGGATGACGTCATCTCGGTCACGCCGGCGATCCGTCCGAGCCGGCGCTCCAGGGGCGTGGCCACGGTGGCCGCCATCACCGTCGGGCTGGCGCCGGGCAGGTTGCCATGCACCGAGATGGTCGGGAAATCGACCTGGGGCAGCGGCGCGACCGGCAGCAACGGGAAGGCAAAGGCCCCCGCCAGTGCAAGACCCAGGGTCAGCAGGGTGGTGGCGACCGGCCGGCGGATGAACAACTCGGTGAAGTGCATGTCAGTCTATTCGGCGAAACCTCGGCTCAAACCGGCAGGTCCGCTGAGGCATCGGCGGGCCACGTTGGCACAGTAGCGCCGGAGCCCCCCAAAAAAGATGGAAAAACTGAGAATGTCCACCACCTTTCGGGCCACCGGCCGACTGCGTCGGCCCGTAGGGTCCGCTGTGCGGACCAACGACCTCGCGGTCGGTGCGACGGCCGGGGTCATGATCAAGGACTCCCGGCCTACCCCCATGGCGACTGCCAGCCCGCCGGGCAACTCATTCTTCTTATTAGCCTTCATTTGCGTTTTTTGCGGACAAATTGCTCTTTCTAGGTCATCGCAATCGTGCAAGACCGCTGTATGCAGCCGACCCACCCGAGGCAATACCAGCCGTGATCCAGAACTATACCCAGTTGAGCACCAAGAAGGTGTTGCAGGCCCTGGAGATGGCGGTGGCGGAACTCGTCGGCCTGCGCCGCAACGTCCTCACGCCGGATGTCATCCTGGTTGCACTGCTCTCCCAGCCCGATGCCGAACCCCAGGCCATCCTGCACAACCTGCTGTCGCACCCCACCGAGGCCATCGAGCGGCTCAAGGGGCGCGTGCGCCAGCAGTATGAGCCCACCACCCCGGTACAGGCCAACCAGATCGTGGTCACCCAGGAGACCGCCGAACTGTTTCGCCTCGCCTACGAGGAGGCCAAGGCCCTCGGCGACAGCTATATCTCCACCGGTACACTGTTCATTGCGCAGTTCGATCCCAAGACCGGCCACACCGCCGAGCAACTGCGCGAGGAGGGCATCAATGCCGACCAGGTGCGCAAGGCCCTGCGCGAGATCCGGCGGGGGCGCACCATCGCCAGCGAGGACGCGGAGACTGAGCCCGATGTGCTGGAACGCTATACCCGCGACCTCACCGAGATGGCGCGGCGCGGTGAGCTGGACCCGGTGATCGGGCGCGAGGAGGAGATCGCCCAGGTCATCCAGACCCTGTCGCGGCGCAAGAAGAACAACCCGGCGCTGATCGGCGAGGCCGGGGTCGGCAAGACGGTCATCGTCGAGGGCCTGGCGCAGCGCATCGTCACTGCGGAGGTGCCCGATACCCTGCTCGACAAACGCCTGCTGGCCCTGGACATGGGCGAGATCGTCGCCGGGGCCAAGATGCGCGGTGAATTCGAGGAGCGCCTGAAGGCGGTGCGCGACGCCGTGATCGAGGCCAAGGGCAAGGTCATCCTGTTCATCGACGAGCTGCACACGGTGGTCGGGGCCGGCGGCGGGGCCGGCGGGATGGACGCCCCCAGCCTGCTCAAGACCGCCCTGGCGCAGGGGACGCTCCAGGTCATCGGCGCCGATACGCTCGATGAGTATCGCCGCTTTGTGGAAACGGACAAGGCACTGGAGCGCCGCTTTCACCCCATCCAGGTGCGCGAGCCGTCGATCGAGGAGACCATCCGTATCCTGCAAGGCATCGCACCGCGCTACGAGGGCCACCACCAGGTCCATTACGCGGCCGACGCACTGGACGCCGCGGCCCAGTTTGCCGAGCGCTATATCGCGGATCGCCGCTTACCGGACAAGGCGGTCGACCTGCTCGACGAGGCCGGCGCCCAGAAGCATCTGCGTCAGATCGCCATCCCCCAGGCGGTGCGGGACCTGGAACGCGAGCACCGGCGCCTGCTCGCCGAGAAGGCCGACGCCTTCAACGGCCAGGCCTTCGAGCAGGCGGCGCAACGGCAGATGGAGATCCTGAAGCTCGAGGAGCGCCTGGCCGCGGCCCGCAAGGACTGGGAGAGCGCCCGCGCCCAGGAGGACCAGGAGATCCACCACGAGGACATCGCCCGGGTGGTGTCGCGCTGGACCGGTATCCCGGTGGCCCGCATGGTGGAGACCGAGTCAGTCAAGCTCGCCCGCATGGAGGAGAACCTGCACCAGCGGGTCGTCGGGCAGGAGGACGCCGTGCGCGCGGTCTCCGACGCCATCCGGCGCAACCGGGCCGGCATCACCGCGGCGCAGCGCCCCATCGGCTCCTTCCTCTTCCTCGGCCCGACCGGGGTGGGCAAGACCGAGTTGGCGCGCGCCCTGGCCGCCTTTTTGCTGGACGACGAGACGCGGATCGTGCGGCTCGATATGTCGGAATACATGGAGCGCCACGAGGTCTCCAAGATGATCGGCGCGCCCCCGGGCTATATCGGCTATGGCGAGGGCGGCCAGCTCACCGAGCGGGTGCGGCGCACCCCCTATACGGTGGTCCTGCTCGACGAGATGGAGAAGGCCCACCCGGACGTGTTTAACATGCTGCTCCAGATCCTGGAGGATGGCCGTCTGACCGACGCCCAGGGTCGCACCGTCTCATTCCGCAATACCATCCTGGTCGGCACCTCCAATCTCGGCACCGAGAGCCTATCGCTGGACAAGCGCCCAATCGGCTTTGTGCAGTCCGCCACCCCCAGCTATACGGAGGCGCGGGACCTGGTGATGCACGAGGTCCGCAAGTTCTTCAAGCCCGAATTCCTCAACCGGCTGGACGATGTGATCGTCTTCCGCTATCTGGAGCCTAAGGACGTGCGCGCCATCGCCCGGCTCTTTGTTGACGAACTGGTACGGCGCCTGGCCGCGCACCGGATCGAGGTCGTCATCGACGACGCCGTACTCGACCAGCTCGCCACCGATGGCTTCGACCCCATCTACGGCGCCCGGCCCCTGCGCCGCGAAATAGAGCGCCAATTGGAGAACCCGCTAGCCATGAAGATGGTCACCGGCGAATGCCCCGAAGGCAGCCGGGTGCGCGTGCGGATGCGGGATGGGCAGATTGCGTTGGAGCCTGGGGAGTGAGAGGAACTCGGGCGTCTGTCATCACTCCGGCCACCCCGCGACGGGTTGTGCCGCAAGGACAGGTCTAGCCGGAGCGATGACCTAAGGCCCACAGACACTAAACCCTGTGACCCCTGGGAGCGCCGACATTCTGTCGGCGACGGCGCGAAGCGCCGTTGGGTCCCCCTCGTTCCCCCTCATTACCAAGCTCCGCTTGGTAACGCCAGCCCGGGAAGCTCCGCTTCCAGTGAGGCGCCGCCTCCATCCGCGCCCGGTCCCATCCCTCGCAATACTCGCCCCGCCCCCGCCCCATCCCTTATGATCCCACCATGGCAACCACCCTCATCAGTTGGCTCGGCCGCACGGACCTGCGTGCCGTCACCGAAGCCGACCAGGTCGGCCTAGCAGGCTGTCGGACTTAGGTGATTTCCGTTATAGAAGTTACCCGAAAACCGGCTGGATAAAGATGTCCCATTTTGGCAAAGTCGGGCTACGCTTCAATCTCGCTTCGACATCTTTCATCAACCTGTTTGAGAGCCTGATGCCCTTCGCATAGACC
>NZ_CAJAXH010000158.1 GCF_903946935.1 uncultured Thiodictyon sp.
ATCCCGCGACACCGTCGCCGCCACCATCCAGCGCCTGGCACGCAACGTCCGCCTGGTGTTCGACTACCTGGGCATGACCGAAAATTCCCGCCGTCGGCGGGGACGGCCAGCCACGGCGGGCTAGAACGGATTTGCCGTGGAGGAAACCTCAAGTAGGGTTGCATCACCCAACGCACAGTGATATCGTACCCCGTTTTTCCAGGTTTACAGTCTGCCCGCGCAGGGCGAGAAGGGTCATCATGAAAGAAGGAATCCACCCCGCCTATGGCGACGTGAAGGTGGCGTGCAGTTGCGGCAACGAGTTCCAGACCCGCTCCACGCTGGGTAAGGACGTGCATGTCGAGGTCTGCTCCGCCTGCCATCCGTTTTACACCGGCAAGCAGAAGATCGTCGATACCGGCGGCCGCGTCGACCGCTTCCGTCGCAAGTACGGTCGCTAACAGGGCGCTCGCTCCCGCTCGCGCCCTGTTTGGTAAAGCAGAAAATGAACGGGGGATGCCAATCTGCTTGGCATCCCCCGTGATTCTTGGGCGAGAAATAGCCGTCGGGCCGTTTCCTGCTTTACCCGTACATTTTACAAAGCGACGGGCCGCACGAACCTCCCATGTCGCGCGGTACTCGGGGCCATCCCTGCCCCATCCGACACCCTCAGCCCGTCGCTGCTACAGCATACCCTTGACGGCTTCCGCCTCGTCAGTCAATTCCTTCAGCGTGATGTCGATCTTCTCGCGGCTGTAGGCATCGATCTCAAGACCCGCAATGACCTTGTAGCCACCGCCCTGGCACTCGCAGGGCTGGCCGCATACGATCCCGGCCGGGATGCCGTATGAACCATCGGACGGCACGCCCATCGTGACCCACTCGTCCGAACCAAGCACCCAGTCATGGACGTGGTCGATGGCCGCATTGGCGGCGGAGGCGGCGGAGGACAGGCCGCGGGCCTCAATGATGGCCGCGCCGCGCTTGCCGACGGTGGGCAGGAAGACGTCGTTATTCCAGGCGTGATCGTTGATCAGGTCCTTGACGCTGTCGCCGTTGGAGGTGGTGTAACGGTAATCGGCATACATCGTCGGGGAGTGATTGCCCCAGACGATCAACTTCTCCAGCGAGGTCACCGGCCGGCCGATCTTGGCGGCGAGTTGCGAGAGGGCGCGGTTGTGGTCCAGACGCAGCATGCCGTGGTAGTTGTTCGGGTCGGTACGCCCCACCTTGCGGGCGGCCGCCGCGGCGATGTAGGCGTTGGTGTTGGCAGGATTGCCGACGACCAGCACCCGCACGGTCTCCTTTGCATGCTCGGCAATGGCCTTACCCTGCACGGTGAAGATGGCGCCGTTGGCGCTCAACAGGTCGGCCCGCTCCATCCCCTTGGTACGCGGGCGGGCCCCGACCAGCAAGCAGATGTCGGCGTCCTTGAAGGCGACGTTCGGGTCATCGGTGGCCACCATGTCGGCGAGCAGCGGGAAGGCGCAATCCTGCAGCTCCATCATCACGCCCTGCACGGCCTGTTGGGCCTGCGGCAGGTCGAGTAACTGCAGGATGACCGGCTGGTCTTTGCCGAGCATGTCGCCGGCGGCGATACGGAACAGCAGGCTATAACAAATCTGGCCGGCGGCGCCGGTCACTGCAATACGCATGGGGGCTTTGGACATAGATCACTCCGGGATTAAGAGCGCGGTTGGCATGATGCGCCGCAGCAGCGCCTGCGATGCCTTGTCATTGCCGAGAATAAGCGCCACAAACCAAAGATGGTAGGAGGTCTGACCGGGGGTGTCAATTCTCCGTCAGCCGGCGTATCCCGCACCATTGTATTAATGCTCTCTATTGGTCATTGCCCTGACTCATCAGGCGCTCCAGTTCGGCGCGATCGGCACCCCGCACGGGGCGCTCGGTGAGGGGGTCCAATGGTGGATGGCGCAGGGCATGGCGCGGCAGGACGACCAGTTCGATGGGGGTCCCGCCAGCGAGGAAGCGGAAGACCGGGTGGGTGCGCCGCTCACCGTCGCCGTAGCGAAAACTGCGCTCGCGTTCGTGCCAGGGGATGTGCTGGTCCATGAGTGCGAACACCACCTCCTCCGGGCGCTCGGCATACAGACACAGCTGCACGCCCTGCTCGGCCTGGCCAGACCCGTGCAAGACCGGGCCGATCAGGCGCGGACCGAAGGCCCGGAAGCTGTGCATGGCCGCCAGCGCGTCGCGCCGCAACCGCCGCAGGTCGTCGGCCGAGGCGTCATCGACAAAGAGGCGGCGCTGGGTCAGCAGCGCCTCGTGGATCGCCTCGTTGGTCGGCCATCTGCGCCGATCCAGCACCCCGGTTCGCGCGGCCGCCTTACGGCGCGCCCGGTCGAAGTCCGACTCGCCCTGCTCCGCCATGATGCGGGCCGCCTCGTAGGCGAGGCGCCACTGTGCCGCGTTGCCGCGGTCGCGTCGCGACATCCAGCACCTCCGGTTCGCTCAGTTTGCCCAACTCACATAGCACTCGCGGCGGCGCCAGGTTACAGGCATAGTGACGGGTGGCGCCTGACGGCCGAACGGTAACACGCGCGTCTGGTCCGCGCATACCCCGGCGAGTGGGCTCCGCGCCCGGTACGACACGCGGCCCCCCGCAAACGGTTCGCGGTTTGATATAGTGAGCCCACAATCGCACCGCCTGCTGCCGATTTTACATGAAGATTGATAGGGTTTAAGCACCTCCGATGTTCGGACTCCTCCGCAAGAACAAGGCCATGCTAGGCATCGACATCAGCGCGACGGCGGTCAAGCTGATCGAGCTGTCGCAGGGGTCCGGCTCGCCGACCGACCTCTACCGGGTCGAGTCCTTTGCCGTTGAACCACTGCCGACAAACGCGGTGGTGGAGCAGCGGATTGCCGACCCCGAGGCGGTCGGCCAGTGCATCCAACGGGCCGTGCAGCGCTGCGGCACCAAGACCAAACGGGCCGCGGTGGCGGTGTCCGGGTCCGCGGTCATCACCAAGGTCATCTCCATGTCCGCCGGGCTGACCGACGCGGAGATGGAAAACCAGATCCAGTTGGAGGCCGACCAATACATCCCGTACCCACTGGAGGAGGTCAATATCGATTTCGATGTGCTGGGTACCTCGCAGACGAGTCCCGACATGGTGGATGTCCTGCTGGCGGCGTCGCGCCGGGAAAATGTGGATGACCATGTGAGCGCGCTGGAGGTCGCCGGCCTGACCGCCGGGGTGGTCGACGTCGAGGCCTATGCGATGGAGAATGCCTGTAGCCTGATCTTGGGGGGCCACGGCGAGGCCGTCACGGCGCGGACGGTGGCCGTAGCCGACGTGGGCTCCGCCACGACCACCCTGCATGTACTTCACGAGGGGCAGGTCGTGTACACCCGCGAGCAAAATTTCGGCGGCCAGCAGCTGATCGACGAGGTCCAGCGACGCTATAGCCTGCCGCGCGACCTGGCCGCCCAGAAGGTCGTCGAAGGCGACGTCGCGGAGGACTACGACGCCGAGGTCTTGGGCCCCTTTAAGGAGGCCCTGGCCCAACAGATCGGCCGGGCACTCCAGTTCTTCTATTCCGGCAGTACCTTCAACCGGGTCGATCAACTGATCCTGGCCGGCGGCACCGCCAGCATTGTCAAGATCGATGAACTTGTC
The DNA here is from genome assembly GCF_903946935.1 of uncultured Thiodictyon sp. Taxonomy (GTDB): domain Bacteria; phylum Pseudomonadota; class Gammaproteobacteria; order Chromatiales; family Chromatiaceae; genus Thiodictyon. The sequence continues at coordinate 3,624 of NZ_CAJAXH010000158.1, forward strand.
GAGGATCGCCTGGAGCTGCCGACCACGGCGGCGAATCCCTTCGCCCAAATGTCTTTTTCCCCCCGGGTCGATGCCAAGGAGTTGCTGCGTAATGCCTCGGGGATGATGGTCGCCGTAGGGCTCGCCCTGCGCGGATTCGACTGATGGCCCGGATCAATCTACTCCCTTGGCGTGAGGCCGAGCGTCACCGCCGACGCCAGGAATTCGCGATCGCCGGCGGCATCGCCCTGGGTGTCGTTCTGCTGGGCGCCATTGGGGTCCATTTTTGGATGGAAACCAGGATCGACATCCAGGAGGGACGCAACCGCTTCCTCGACAACGAGATCAGTCAGCTCAACCGGCAGCTCAAGGAAATCCAGCAGTTGGAGGAGACCAAGGCCAAGTTGCTGGCCCGCATGAACATCATCCAGCAACTTCAGCAAAGCCGTCCGGAGGTGGTCAGGCTCTTCGACCAGTTGGTGACGACCATCCCCGAGGGCGTCTTTTTGGTCAATCTGGAGCAGACGGGCAACAAAATCGTGCTGGAGGGGCGCGCCCAATCCAACGCGCGCGTCTCAGCCTTCATGCGCAACATCGAGGCCTCCGCCTGGCTCGGCAATCCGCACCTGTTGCTAATCGAAAACAAAGACAAAACCGGGACCGGCTTCAGTCATTTCCGGATGTCCTTCGAGCAGACGCAGCCCACCGGCGACAATGCGCAGCCGCCACGCCCATCCACCTGAGAGCAGACCGCCCCCCGGGACCCAAACCCCATGGAACTGAGCGAACTCAATGAACTCGACCTGAATAACATCGGCGAATGGCCGGTGCCGGTCAAGGCAATAGCCATCGTCTTGCTCTGCAGTGTGGCCGGTGCGGCCATCTATTACCTGGACACGGCTGCCCAATTGGAGCGACTCGATACGGCCCAAGCAAAAGAACTGGAACTACGCAAGACCTTTGAGACCAAGCAAAAAAAGGCGGCCAGTCTGAATGCCTTCCGCCAGCAGCTCGCCGAGATGAAAGAGTCCTTCGGGGCCATGCTGCGCCAACTCCCGGACAAGACCGAAGTGGCGGCACTGCTGGTGGACGTCTCCCAGACCGGGCTGGCGGCAGGACTCGAGTTCGAGCTGTTCCAACCCGAGGGGGAGAAGCTGAAGGACTTCTACGCGGAGCTGCCGATCAACATCAAAGTGACCGGCCGTTATCACGAGTTCGGCAGCTTTATCAGCGGGCTCGCGGCCCTGCCGCGGATCGTGACGATCCACAACGTGAAGATCGCCAGCCCCGCGGGCGAGCGTGGCGGAGAGGACGCCAAACTGCAGCTCCAGGCGCAGGTAAAGACCTATCGCTATCTGGATGAGACCGCAACCAAATGAGACGGCCCGAGAATCCGCTGCGCCGCGGCCCCTCACGGCGCTTACCCTGGCTCGTCGCGGCGCTCCTGTCGTTGCAGCTCACCGCTTGCGGCAATCCCGACCAGAGCGATCTCGAGGATTATGCGAAGAAGGTCAAGGCCCGTGACCCTGCACCGATCGGCCCGCTACCAGAAATCAAGCAGATCGATACATTTATTTACGAACCGGGCGAGCGGCGGGACCCCTTTGTGATGGACAATCGGGGCGCGGCCACGCCAGCGGCCGTCGCCGGGAACAACCTGGCCCCCGACCCCCTGAGGCGCAAGGAAGAGCTGGAGGGATTCGCCTTGGACTCCCTGCGGATGGTCGGTACCCTGGAGCAGAACCAAACCATGTGGGCACTGATCCGCACCCCCGACGGTATCCTCCACCGGGTGCGCGTCGGCAACTATTTGGGGATGAACAATGGTCAGATCGTCGGCATCAGCGACACGGCGATCCAATTGACCGAGATCGTATCGGAAAACCCCGGCGAGTGGCGCGAGCGCCAGGCGACGGTCGCACTCACTCAATAACCTTTGGAGGGCACGCCGCAATGATGAGCCCAAGTCAACACAATCCGCGCCCCTGGGCGCACCAGCCCCGACCCGAGGGGCGCCTATCGCTCGCCGGATGGATGACTTGCTGGCTGTTGCTCGTCGGCACACTCGGCGCCACCCCGAGCTGGGGCGTCGATCTTCAGAGCGTCTCATCGGCCGCTTTGCCCGGCAATCAGGTCGAGGTGACCTTGACCTTCTCCGGAGCGGTCGCCAAACCGACGTCATTCGCCACCGACTCCCCGGCGCGCATCGCCCTGGACTTCGCTGGCGTCACCAACAAGCTCGAGCACAAGGCCGTACCCATCGGCGTGGGAGCCATTCACAGCCTGGTCGCCGTGGAGGCCAGCAATCGCACCCGCGTCGTGGTCAATCTGAACGAACCCGTCCCCTATGAGGTGAGCAGTAACGGCAACCAGGTCACGCTCAAGATCAGCACCCAGGGCGGCGCGCCCAGCGCCCCGCCGCCGCCGCTCCCCCCGGCAGCGGCGGCGGCCGCAAGCGCACCGATCGCCCGGGGCGGGGCTCATGTGGCGACCCAACAGGCCGCTCCCGCGCGCGCAGCGGCGGCGGCGGCGGGAGGCCCGGTTCGCGACATCGATTTTCGACGCGGCAACGGCGGGGAAGGACGGGTGGTCATCAAGCTACCCAGCGCCCAGACCCGCGCGGCAGTGCGTGAACAGGCTGGGCACGTGTTCGTCGACCTCTATGACAGCACGCTCCCCCCTCGCCTGTTCCGACGGCTCGACGTGACCGATTTCGCCACCCCAGTAACCGCCGTCGAGTCCAAACCGAGCGGACGCAATGTGTTGCTCGATATCCAGACCGCTGGGGAATACGACTACCTCGCGTATCAGACCGATGACATTTTTACCCTGGAGTTTCGCGCACTGACCGCGGCGGAGAAGGAACAGGACGCGAAGAAAAAGATCACCTATACCGGCGATCGGCTCTCGCTCAACTTTCAGGATATCGAGGTGCGCGCGGTGCTGCAGTTGCTGGCGGACTTCACCGGCCTCAACCTGATCGCCAGCGATGCGGTGCGGGGCAGCATCACGTTGCGTCTGAAAAATGTCCCCTGGGACCAGGCCCTGGACATCATCCTGAAGAGCAAGGGGCTGGGGATGCGCCAGACCGGCAATGTGATCATGGTCGCCCCCAGCGCGGAGTTGGCCGCCCAGGAAAAGCTGGAGCTGCAATCCAATCAAGCGATCGAGGAACTGGCGCCGCTGCGCCTGGAAATCTTCCAGATCAACTATGCCAAGGCGGCCGAAATCGCTGCCGTACTGACCGGTCAGGGTAGCGCAGCACCCACCCAAACCGCCCCCAATTCGGACTCCAATGCTTCCAACCCCTCGCAAGCACAGGGTGGTAACAGACAAGATAGGTCCAATTCTGTTCAACAGGGGCCAAGCATGCTCTCTGAGCGTGGCTCAGTGACCTCCGACGCACGTACCAACCAACTGTTGATCAAGGATACAGCGGCCAAGCTTGAGGATATTCGGGCGCTGATCACCAAGCTCGATGTGCCCGTGCGTCAGGTGATGATCGAGTCCCGCATTGTGATCGCGAGCAATAGCTTCGCGCGCGACCTGGGCGTGCGCTTCGGGGCCTCGGGGGCGACGGGGAGCCTGAGTGGTACCCAGATGCTGATCGGCGGCAGTCAGCCGGGGGGTCTAACGAACACCGCGAACTATAACGCCGGCAAGTTCGGACAGGACATCACCACCGTCCCCGCCGCACCCTTCAACCCCATTGTCACGAATGTGGCGTCAGCGACGGCACAAGGCCTGATGGTCAACCTGCCCGCCGCCGCCCCGTCCGGCGCCATCAACTTCCTGATCGGCAAGGTGGGGTCCTATCTGCTCCAGTTGGAACTCACGGCGATGCAAACGGAGGGGCGTGGCGAGATCATTTCCAGCCCGCGGGTCATTACCTCCGATGGCAAACAGGCCACCATCGCGATGGGCCAGGAGATTCCCTACTCAACCGTCTCAAACAACGGGACCCAAACGGCCTTCAAGGCCGCAGTGCTCAAACTCGATGTGACGCCGCAGATCACCCCCGACGACCGCGTAGTCATGGACCTCGTGGTCCAAAAGGATGCGCCGAACTATGCCCAGGCGACGTCCGCCGGTATCTCAATCGATACGCGCTCAGTCAAGACGACGGTGCTGGTCGACAATGGCGACACCGTAATCCTGGGCGGCGTTTATGAACGCACCAAGGGTAACAGCAAGGAGCAGGTGCCCTGGTTAGGAGACGTCCCCGTGCTCGGGCGCCTGTTCAAAAAGAATGCGCACACTGACGATAACTCCGAACTCCTGATCTTCGTCACGCCCAAGATCATGAAGGCTGAAATGGTGTCCAAGTAGACTTGAACGATCGCCATTCATGTTTTTCGGATACGTCCCAAGCGCGCAGCGGTTAGGATGACGGCCTACCAAGCCCTCAAGACCCTGCTGTTACCCCCGGGGATCATCATCCTGATGCTCGTGGGAGCGACCCTGGGGGTGCCGGGGGGGGCGGGGCGAGCGCTCCTGTGTACCGCCACCGCTGGCCTCACCCTGCTCTCTCTGCCGGTGGTATCGATCCTGCTGATGGTGCCGCTGGAGCCCTATCCACCCCTGGATCTCCGGGCGCCGCTGGAACCGCCAATCAAGGGCATCCTGGTCCTTGGCGGGGGATTTAGGCGCGACGCGCCCGAATACGGGGGGCCGACCCTGGATAACTTCACCCTGCAGCGGGTGCGCTATGGGGCCTGGCTGCAGCGCTCCACCGGCCTGCCGCTCTATGTGAGCGGCGGCTTCACCACGGCACGCCGGCCGGCGGTGGGCGACCTGATGGCGCGGATCCTGAGGGAGGAGTTCGCGGTGCCGGTCGCCGGCGTGGAGAATGTGAGCCGCACCACCTGGGAGAACGCCGCCTATTCAAGAGCCATGCTTGCGCGCGACGGGGTCTCCCAGGTATTGCTGGTGAGCGATGCCTGGCACCTGCCGCGCGCGGTGGCCGCCTGCGAACGGGTCGGGCTTGCCGTGATCCCGGCCCCGACCGGGCTGATCGCCGGTCCGCACTGGCGCGACGATCTGGCGTGGTCGGATTGGGTGCCCAGGGCGGGCGCGTTGACCATCAGCGCTTACGCCCTGCATGAGCATCTGGGGCGGGCCTGGTATCAACTGCGGCGCTGGGCGTCAGGCACGTCGGCGCCGCCGTTCGAGCCGCCTGGCACGCCGATCAAGGGACCGGGCGGCGGTGACGCAACGTGATCGCGCCGCCCCAAGCCACCCTGCTCATCGTCGACGATGCCGCCGAGAACCTCGCCCTGCTGGGGGACCTGCTGTATCCCACCTATCGCGTGCTGGCGGCCAACTCGGGTGCCAGGGCCCTGCGCATGGCCAGCGGCACGCCGCGCCCGGACCTGATCCTGCTCGACGTGATGATGCCGCAGATGGGGGGCTACGAGGTCTTCGAGCGACTGCGGGCCGACCCACTGACCCGCGACATCCCGGTGATCTTCCTCACCGCCCTGGATAGCCCCGAGGCGGAGTTGCACGGTCTGACGGCTGGCGCGGCGGACTATCTCACCAAGCCGATCCGGCCCAATCTGGTCTTGGCGCGGGTACGCACCCAACTGGAGGTGAAGCTGGCGCGCGATTGGCTCAAAGACCAGAACGCCTTTCTGGAGGCGGAGATCGCCCGGCGCATGATGGAGAACGAGGCTACCCAGGCGGTCGCGATCCGCGCCCTGGCGCATCTGGCGGAGACCCGCGACGGGGAGACCGGTAACCACATCCGGCGCACCCAGGCCTTCGTGTCCCTGCTGGCCAATCGGCTGCGCGCCGATCCGCGCTTCGCCGCCACCCTGGATCAAGGCTATATCGACCTGCTGACCCGCTCCGCCCCACTGCACGATATCGGCAAGGTGGGCGTCCCCGACGCCATCCTGCGTAAGCCGGGGGCACTGAGCGCGGAGGAACGGCGCATCATGCAGACCCACGCCCACATCGGTGCGGACGCCATCGCGCTCGCCCAGCAGGACCTGGAGCGCCCGCTCGCCTTCCTGACCCTGGCCCAAGAGGTCGCCCGCTGGCACCACGAGCGCTGGGACGGCCGCGGTTATCCGGACGGGTTGGCCGGTGAGGCGATCCCCATCTGTGCCCGCATCATGAGCCTGGCCGATGTCTTCGACGCCCTGGTCTCGCCGCGGGTCTACAAACCGGCACTGTCCCTGGCGGAGGCCCGCGCGATCATTGCCGCCGGGCGCGGGACCCAGTTCGACCCGGACGTGACCGACGCCTTCCTGGCCGACTTCACCGCCTTCGCCGCCATCGCCGAAGGGCATCGGGACCTGGCAGCGGCGCCGCCCCAGTGACTCCTGAAACGTTCTATTGATCCTGTCTATTTTCTACCTGTCGGCATGATGCTTGATACCGCACTGACCGGGCCGGCCTTGCTCGCCCTGATCCATAACGCCGCACTGCTACTCGCCCTGGCCCTGGTCCTGGACCTGTTTATCGGCGGTGCCGGCGATCGCGGGTCGGTGCCGGCCCGGTTGCTGGCGGGCGTCTTGATCGGGGCCCTCGGGACGGCGCTCATGCTGGCGCCCTGGTCACTGATTCCCGGGCTCTTCTTCGATACCCGCTCGGTGCTGCTGGCGGTCAGCGGGCTGTATTTCGGCGCCCTGCCCACCCTCGTGGCGATGACCATGACCGCAGCCCTGCGCCTGTTCCAGGGCGGCCTCGGCGCCCCGGTCGGGGTCGCCGTGATCCTCGCCGCAGGTACCATCGGTATCCTCTGGCGGCGCCTGCGCCCGGCACCGGAGCGCCTAGCCCTACTGGAACTGTACCTGTTCGGGGTCCTGGTGCATGTCGTCATGCTGGTACTGATGCTGATCATCTTGCCGACGCCGACCGCGGTGCTGGTATTACAACGGGTCGGTCTGGGGGTACTCGGGGTCTACCCGGTGGCCACCCTGCTCCTGGCCGCCCTGATGGCCGCCCGGGTGCGTCGTCAACAACGGGAGTCCTCGTTGCTCAAGGAGCAGGCACTGCTGGGGCATACCCAGGAAATGGCCAGGCTCGGCGGCTGGGAGTATGACGTGGCGAACGGTCAGCGGCACTGGACGGCAGAGGTCTACCGCATCTTCGGGGTCGCCAAGGACTACGACCCGACCGACACCGAGCGCGTCCTCGGCTTCTATGCCCCGGAAGACCGCCCCCGGCTGGCCGCAGCCTTTCAGCGCGCGATTCAGTTCGGCGAGCCCTATGACCTGGATCTGCGACTGGATACCGCCCACGGGGAGCGCCGCTGGGTGCGCACCCGCGCGACGGCCGAGGTGCGTGACGGCCGGGTGATACGGGTCTTCGGCAGCCTCCTGGACATCACCGATCGCCGTCAGACGGAGCAGACCTTGGCCCTCCAGGCGCGCCGCGCCACCGCCCTGTTGGACCTGCCGGGGGCCGCCGAGCGCCTCACTGAATCCGCCTTCATGCAATACGCGCTGGCGTTGGCCGAGCAACTCACCGGCAGCCGCATCGGCTTCACCCACTTCGTCCACGACGATCAGCAGACCATCGAGATGGCCGCCTGGTCCCGGGACACCCTGGAACACGATTGCCGGGCGACCGACGATCGGCCTGACCCCGGCACTCACGCAGGCATCTGGGCCGAGGCCCTGAGCCAACGCGCCCCGGTCGTCGGCAACGACGCTGTCGCCGCCCCCCAGGATGAAATTGGGCGCCCGGGACTGCCCGCCGGCGACGCGGCCCTGATGCGCCTGATCAGCGTGCCGGTGCTCGAATCCGGCCTGGTGCGCATGATCGCCACGGTGGGCAACAAGGCCGAACCCTATACCGACCTGGACGTGGAGACCGTCCAACTCCTGGCCAACGAGGTGTGGCGCATCGTGCGCCAGCGCCGCGACGAGGTGCAATTGCGCAAGCTCGCCCAGGCGGTGGAGCAGAGCCCGGAGAGTATCGTCATCACCAATTTGGCGGGGCAGATCGAGTATGTCAACGAGGCCTTCGTGCGGGCCACCGGTTACGCGCGGGCCGAGGCCATCGGCCAGAATCCGCGCATCCTTCAATCCGGCAAGACCCCGCCGACCACCCACCGCGCACTCTGGAAGGCCTTGGGCGAGGCCCATGCCTGGCAGGGCGAGTTCATCAACCGGCGGCGTGACGGCAGCGAATATACCGAACACGCCATCATCACCCCGCTGCGTCAACCCGATGGGGCGGTCACCCACTATGTCGCGGTCAAGGAGGACATCACCGAGAAGCAGCGCGTGGCCGACGAGCTGGACGGCTACCGCCACCACCTGGAGGAGTTGGTGGAGCGCCGCACCCTGGAGCTCACCAGTGCCCGCACCCGGGCGGAGGCGGCCAACCGGGCCAAGAGCGCCTTCCTGGCCAACATGAGCCACGAGATCCGCACGCCCATGAACGCCATCGTCGGGCTCACCCACTTGCTCGCCCGCAGCCAGGTCACGCCAGCCCAGGCCGAGCGGCTGCGGCGCATCGACGGCGCCGCCCGGCACCTGCTGGCCATCCTCAACGATATCCTGGACTTCTCCAAGATCGAGGCGGGCCGCCTGGAACTGGAGCCGGGCGATTTTGTCCTGGGCAGCGTTCTGGATCAGGTGTGCTCACTGGTCGCAGACCAAGCCGCCGCCAAGGGGCTGCGCGTGGAGGTCGATGCGGACGCGGTGCCACGCTGGCTGTATGGCGACCCGACGCGCCTGCGCCAGGCCCTGCTCAACTTGGCCGCCAATGCAGTCAAGTTCACCGAGCGCGGCCGGGTCCGGCTGCGCGCACAGCTTATCGAGGAGTCGCCCGCGGGGCTGCTGGTGCGCTTCGAGGTGCAGGACACCGGCATCGGTATCGGCGCAGACCAATTGCCGCGGCTCTTCGGTGCCTTCGAGCAGGCCGACGCCTCCATCACCCGCCGCTACGGCGGCACCGGTCTGGGGCTGGCCATTACTCGCCACTTGGCGCGGTTGATGGGCGGCGAGGCCGGGGCCGCGAGTGCGCCCGGGGAGGGCAGCACCTTCTGGTTCACGGTGCGGCTGGGGCGCGGCCACGGCGACCCGGTCACGACCGTAGACCCGCGGGCCGCACTCCCGCGCGATATTGAGGGTGAATTGCGCCATCGCCACGCCGGGGCCCGCATCTTGCTGGCGGAGGACAACGCCATCAACCTGGAGGTCGCACTGGAGCTGCTGCGGGCGGCCGGGCTCGCGGTGGACACCGCCGCGGACGGGCGGGAAGCGGTCGCGCTGGCCGCGGCCACCCCCTATGACCTGATCCTGATGGATGTGCAGATGCCGATCATGGACGGCCTGGCGGCCACCCGTGCCATCCGCGCCCTGCCGGGGTGCGCCGCCACCCCCATCCTGGCCATGACCGCCAACGCCTTCGACGAGGATCGGGAGGCGTGCCTCACCGCCGGCATGGACGACTATGTGTCCAAGCCGGTCGACCCCGAGGCGCTCTTTGCCGCCCTGTTAAAGTGGCTGTCCGACGACCCGCTGGCCACGCTGCCCGCGCCAACCCTGAGCTGGCCGCCGGTGGACGGAGCGCCGCGGCCACTGGCCGAACTCGACATGCCGCTCGGCCCACTGGGGGGGCGTGCCTGGAGCGCGGACGAGCGACGCCACCTGCGCACCTACGCCGAAGGACACGGTCAGGACATGGTGCAGTTACGCCAGCGGCTCGCCGCCGGCGAACGCGAACCGGCCCGGTTTATCGTCCATACGCTCAAGGGCGTGTCGGGCACCCTGGGGGCCACCGCGGTCCAGCGGGCCGCCGCGGACCTGGAGACGGCGCTACGCGCCGATGCCGACACCGGCGACTGCGAGCCCCTGATCGCGGCCGTGGAGGCAGCGTACGCGCAGGTATCCGGCGCCATCCTGGAGCGCTTGCCGCCGCTCCCGGCCGCACCGCCGGCCGAGACCACCAACGCTTTGGAACTCAAGGCCTTGGTGCAACGCCTTGAGGCCCTGCTGGCGGTCGGGGACATCGCCGCCGCGCATCTGTTTCGCGAGTCAGAGGGGGCGCTCCGGGCGCTGCCGGGCGAGACGGCGGCACGGCTGGCGCGGCAGATCGAATCATTCGATTACGACCAAGCCCGCCAAACTCTGAACGCCATCGCATGGCCGCAGACGGCTGCGTGACCATGGAACCTCGAACAAGAAGTTCTCACGCCAAGGCGCCAAGACGCCAAGAAGAGACAAAGAGATGCGCCCAGCATCGGCATCGCCCTGCGGGTTAGTCGCCGAACGCCGACGACGCATTGAAAAACCTTGGCGAGCTTGGCGCCTTGGCGTGAGCAATTCCCGGGTTTAGGGTTATCGGTTACTCAGCCCCGCCCTGGTACGTGGTCGTTGTAGCGCTCCAGCAGGTAGCACAGGCAGTCCTGGCGGATGATCGCGAGATCTCGGGTGAACATCGCGGGAATCGCGGGGCGGCGCAACCGCACCTCGCCGTCCTCGAGGTGAAAGAACCGCTCCGCGATGTCCTTGCCGCCTTCGTTGAACACCTCAAAGCCGACCCCTAAGGCCGGGTCGCGCACGCGCGCAACGGCGGTCCCGCGCGGGACTTCGCGAAAATTCCAGCGCTCGATTTCGGGATCGAGCAGCAGGTCGGCCTCGGCCGGTGCGAAAGCGAGACTCACGCCCGGCGGGACCAGGACCCGGGCAACGGTATGAAACAGGTCGATGTCGTGGGGCGCCACCGGGTGGTCCGGCACCGCGACCAGATGCAGCGCGGCGTCCAGCAGGGTGCGCGCGTGGTTCAACCCGGCCGTCTCGCCGACCTTGCCGCACTCCAGGGTGACCGCCGGGCACAGGTCCGCGAAGGCATCGGACTGCACCCCGCTGGCACCGGTGAAATAGACTAGGGTGCGCGCGAACAGGGTGGCCAGTTGCAGGGTCCGGCTGTCCAGCCGTTCGACACAGGCGTAATGGGGGTTGGTGCCCGTGTTGTTGTGCAGGTCGATACTGGCAAAAACCCCACGCCTGGTCATGCGCTCCACCACCGCCGCCATCAGCTCGGTTTCCGGCATGTGGGGCAAGTCGCCCCCCGGCCACACCCGGTTATAGTCCGGTTGGTCCGGCAGGTGGCGGACGCCCTGCGCGGCCGCCGCCACGTTGCCGATGAAGAGGCTCAAGGCGCGCGGCAACCGCAGCTCGCCGTCGCGGGCGAGGCGCTCGCGCAGCAGTCCGCGGATGGCATCCCAGCCCACGGTCTCGTTGCCGTGCAGCAACACGCAGACGAAGAGCGGCGGCTGGCGCGCCCCGGGCAGGTGGATCAGGGTCGGGCCGCCCAGGCAGCGGCACAGGTCGCGGCTGTCGGCCTCAAGCAGGCCGGCGGGGAGGTGGTCGAGTTCTTGGAGCATGGGCCTCTCTTGGTTGATCGACGGTCTAGGCGCCGCCCGCCAGGAGCCACCGATCCAACTGCGCCAGCCGCTGCGGTGTGCCGATGTCATACCAGTGACCGCGATAGAGCCGTCCGCCCGCCTGCTCTGAATCCATCGCCCGGCGCAGCAGCGGGGCGAGTGGAAAGGCCCCGGGGGTGCAGCCCGCGAACAGTTCCGGGCGGTAGACGCCGATGCCGCTGAAGGTATAGCGGGGCTCGCCGTCCCGGCGGACCCGGTCCCCGTCCAAGGCAAAGTCACCGAGCGGGTGTTGGGGCGGGTTCTGCACCAGCACCAAGTGGACCAGGTCGCCGTCGGTCAGTCCCAGACCCGCAAAGGGGCAGTCGGTCCAGATGTCCCCGTTGACGACCAAAAAGGGGGCGGGGCCGAGCAGGGGCAGGGCCTTGAAGATACCGCCGCCGGTCTCCAGTGCCTGGCCTTCACCCTCTGGGGAATAGCGCAGCCGCACCCCCAGCCGGGAGCCGTCGCCCAAGGCGGCCTCGAGTTGCGCGCCCAGATGGGCGTGGTTGATCACGATGTCGCGCACCCCGGCCTGGGCCAGGCGCTCGATGTGGTACTGGATCAGTGGCTTGCCGCCGACCATCAACAACGGCTTGGGAACCGTGTCGGTCAGTGGACGCATACGCTCGCCGCGGCCGGCGGCGAGGATCATGGCGCGCATCTGGTGCATCGGGGGCGTGGTGCTCGGGGTCCGTGGTGGCGGAAGTGTACCGCGTGCGCTCGGCGCGCGCTGCGGCGGGCGATAGAAAGAACAATCCTCACACGGAGACACAAAGATCACAAAGAATAACTTCGCGTTCTTCGCGGCTTCGCGTGAGATCTGCTCTTTCCAGGATCAAGGGTGCGCCGCACCGCGACCGGTCTCGCGAGTCTCCAGATAGAGCCTCAAGAGTCCAGGTCGCACCAGCGCCAGCGCCAGCGCCGCGCGCTGCGGGATGCCGTCCGCACCGCTCACCAACCCATGCAGCAGCCGGTAGGCCTCACCGATCGCCCCGGGCGGGGCCAGGTCGGGCGGCACGGCGGCAGCGGTGCCGGGGTCGGCGAGCAGGAGCCAGGCCGGGAAGTCCTGGATGTCCTGATCCAGGCCAGACTCCAGCCCCGACGGGTCCAGGTCGACATCGCTAAAGTCGCGCCAGAGCCGCCGCAGCCGGGGGTCCGCGAGGTCGTTGGCCGCCAGCGCCAGGCGTGCCTGGACGGGGTCCTCCCAGCACAGCACCGCCCAGTCACGGCGGGCGGCGGACGGGTCGACCAGGCGTCGGCAGAGCTCCGCATGGGCCAGAATGAGTGCCGGCCAGCGCCGCCAGTCGGGCAGCGCCTCGATGGCTTCACGGGCTGCCGGGTAGCGCCCGGCGCGTGCCCAGGCGTAGCCCGCGTGGCGCTGCGGGGCACCGGGGTCGAATGGCTGGCCAGCGAGCGCCTCGGCCAGACCGACCCAGAGGGGGGCGAGCAGGTCCCGCGCCCGGTGGCCGAGTAGGTCCCGGACCTCTGGCTCAAGCGATTCGAGGGTTTGCAGTTGCTCTGCCACCGCCAGTCCAGGCAGGTCCTCCACCGCCTGCATGAGTCGCAGATAGCGGCGCAGCCGGGGGTGTCGGGGGTCCAGGCTCATGAGCCGGGTCAGGGCGGCATGAGCCGCGTCGATGCGGCGCGCCGTCAGGGCGGCCCGGACCGCCTCCTCCAAAATCTGGTCCTGGCTGTCGTGAAAGAGGTCGAGTTGCACCCGACCGGCGGGCGGGGCGAAGGCCTTGGCGCAACCGCGTACCAACCCCGGATGGGGACCGCGCGCGGGGCCGATCGGGATGGGCCGGTCGCTCGCACCCCAGGCACGATGCTCCAGGGGCACCGCCGCCAATCGTTGGGCCGCCGCATAACGACCCGCCCGGGCCAGGAGTTCGGCCGCCTGCTCCGCTGGCACGCGCAACACCCCCTCCAGGTCGGGCACCCCGCCGAGCCGCCAGGACTCGTAGTCCGCATAGGCCAGGTAGTCGCAGGCCATCAGGAGTTCCAGCGGGTCCAGCCGGCCCTGCTCCAGGATTAGTTGGTCCACCAGGGCCGCGAGGTCTTGCTTGGAGAGTGGTTCGGTCATGTCCGGGGCATCGACAAGGGGCGAAAGTGCGACAGCATCGCCGGCAACCTCGCCACGCTGGCCAAGCACGGCGAGGCCAACGATCAGGGCTTGGGCACAGCGATCCCGATGGCGATGGCGCTATCCCGGGAGGCATTCCAGGGACTGCACCGCGCGCCCGTGCAGCGCCCGCGGGCGTCTCTGGTGGCATCTGCCCGAGGCGCGGCACCGACACCCTCCAAACCACAGAGCGCGAAATAGGACCGCACGAACTCCCGGTCGCCGTCGACGATGTGGACGAGCAGCCAATCGCGCACCCACTCGCGGGTCGGGGAGTCGAAGACCTGGACGCCCCGCGCGCGGTAATCGCTGAGCATGGCATCGAATTGCACCATGAGGGCGGCATGTTGCGCCTCGTGTTCTGCCGACTCGTGGTAGCCGATGGCGCGCAAAAAGGCCTCCTCGCGGCGGCAATGCATGCGCACTTTATCGCCGAAGTCGCTCAACGCATCCACCAGAGACAGCCGCGCGGGAGCGCCGCGCAGCGCACCCCCGAGGGGGGCCAACACGCTCGCCTGGGGGCAGTAGCGCAGACAGATGTCGGTGAGTGACTCGACCAACGCACGGTGGTCGTCATCCAAGGCATCGATGCCCAAAGACCATTCATTACGCCAGGCCAAAAGTATCGTCATCGGGGGCTCCCATCGGCAGCGCGGTTCCCCCAATGGTGGACGCTGTCAGGCCGGGATGCAATTGCTGGCGGACCAACGCGCTCAAGACCGGCGAAGTGCGCCAGCCAAGACGCACCGATACGAAGAAAAGCAATGCAGTGCATAAGCCAAGTCAATCGACACCCCGGCCACTCCCCCTCCACCCGTTCGCGGCAGGTCTTGAACTATACTTCTCACTCTTCGCCTTGGACCCGGACCCGGCTGCCCTGCCATGCCCCATCAGACCGACGACCTGCGCATCCGCGCCATCACTCAAGTGCAACCCCCACGGGCGCTGCACGAGCGCTTCCCTGTCTCCGAGCGCGCCGCCGACACGGTCTTCGAGACCCGCCGGGCGATCCAGCGCATCCTCCATGGGGAGGACGACCGACTGCTGGTGGTGGTGGGTCCCTGCTCAGTCCACGACCCCCAGGCCGCCCTGGAGTATGCCGGGCGCCTCCTGCCGGTGCGCCAAGCGATGAGCGCCGACCTGGTGGTGGTGATGCGCGTCTATTTCGAGAAGCCGCGCACCACCGTCGGCTGGAAGGGTCTGATCAACGACCCGGACCTGGACGAAAGCTTCGAGATCAACAAGGGCCTGTCGCTCGCCCGCAAGCTGCTGCTCGATCTGGCCGAGATGGGCATGCCGGCGGGGACCGAGTACCTGGACCTGATCAGCCCGCAGTACATCGCGGACCTGGTGAGCTGGGGCGCGATCGGAGCCCGCACCACCGAGAGTCAGGGACACCGCGAACTCGCCTCCGGCCTGTCCTGCCCGGTGGGCTTCAAGAACGGCACCGACGGCGAGGTGAAGGTGGCCATCGACGCCATCCATTCGGCGGCCCGACCGCATGTCTTCATGTCGGTCACCAAGGAGGGGCAATCGGCCATCTTCTCCACCGCCGGCAATGCCGACACCCACATCATCCTGCGCGGCGGGCATCGGCCCAACTATGACACCGAGAGCGTCAACATCGCCGCGGAGCAAATCGTCGAGGCGGGCCTGACGCCTAAGATCATGATCGATTTCAGTCACGCCAACAGCCGCAAAAAACCCGAAAAGCAGATCCGGGTGTGCCAGGACGTGGCCGGTCAGATCGCCCGCGGCGACCCGCGCATCATCGGCGCCATGATCGAAAGCCACCTGGTGGGTGGCAAGCAGAATTTAGGCGCCGCCACCGGGCTGGTCTACGGCCAGAGCGTCACCGATGCCTGTGTCAGTTGGGACGACACCGAGCCCATGCTGCGTGAACTGGCCGCGGCCGCGGCGCGCCGGCGCGGCTGAGGGCGGCACCGGTCCTACCGCCATGAACCCGCGCACCCTCGCCATCCGGCTGCTCCTGATCGGTGTCTGGTCCGGTGTACTCTGGGCCGGGCCCTACAAGTGCCTGCAATCCGATGGCAGCATCGTCTACCAGGAGACCCAATGCGCACTCGGGGCCGCGGCATCTGAACAACTGACGCTGGACCCGGCCCCATCCGACCACGCGGGCAAGGGAAAGGCCAAGGACTACTCGATCGAAGGGCAACTCAAGGCGTTCGAGGCCGAGCGCAAGCAGGCCCAACGGCAGCGGGACCGGGCGGCGCGGGCGACCCGGCCGAAGACCAAAAAACAGCCCGGCAATGACCGGGCCAAGTGTGCCAAGAATCGCGCCGAGGCCGCCCGCTGGCGCGAAAAGACCCGCGGCACCTACAAGAACACGGACGAGCGCGATTACCGTGAGCGGAAGCTGGAGTATTACGAGGCCCTGGTCGAGCAGTATTGTCCGCCGGACTAAGCAGCGCGGGGTTTCTGCAATTGCCGCTTGACCAGGTCGGCCAGCAGGCCGAGCACGACGCCGCCGGCCCCCATCAAGACCCACAGCGGGAGCCCGATACCGCCCCCCAAGGCCACGATGGCGGCCCCCTCATTGCCGACCGCCACAAAGGTACCCACGACGGCCACGACACCCAGTCGCAGCTTCCAGGAGCGGGCGTCCCAGGCGATGATCTTCACGGCCCGGGACATCACCTTGAGGATCGGCCAGGTCGCCTTGTGGTCGCGGGTGAGCGCGAACATGGCGGCCATCTTCTTGCCCCCGCGCAGTTCACCGTGACGAATGACGCCGAGCCCCCGCGCCCAGGCCAGCAGCAACTGCGCCTCGGCCGGCGGGGCGCGCAGCAACGCCTGGACGATGGCGGGCTGCGCCGCGGTTTCTTGCTCTTCGGACACTGACATCCCCCTCACAAAAAATTGAATCAAGTTAAAGGCCATGGCGCCGGCACCACCCGCGGGCGTCATTCGCGGCGATTTTATCTTGTTTACAGTCGATCGATATACCGCCGCCCGCCGATGCGTTGGATCTGATCGGCGATCCAGGCGGCGCGCCGCAGCAGGCGCAGCGAGGGACGATTCAGATGGTACACGGAAGGGGCGGGCAGGACCGCGGCGAGCAGGACCGCCTCGCGCAACCCGACCGCCTCCACCGGGCGCTGAAAATACCGTTCGCTGGCCGCCGCCACCCCATAGGTGCTGGGGCTGAACTGCACGATGTTGAGATAGACCTCCAGTATCCGTTGCTTGGGCCACATGAACTCGATCAGCCCCGCGAACCAGGCCTCCAGGCCCTTGCGTAACCAGCTACGCCCAGGCCACAGAAACAGGTTCTTGGCGGTCTGCTGGGTGATGGTGCTGGCACCGCGCAGCCGCCCGCCCCGCTGCCAGGTGGCCAGTACCCGACGCAGCTCCACCGGGTCGAAGCCATGGTGATCGGCGAAGCGCTGATCCTCCCCGGCGATGACGGCCAGGACCAGGACCGGCGGGATACGCTCCCAGGGCACCCAGGCGTGATAGAGATAGGGCGGCGGCCGGCCAATGCGCCAGGCCACGAATGACTGGCGCACCATGAAGGATGAGGTCGGCGGATCGACCCAGCGCAGGACACCGACCACCAGCGCGCTGCCGAGCGCCAGGCCCACCAAGACGCGCAGCACCAGCAACCGCAGCGCGCGCCAAGACCGCCGCGGCCAACCCGGCGCCACCACGGGCGGCCCCTCCGCCGCCACCGCCGACTGCTCGTTCATCCCGATGCGTCCATACACTCGCGCGCCCTCGGCTCGGAGCCGCCAGGGTCAGGCGTCGGCCCCCGCCTGGTCCATGGTCGCCAACAGGGTGCAAACCTGCCGAAAGACCCTGAGGGCACCGTCAATCACCTGCTCTGGGTCCACCAATCGTTGCGCCCGCAGGCCCTCCAGGGCGAGCCCAAACCCCTTCCAGGCGGCCGACGCCCCCTCGCCGTGGAAGTCCAGGAAGCCCCCACCAAGCAGTGGATCGCCCAAGCATTGGCGCAGGTGCCGGGCCACCACCCGGCCGCCGATGGTCGAACCCTCCAGGACATAAAGTCCGCCGACGGCCGTGCTGAGATCGGGGGTGGCTTGTTCAGCCCGCGCCAGGCGCGGCGGCGCCAGGCCGTAGGCCGCAAGATCGGCGCAGAGGATCGGAAACTTGGGGCGCAGACCCAGCGGCGGCACGGCCGCGCGCAGCGCGCCCAACGCGGCATACAGGGGCGGCTCCAGGGTGCCGTAGACCTGCGCCATGGTACTGAGATAGCGGCAATAATCCACGCGGCTCACGCCCGGCCCGGTGAGCCGCACCATGGCCGGCAACCGCTCGACGGCCGCATGGATGGGCGCGGTGGCGAGACGCAGGGCGACGATCAGACGCGGGGCGGGCTCCGGGGGTTGGAGCGGTGTGAGGCTTGGCATCGATCAGCACAACGATCAAACGACGGGCGCTCAGTCTAGCACTCGCGGGCCGGTCCCGGCGGTCGCAACTGGACCAGCGCCAGCGCTCGACCCAGCTGTCAGCCCAGATACCGAACAAACCGTAATTTTGCTATGCTGGCAACCTCTTTAATAGTGACTATTGAGAAGGAGTTTCCGATGCCAAAGTTGATCCCCGGCCTGACCCTGTGTCTGGCCCTCGCCCCCTGGGTACACCCCACCGTCGCCGCCGAGGCGGGCCACCATGCCCACTGGTCCTATAGCGGCGCTGAGGGTCCGACCCACTGGGCCGATCTCGACCCGGCCTACGCCGCCTGTGCCGCCGGCTTCGCGCAGTCGCCGGTGGACGTCAGCGGCGCCCTCGACGCCACCCTGCCGCCCCTGGTCATCGATTACCAGGGTCTGGGGCAGGATGTCGTCAACAACGGGCACACCATCCAGGTGAACGTGGCCCCCGGCTCCACCCTGACCCTGGACGGCCGGACCTTCACCCTGAAGCAGTTCCACTTCCACACCCCTAGCGAGGACAAGATGAACGGCGAGTCATTCGCCATGGAGGGGCACCTGGTCCACGCCGATCCGGAGGGACACCTCGCGGTGATCTCGGTCCTGTATCGACTGGGGGCTGAGAACCCCGTGATCGCGCAGGTCTGGAACGCCATGCCGGAGCGCACCGACACGCCAGCGGCCCCGCCCGCCCCCATAGATCCGGCCGCGCTGCTGCCGACGGACAAGGGCTATTTCCGCTTCGACGGTTCACTGACCACTCCGCCCTGTACCGAGGGGGTGCGCTGGATCGTGCTGAAGGCGCCGATGACCGTCTCCCAGTCCCAGGTGGACCGCCTGACGGCCGCCATGCACGGCGCCAACAGCCGCCCGGTGCAGCCGGTGAATGCCCGCGTGATCGTCCGCTGAGGTCCGGGGCCGGGGGAGCCCCGGCCCACACCCGCGATCAGAAAAGCGCCAGTAAAGTGGGCCCCATGTCCAGGACAGTTTTCCCCCGAATTGCAGCTATCGTGCCCACGTTCATCGCAGCGGTTTGGCGCTGCCCCAGCCGCCGCGCAGCGGTCGTTACGACCGCGTCCGCGCAGCGATTCGGAGAAAAAATCTGTTGTTGTTGCGCCGCCGGCGTCCTCAGCCAGCGCCGGGGCTCGTGCGGCGCAGTGTGGGCAAAGGGTGAATGAGTGTGGGCAAGGTGGGGACAACGCGCCCGCGGCGCGTTGTCCCCGGCTTGTCCACACGCTCGCTACTGCGACATTCACGCTTTGTCCACACGGAGTCCGCCAGCACTAGGCCGCCTCCCGCACTGGCGCCGCCGCCGCGGGCGCTGGGCCGCCGAAACGATCGACGATGCAAGCCCCACCGCCGTCCCCCGACCGATACACGTCATCGGGCGTGCGGTAACCCAAGGATTGATGCGGGCGTTCGCCGTTGTAGAAGGCGAAGTACTCGGTCAGCCCGAGCAACAGTTCGGGCAGGCTGGCGTAGCCCTTGATGTACACGTCTTCGTACTTCACGGTGCGCCACAGACGCTCCACGAAGATGTTGTCCAGCGCCCGACCCCGCCCGTCCATACTGATGGCGATGCCGGCGTCCAGGAGCGCTCCCGTGAAGGCCGCGCTGGTGAACTGCGACCCCTGGTCGGTGTTGAACACCGCGGGCCGGCCATGGACCCGCAGGGCCTCCTCCAGGCAGTCCACGCAGAAGCCCGCCTCCAGCGTGTTGGACTTAGGTGAGGAGGATGGGTACCGGTCTGGACCGCAAATAGACGCAAAAAAAAAGCACTGCTTAAACAGTGCTTTTTTTTGATCGGGTCGGAGCCCGATCAGGATTTGGTGCCGAGAAGAGGACTCGAACCTCCACGGGTTGCCCCACTAATACCTGAAACTAGCGCGTCTACCAATTCCGCCACCTCGGCTTAGATTCCCTGCCAGGCCAGCTTGTGAGAGACAAGGCCGGTAAGGAGCGCGCATCTTAGTGAGACAGGGCGGGCTTGTCAACGCTACACTAGGCTATATTCGCCCAAGCCCCCAGATAGACTCAGTAACACCACGTGACTAGACGCAAATCGACCGACACCCCCCCAGAAGATCAGGCCCCGGCCCCGACCCAGGAGGCCGCACCCCCGGCCCCCAAGCGGCCCACCCGCAAGGCCAGCGCCAAGCCTGCCCCAGAATCTGGACAGGCCGCTTCCCCAGCGCCGACCGCCCGCGACCGCGACCCCAACCGTCAGCGCGAGGCGAAGAAGTACGAGAATCCCATCCCGAGCCGGGAGTTCATCCTCGACACCCTGACCGCCAACGGCGCCCCGCTCGGTTTCGGCGAGGTGGCAGTCGCCCTGCAATTGACCACCGAGCCCGACCTGATCGCGCTGGAGCGCCGCCTGGGCGCCATGGTCCGCGACGGCCAACTGCTGCGCAACCGCAAGGACGCCTTCTGCATCGTCAACCACCGGGACCTCATCGCCGGGCGGGTGATCGGGCATCAGGACGGTTTCGGCTTCGTGCGGCCGGACGAGGGCGGTGACGACATCTATCTCTACCCCAAGGACATGAAGTCGCTGTTCCATGGGGACCGGGTGGTGGTGCGCGTCAGCGGGCGCGACCGGCGCGGGCGCCTGGAGGGCTCACTGGTCGAGACCCTGGAGCGCAACACCCACACGGTGGTCGGCCGGCTCTATCAGGAGAGCGGCGTGGGCTTCGTGGCGCCTGACAACAAGCGCATCTCCCACGACGTCATCATCCCCAGCGACCGCTTAAACGGCGCCACCCATGGTCAGATCGTGGTGGCCGAGATCACCGACCAGCCGACCAGCCGCACCCAGCCGATCGGGCGGGTGTCGCAGGTCCTGGGCGATCACATGGCCCCGGGGATGGAGACCGACATCGCCATCCGCGCCCACGCCCTGCCGGTGGAGTGGCCGGCCGAGGTCGTGGCCGAGGTCGCCGGGCTCACCCCAGAGGTGCCCGAATCCGCCAAGGCGGGCCGCACGGATCTCCGCAAGCTGGCCCTGGTGACCATCGACGGGGCCGACGCCCGCGATTTCGACGACGCCGTCTACTGCGAGCGCAAGCCCAAGGGCTGGAAGCTCCTGGTGTCCATTGCCGACGTCTCGGCCTATGTGGTCCCCGGCACCGCCCTGGATACCGAGGCCCTGGAGCGCGGCAACTCGGTCTATTTCCCGGACCGCGTCATCCCGATGCTGCCGGAGGTCCTGTCCAACGGGCTGTGCTCGCTGAATCCGGACGTCGATCGGCTGTGCATGACCGCCGAGCTCTACATCGACACCGAGGGCAAGGTCACCCGCACCCGCTTCTTCCAGGCGGTGATGCGCTCCAAGGCGCGCCTGACCTATGACCAGGTGGCGGCCATGATCGTGGACCGCGACCCCACCCTGTGCGAACGCTTCGCCGCCGTCCTGCCGCATCTGCAAGACCTGCACGGGCTCTATCAGGTGCTGCACGCCGCCCGCGTGGAGCGCGGTGCCATCGACTTCGACACGACCGAGACCAAGTTCGTCTTCAATGCACAGGGGCGCATCAGCGCCGTGGTCCCGGTGATCCGCAACGACGCGCACCGCCTGATCGAGGAATGCATGTTGGCCGCCAACGTGGCCGCCGCCCGGCACTTTGAGCGCAAGAAGGTCCCGGCCCTCTACCGCATCCACGACCTGCCGAGCCAGGAGAAGCTGAGCGACCTGCGCGAATTCTTGGGCCAGCTCGCGCTCAAGCTCCCGGGCGGGGAGAAGCCGGTCGCGGCGGACTATGCCCAGTTGCTGCGCGAGGTCCAGGACCGGCCCGACCGCGCACTGATCCAGACCGTGCTGCTGCGCTCCATGCAGCAGGCCATGTACAGCGCCGAGAACGTGGGGCACTTCGGCCTCGCCTTCCCCGCCTACACCCACTTCACCTCGCCCATCCGCCGCTACCCGGATCTCGTGGTGCATCGCATCATCAAGCACCTGCTGGCGGACGGCACCGCGGAGGATTTGGACTATTCCAAGTCCGACCTCCAGCAGATCGGCGAGCACTGCTCCGGCACCGAACGGCGCGCCGACGAGGCGACCCGCGATGCCAACGACTGGCTCAAGTGCGAGTTCATGCAGGACAAGCTGGGCGAGGAGTTCGAGGGCACCATCACCAGCGTCACCTCCTTCGGCATCTTTGTGCAGTTGGACACCGTCCATGTCGACGGCCTGGTCCACATCACCGCCCTGGACAACGACTACTACCACTTCGACCCCATCGGCCACCGCCTCCAGGGCGAGCGCAGCGGCAACATCTACCGCCTGGGCGACCGCCTGCGCATCCAGGTGGCCGCGGTGAACCTGGACGATCGCAAGATCGACTTCGTGCTGGCGCCGACCGATGCGCCGGCCGCGGGGACCAGACCGGCGGGGCGGCGGCGCAAGGGGTGAGCGAGTGACCCAAGAGGGCGGTGCGCCTACGAAAAGGTCGCATGGGGGGCTTGGCGGGGCAAATGACTTGCCCGGCCCTGGGCCGTGAAGACCGCGTGAGGTTCTGTGGGAGCGGCCTCTGGCCGCGACGCAACCTCGGCGTGCCGGTTCGCATGACATCGCGGTCGCAGCCCGCTCCCACGGGGAATTTCATTGGCCGGGGTGGCTGGTGTCCTGCCATGGCCGTTAGCCTTGGTTCCAGGGAGCACAGCGCAAGACGCTAACCGTCGGAAATGAAGAACTGACTATGGGCGTTCTCGGAAGACTTAATCGAATGAAGGTCGAGGGCTACAAGTCCATCGAGCATCTCGACTTGCGCCTGAAGCAGCTTAACATCCTACTCGGCGCCAATGGCGCCGGTAAGTCCAACTTCATCGGCCTGTTCAGATTCGTCAACCAACTGGTCAATAAGAACCTGCAATTTCATGTCGCCCAGCAGCTTGGTGCGGACAAGCTGCTGTTCTTTGGACGTAAGCGGACCAGTGCGCTAACGATCGACCTGCACTTTACGCCGAACGCCTACAGTGTCACATTGGCTCCAGACGCGGCGGGAGGGCTGCTATTCCAAAAGGAAATATGCAAATTCTTCGGCCACTCCATCGGCTATTCCGGAGGCATCAAGCATTATCACTTGGGAACCCCCGGCGCCAGAGAATCCGCACTGCCCGACCAGCCACACACCAAAGATGCGACCGGCCATATCGTCGGCTACCTGCGAGATTGGAAGGTCTACCACTTCCATGACACGAGCGAATCCGCAAGAGTCAAGCAGCCCGGCCGCATCGACGAGACGGCGGTCCTCCTCCCCCAAGCGGACAACTTGGCAGCCTTTCTGCGCGCACTGCGCGAAACCCCGGCCTACGCCCTGATTGTCCGAACCATTCAACGCGTGGCGCCGTTCTTTCTCGACTTCGTTCTGGAACCAGAGCCGGCCAACGCCAGACAGATCCGGTTGCGCTGGCGGCACCGCGGAAGCGACGATACCTTCGATGCCGGCGACCTCTCCGACGGCACCCTGCGATTCATCTGTCTCACCACCCTGCTGCTGCAACCCCGGCTCCCAACGATCATCCTTCTCGATGAGCCGGAACTTGGTCTACACCCCTATGCGCTACAATTGCTTGCCGGAATGATGCGCACGGCATCCAGCCAGACCCAGATCATCGCCTCCACCCAGTCGGTCACGCTGGCCAATCAATTTTCCTGGGAAGACCTGATCGTCGTCGACTTGATAGATAACGCCTCCCGCTTCCGCCGCCTGAGCGCCGAAGAACTGGATCAGTGGCTTGACGACTACGCCATCGGTGAATTGTGGGAGAAAAACATCTTCGGGGGAACACCATGACCCTGCGGCCGGCGATCTCCGTGGAGGGTCAGACCGAGTACGAATTCTGCCGCGAGGTCCTCCGGGGGCATCTGGAGGCATTCTCTATCCATGTCGAACCCAAGATCGCCGTGACCAAGCGCAACCTGCGTGGACCGAACGCCATCGGGGGCGCCATCGGCATTGATCGTTTTCGCAACGAGGTCCGTCGCCTCCTGCCGTCGTTCGACTTCGTGACAACCCTGTACGATTTCTACGGCTTCAAAGACCGGGAGCCGAACGAAGCGCCCGATGCGCTATGCCACCGAATGAGCCTCAGTCTTGACGCGCCCCATCGACTGATACCCTACGTCCAGGTCTACGAATTCGAGGCACTGCTGTTCTCGGCACCTTCTGTGCTGGCACGGTATCTCGCTAAAGAAGCAATCGGCACCGCGATCGAGGCCGCCGTCGCCGGCTGCGGTGGTGCGGAGCAGGTCAATGACAGCCCGCAGACCGCGCCGTCGAAGCGTCTGAGCGCGTTGTTTCACGATCACCTGAACCAACGCTACGATAAGACCTTCCATGGTCCGCTCCTCGCGCTGGAAATCGGCCTACCGGCCATCCGCGCCGCCTGCCCGCGTTTTCACGGTTGGTTGTCGCGACTCGAAGGATTAGGGAGTAAAAATGTTCGTCGACCATAACTCGCAGACCCCGTCCGACCACCCGCAACAACTGACAGACCTGCTGCTGTCCCTGGTGCCGGCCGATGGCACCACGATCGGCAATACCGCGTTGCGGCGGCAGATCGAGGCGCACCTGGCACCCGAGGGTCTGACACTCGCGGAAGCCGACTATTGGCAAGCGCAGGCCGCGCTGATTGCCCAGGGGGTGCTGATCAAGGGTCAGGGGCGCGGCGGCACGGTCCGGCGGGCCAGTGCGACCGGGAGCAACACCGTAGACGACCTGGCCGACGGTGCCGATGGCTTTGCGCTTCAGACCCAACTGGCCCCACCCGCTGCCGCGTTGCCCAACAAGGCGAAGTCACCCAAGGCCATAGCAACGCCCAAGCCCAAGAGCCGCCCGGCGGCCGACGAGGCGGCCCAGGTCATCGCCTACCGCCACCTGGACAAACGCAAGAACAATCCGGAGGTCGGCATGGTCACGCCGGCCACCGACCCGGATGCCGGCAAGACCACTTGGGCCTACGATCCCCACCTCGACCCCGCGCTCACCTTCGACCCGCAGCGCGCCCACATCGAGTCACTGATCGACGATGCCCTGGCGTCCGGCGAGCCGGAGCGGATGCGCGCCGCGCTAGAGGAATTGAAGCGCCTGCAATCGCCCTATCTGAACTGGGCCGGCAAGGCCGAGCGCACCAACTTTGAGATCGATACCGTCAGCCTGCATGTGCATGAGCGTATCGACCCCGCCAGCATCCTCTCGGCCGTGCGCAAACGGATGAAGGGCGAAGGCCAGTCCAAGGGGGCAGAAAAGAGGATACAGCTTGGCCTGTTCGACGCCCCCTTCGAGAACCTCCCGCTGCGCGACGCCATCGACTTCTACCGCCACGAGCGCGGCTGGGCCAACCGCCTGATCGCCGGCGACAGCCTGCTGGTGATGAACAGCCTGCTGCAAAAGGAGGGCATGGCCGGCCGGGTGCAGATGATCTATATCGACCCGCCTTATGGCATCAAATACGGCAGCAATTTCCAGCCCTTCGTCGGCAAGCGCGACGTGAAGGACCGCAACGATGCGGACCTGACGCAGGAACCGGAGATGATCAAGGCGTTCCGCGATACCTGGGAGTTGGGCATCCATTCGTATCTCACCTATCTACGTGATCGGCTGTTGCTGGCGCGGGAACTGTTGCACGAGTCGGGCAGCGTGTTTGTGCAGATTTCGGATGAGAACCTGCACCATGTGCGGGAGATTATGGATGAAGTTCTTGGATCGGATAATTTTGTCAGCGTCATCGTAGTGCAAAAAACCGGAGGTCAAGCATCAGAGCTACTTGCAAATATTGCTGATTACTGTATTTGGTTTGCCAAGGACAAGGCGCGGCTAAAATATCATCAGGTCTATTTTGAAAAAGTTCTTGGCCAAGGTCATGGATCAGGGGAGCGATATAACTTATGCGACGAGAATGGTCATAGCTATAGATGGACCGCCTTGGTCTCGAATCGGCCTCCGGGCTCATTTCCGGTCGAGTTTCGCGGTGCCGCATGGAAGCCAAGCGGTGGTTTTTGGAAAACGGGCGAATTGGGCTTTACCCGCTTGATCAGAGCGGGGCGCATAAGTGGCGGCAGAAAAACGCTTCAGTACAAACGGTTCCTAGAGGATTTTCCCGCTTATCAGGTTTCAAACGTATGGACTGACGTCGCAGGGACTTCGGATAAAGTCTATGTCGTTCAGACCGCGATGGCAGTTGTGCAGCGCTGCCTCCTGATGACCACCGACCCCGGCGACCTGGTACTCGACCCCACCTGCGGCTCCGGCACCACCGCCTTTGTGGCCGAAAAATGGGGCCGCCGCTGGATCACCTGCGATACCTCGCGGGTGGCAACCACGCTCGCCAAGCAGCGGCTGATGACCGCCAGCTTCGACTATTACGAACTCAAATACGCGCACGAGGGACTGAAAGGCGGCTTTATCTATAAGACGGTGCCGCACGTCACGCTGAAATCGATCGCCAACAATCCGGAGATCGACAACATCCACGAGCGGATGCACCCCGCCATCATGGCGGCACTCGTCGACTTGAATACGGCCTTGAAGTCGCACCCACCGACCGACAGTCTTCTCGTGACCGAGGGCGGGCGCAAAGGTCAACGGCTCGCGGTCGGCAAGGGCACCGCCCTTGATGAATGGGAGGTGCCATTCGATTTTCCAGAGGGCTGGCCGGAGGCCGCCCGCCCGGTTTTTGATGCGTATCACAGTGCCCGCCAGGCGATGCAGCGGCAGATGGATCTGTCGATCGCCGCCCATGCCGATCAGGAGGTCCTGTACGACCAGCCCGCGGTAGCGAAGAACAAGCTGCGGATCAGCGGCCCATTCACCATGGAGGCAGTCCCCTTCCCGAGCGTGCAGTCGATGGACGAGCCCGGCGGTCCCGATGAGGCAGACGCCAGCATTGCCCGCACCGGCGAGTCCGGCCGTCAGCACCAATGGCGTGACGAACTACTCAAGACCGGCGTGCGCGGCAAGGGCGGTCAGATGCTCAAACTTGCCGATCTGGAGACCCTGCCCACCGATCCCGATCTGCGTCACCTGCACGCCAGCGGTCATCTGGATAGCGGCGAGCGGGTGGTGGTGAGCTTCGGCCCCGAGCATGCTGCGCTGGAGCAACGCCAGGTGGCCCATGCGTTCAATGAGGCGGGTAATCTCTTTCCGCTGCCGAAGATGATCCTATTCTGCGCCTTCGCCTTCGACCCGGAGGCGGCCAAGGACATCGACTCTATCAAAGGCGTCACGGCACTCAAGGCCCAAATGAACACCGACCTGCTGACCGAAGACCTGAAAAAGGCCCGCGCCGGCAACCAGAGCTTCTGGTTGATGGGTCAGCCGGAGGTTGAGGTCCGCCCGCGCAACGATGGCCGTTTTGAAGTCGAGGTGCATGGTTTCGACTATTTCGACACCGTCAAAGGCGAGCTGATCTCCGGTGGCAAGAGCAAGATTGCGATGTGGGCGCTGGATACCGACTATGACGAGCGCAGCCTGTTCCCGCGTCAGGTGTTCTTCCCAATGGCCGGCAAGGGCGAGGGCTGGGAAAAGTTAAAGAAGAACATCCGTGCCGAATTGGATGAATCCCTGCTGGACCAGTTCCGCGGCACCGTCAGCCTGCCCTTCGAGCCGGGCGAGAACCGCAAGATCGCGGTGAAGATCGTCGATGACCGCGGGATCGAGTCGCTGAAGGTGATGAATCTGGAGGGCTGAACCATGCAGATCGAATCGATCCGGCTAAAGAATTTTCGGGCATTCAGGGATGTCAACCTGAAAAGTATTCCGCGCTTTTGTGTCATGGTCGGCGCCAATGGCACCGGGAAGAGCACCTTGTTTTCGGTGTTCGCCTTCCTGCGCGACGCGATGACGACCAATGTGACGGCCGCGCTTGGCCGGCTGGGCGGCAGCCGGGGACTGGCGGAGGTACGCAGCCGGGGAACCACCGGTCCCATTGAAATCGAGATCAAGTTGCGCACGACCCTGTCCGAGGGCCGTTCGCGCCTGATTACCTATGAACTGCATATCGACGAGCTGAATCACCGCCCGGCGGTGGTCCGCGAGATTCTGCAATACCGCCGTGGCAGTCGCGGCCAGCCGTGGCGCTTCTTGGATTTTTCCAAGGGTGTCGGTGAGGCGGTGACCAATGAACTGGACTCGGTCGCCGATGAAAAGCAGCTAAAACGCGAACAGCAAACCCTCAAGAGCCCCGACATCCTCGCCATCAAGGGACTGGCGCAGTTCGAGCGATTCCCGGCGGTGGTGGCCCTGGGTAACCTGATCGAGAACTGGCACCTCTCCGATTTCCATATCAGCCGGGCGCGACCCGAGGCCGAGGCGGGGTACGCCGAGCATCTGTCGCGTGAGGGTGAGAACCTGTCACTCGTCGTCGAGTATTTGTTCAATCACCATCCCAAGACCTTTGCCGAGATCTTGAGCCGCCTGCAGCGACGCGTGCCGGGAATCACGCAGGTCGAGGCGAAAACGACCGAGGAGGGCCGCGTCCTGCTGAAGTTTCAAGACGGATCATTCGAAGACCCGTTTCTCGCGCGCTACGTGTCAGACGGAACGATCAAAATGCTGGCGTACCTGGTTCTACTCTATGACCCCAGCCCCCACCCGCTATTATGTGTCGAGGAACCTGAAAATCAGCTTTACCCATCGCTGCTTTGGGACCTGGCAGAAGAGTTTCGCGCCTATGCCGAGCGCGGCGGACAGGTCTTCGTCACAACGCATTCGCCGGATTTTCTCAACGCAGTACAACTCGATGAAGTCTTTTGGCTGGTCAAGGATCAGGGCTACACCTCCGTCCACCGCGCCGCGGACGATGAGCAGTTGCGTGCCTATATGGCAGATGGCGACCAGATGGGGTACCTCTGGAAACAAGGACTCTTTGCGGGAGCGCATCCGTGATCGAGCATGTGCATGACCGCTCAGCCAAGTATCGCAACCCGGATGCCTTGGGAAGCCCGTCGCAGGAACTTCGCCGAGTGATCCAGAGCTACCAGAAGCGTGATGGCGCCCGGCGCATCGCCCCGCTCTTGTTGCCGGAACGCAATCGGTCAAGCAGCTTTCAGGCGTTGTATCGGTCACTCAGCTGCCTGGCGAGTTCATGAAACATCCCACCTCGCTCATTATCAGCTCCCCCTTCGAGCGGCCCACCCATCATTGGCGCCGCGCCGGCGACAGCCGACTCGCATTGCTTGAAGGCCGCCGCCCGGCGGGTTACGAGGTCTTCGACACCCGCAATAACACGGTGCGCACCGTGCCGCTGGAGCGCGTCAACCGTATCCGCGAGCGGGTGGACGCCTGGCGCGCAGCCGACTACCCGGGCGTCACCGCGGTGACGCGCCAATTGCTCGAACACTGGCAGGACCCGCAGACCAGTCGGCAATACGCCTTCTATTTCTGCCAGATCGAGGCCATCGAGACACTCATCTGGCATGTGGAGGCACCGCCCGACTTCAAGCAGGGTATCGCCGTGCCTGGCGATGGCGGCGCCTGGGAGCGACTCTGCAATAAGATGGCGACCGGCAGCGGTAAGACCGCGGTGATGGCGATGATCATCACCTGGCAGGTCCTCAATGCACTGACCTATCCGAAGCGCAACAAGGACTTCTCGCGCGCCATCTTTATCGTTGCACCCGGACTGACGGTGAAGGAGCGCTTGCGGGTGCTGCAACCGGGAAACCCGGAAAACGACTACGATACCTTCGCACTCTGTCCGAACGAGGCCCTGCGCCAGCGGCTCAATCAGGTCGAACTGCTGATCGACAACTGGCACAACCTGATGCCGCTCAAAGATCGGGACCGCTCGGTGGTCAAAAAGGGAGCGGAAAGCGACGAGGCCTTTGTGCGGCGGGTGCTGGGCCGACTCGCGGGCGCCAGGGACCTGGTCATCATCAACGACGAGGCCCATCATGCCTACCGCAAACCGGCCGAACTGAAGATCAGCAAGAAGGACGCGGAAGCCCTTGGCATCGACCTCGACGAGGCCACCCGCTGGATCGAAGGGCTTGATCGTATCCACAAGAAGCGGCGCATTGCCCGCTGTTTCGATCTCTCCGCGACACCCTTCGCACCGACCGGCAAGACCAGCACTGAGGCCGCGCTGTTCGAGTGGGTGGTCTCCGATTTCGGCCTGAACGACGCCATCGAGGCCGGGTTGGTCAAGACCCCGCGCGTGGTGATCCGCGACAACGCCTTGGCGAATACGCAGACCTATCGCAGTAAGCTCTATCACCTCTACCGGGAACCGGAAGTGGCGGAAGACCTGAACCGGCGCGGCGCGGAGCCGCACGAGGCCCTGCCGCAGATCGTGCAGGAGGCCTATACGCTGCTCGGGGCCGACTGGCGTGAGACATTGAATGCGTGGCGGGAAGCGGGACACCTGTCTCCGCCCGTGATGCTGACGGTCTGCAACCGGACTGAAACCGCTGCACGCATCGAGCACTATTTTAGTCAGGGCGATGCGTATTGGCCGGAACTGACCGCACCCGAGCGCACTTTACGTGTCGACTCCAAGGTGTTGGACAAGGCCGAGATCGGCGAGGTGGCCGGCGCCGACAAGGCCTATGAGGACGTACTGCGGGGTATCGTGGAAGCAGCGCGCATTCCGGAAACGCGCAAGGTAGCGCTGCGCGCGATGAAGAAGGAGGAGCTGCTGCGCGCCATCATCGACAACGTTGGCAAGCGCGGCAGCGCCGGTCAGGACCTGCAGAATGTCATCTCGGTGGCCATGCTGTCCGAGGGCTGGGATGCCAAGAATGTAACCCATATCATGGGGCTACGCGCCTTCACCAGCCAATTGCTGTGCGAGCAGGTGATCGGGCGCGGGCTGCGGCGTGTATCCTATGAGACGGAACCGGTGATCTGTCCGGACGGTCAGACACGGGCACTGTTCAAGGCGGAATACGTCAATATATTCGGGGTACCGCTGTCGATTTTTCAGGAAACCGACGACGACGGCAAACCGCCGCCACCACCCAAGCCGAGCACCCAGATCGAATCCATCCCAGAGCGCAGCGAGTTGGAGATTACCTGGCCCAATGTGCTGCGCGTCGATGTGGTGGTACGGCCCGAGTTGGTGGTGGATTGGTCGACCATGCCGCCGCTGAAGATCGATCCGGCGCAGATCCATATCGCCGCGGACCTGGCACCGGCATTGGGTGGTGCGGCCGATCTATCCAAGGCGGTCGCTATCGATCTTGCGGCATTGCCCGAGGAATTCCGGCTGCAGCGGCTGTTGTTCCTGGCCGCGCGCAAGGCGTTGGCCACCGTCGAGCACGGGTTTACCGGCGGGCGGGAGTGGCTCATTCAGCAGCTGGTGCGTCTGGTCGAACAGTTCTTTGCCTCCGACCGACTGGACATCCCCTCGCTGTTTCACCAGGACCCGCTGCGCAAGCGGATTCTCATTGCGTTGTCCATCGACACACTCGTCGGGCATGTGGTCGCCCAGATTCAGCAGCAGAACAGCGAGCGGCTGGAGCCGGTATTCGACGCAGAGTTCCCCATCGGCTCGACCCGCCTGATGCGCACCTGGTACTCGACCAGGCATTGCCTTGAGACCACCAAGTCCCAGATCAGCCACGCGGTGGCCGACAGCACCTGGGAGCATTACACCGCTACGCTATTGGAAACTCATCCGGAGGTAGCCGCTTATGCCAAGAACGATCATCTGGGCTTACAGATTTATTATCTGTGGCGCGGCAGCCGGCGGCGCTTCGTACCCGATTTCGTGATCCGGTTCGCGAATCGTAAGCAATTGGTGCTTGAGATCAAGGGCGAGGACTCCGACCAGAACCGCGCCAAACGTCTGGCCCTCGACACCTGGGTGCGCGCGGTGAACGCACGCGGCGGCTTCGGTATCTGGTGCTGGGATGTCGTGAAGGCCGAGCCGTCACGGGTTAATGACGTGATCGCGCATCACGCTGGCAGTCCTGGGCATAGCGAAGCAATTGGCGAAGGCACCACGGCAGTCGCGCCGCCCAACGCCTGATTTGGCTCGGCCGGCGGCCAACCGACCCGCTGCGGTGGCCGGGACGACGATCAAGGCCTTCGAGGTTTAGGGAAGGTCGGTCAGCGGAATCGGATACACCAACTCGGCCGGGTCGCTCTTGCCGCTCTGGGCCAGGTCCACCCATTTGTCCTGATCGGCATAATAGAGGCCATAGCGGCGGATCTTTTTGTTGAGCTGGTCGATGAACTCGTATTGCCGCATGGTGCCCCAGCGTGTCCAGGTGTCCTGGGTCAGGGTCAATACGTCGCTCTTGTAGGGCAGGCCCTGGAGGTATTCCCCGAGCAGGCCCAGGTCCGCCAGCCGGGTGGACTCCTCGATGCCGCCGGCCAGGGGGTCGACGCTGAAACGCGCGGCGACCGAGGCGAGGCGGTTGAAGAAGCTGCGGGCCGTGTTCTCGGCGTTCAGGTCGGTCTCGGCCGCCTCGACGATGCCCTTCAAGACCAGTTGCAGGTCGGAGAGTTGGTCCTTGGTCAGCAACACCCGCACATCCACGGCGGCGCGGGAGGGGTCGGCGAAGTCCTTGTCGCTGATCCAGGCCTCGAAGACCTCCGGCGCCCGCGTCCCCTGGACCTGCCCCAGATAGGCGAGCCGTGCGGCGTGGCCCAGGCTGTCGACGATCGCCCGGATCTGTGCCGACTGGTCGCCTGCGGCGGCGTTCAGCGCGGGCCCGGGCTGGCCTGCGGGTTGGCCTCCAGGCTGGCGCGCCAGGTTCTCGATCAGCCGCCCGGCATAGGCGTCGATGGCGGTGCCGAAGGCGGCCACACTTCCGTCGGCGATAGCGAAATAGGCGGTCTGTTGGTTGACCGCATTGGTGGCGAGGGTCTGGTACTGCCCGGCGGCGGTCTCGGTGTCGCCCAGGCGCCGGGCCTCGGGGGTGAGCAGGTGCAGCACGGCGATGGAGGTCCCGGCCTCGCCGACGAGCCCGCGCAACCGTTGCGCATCCAGCCCGGTGCTGGATTGCACCCGCTGCCCGGTCGCGCCGTCGCGCTGGGTGCCGTCGAGCGCGCCGGCATCGGTGATCAGGATGATGTGGCGTTCGGCGAAGCGCTGCCGCCAGTCGGGGGTGTCCAGCGCGGCCTGGATACCGGCATAGGGGTCCTCGTCGAAGTGCTCGGTGGAGACCCGCGCCTCGTCCAAGGTGCCGACTCGCCGCAGAAAATCGCGCCCGTCCTGGACCTCGGCGGGATTGGCATAGGTGCGGGCGACGAATTGCAGCTCGCGCGCCTTGTCCGGGTCGCTCGCCGCGGCCCGGAAGGAGACCAGTCCGAAGGCGACCCGATCGAGCAACCCGGCCTTGGCGATCTGCTGGTAGAAACGCCCGACGGCGGCCTTGGTCTGGGCGATATAGGGTCCCATGGAGCGCGTGGAGTCGATCACGAAGACCACGGCGGCGCGATAACCCGCGGCGACTGCCGGCGTGCCCGGGGCGGTGGCCGTGGCGCCCGGGCGGAGGGCGGGGTTGGGCAGGGTCACCGAGGCGACCTTGAGCGCCCTCACCTTATCGCCGCTGGCGGCGCGGGTTTCGGCGAAGTCCAGGATCGGCAACAGATAGAAGTGCCGGCTGAAATCGATGAAGTTGGCGGGCTCGACGGCCAATACACCGGGGTCCGGTCGCCCGGCGGCGACGGTGCGCCGCAGGGCGTCGGCGGCCTGTCCCGGGTTGGGGCTGTCGAGGATCGCGCGCAGGTCGTCCCAACTGCGCATGAACAGCATGGGCGCGCGCCCGGCGCCCTGGTTGGTGAAGGCCAGGGTGAGTTGCTGCTTCCAGGGAATGGTGTGTGCCGCCGCCAGCCAGCCCAAGATGCTGTGGTCGCGGGTCCCGGTGCCGACCCGCAACCAGTCCTGTCCGTCGACACCCTCCCGGGCATAGACATAGAGTCTGGACAGGGCCTTGATCGAAGACTGCCCCGGCGCCCCCGGGGCCGCGGCAATCATGGCGCCCGGTCGGGTCAGTACCCGCTCATAGAGTGCGCGCTTGCCGGGTGGGTGCAGGGGTTCCGCCGCGACGGCGAAGGTACAGGCCAGCAGTATGAGCAACAGCCGGTGCGTCGGTCGGGCCATGCTAGCGCTCTCCCAGTCACCGGGCGGATAAGTCGCCGGCGCGCAGATCGCACCGAAACACCTTGGCGAGCTTGGCGCCTTGGCGTGAGAGCTGTGTTTTCATGCGCTCAGGCCTTCGCGGTGTCGCGCGACGCAAAGGACTCGGGGAAGGCGCGGATCAGGATGCGCCGTGCCAATTGGAAGGCAAAGCTCTCGCGCTGGGTACGCGAGAACTCACAATGGCGGAACAGGGTCGCCTCGCCGGATTCGCTGACCGCCGTCCAGCCGTATCTCACCCGGCGCATGCGGCTGGGGTAAAACCAGAACATGCGATACAGGCTCTGCAGGAAGAACTGCCGGTCGCGCTCATCCACCCGGTTGGGGGTATCCTTCTCCAGTTCCCGGATCAGTTGGTCATAATAGGGATCGTTGTCGTCGCTCCGGCGCTGCTCGCTGAGCATGCGTTTGGTCTCGAAATAGACCCGATCCAGGGGCAGCTTGCGCCCATCGGCATCGGCGCCGATCATTTCGGCGGCGGCGTCCTCAGTCACCTCCCCGAAGGTGCGACTCAGCAGCCCGAGCAGCAGTTCCTCATGGGGCTGCGACTCGCGTGGAAAGGCAAACATGGCCCGCAGGTCTGCCATGAAGATGAAGGCCACGTCGGCCTCGCTCAGGTCGTCGAGCAATTGGGTGTGAGAGGTCCAATTGCGGACCTCTTTGAGAATGGTGCCGAAGCTCGCCATGTAGGTGGACTTGTCCGGCAGGTGGTTGACCTTGGCGCGATTGTCCCATTCCCGGCTGAGCGCGTGCAGCAGGATGCGGTAGCGCTGCTTGCGCTGCTCGCTGCTGGGCGGCGCGCACAGCGGCAGCAGGGCCGTCATGCTGGCCAGATAGTCGCGTACATAGTCGGGGGAGGCGGGGCCCGGGGGCCATTCCGGTTCGTCCTCGCGCTTGAAGAAGAGCGAGAACAGGAGCCCGTCATCGCCGCGCCGGTCGAGCAGCTCCTCGGCCGCGGCGCAGCCCATGAGTACGCCGCGGCGCAGCACGGAATAGGCGTCGGTCTGTTTCTCGGCAATCCACTGGCGTACGACCTCATCGTGCTTAGTATAGATGAGCGGCGCCGTCAGCTTGGCCGCCTCGAAGGCGTGTGTAATGGAGGTGAGCTGATCGCCGTGATTGGAGCAGAACAGGATATGCCGCCGCGGGAAGCCGGCCTCGATCAGCAGTTCGGTAAAGATGTGATAGCCGGCGACCTTCTTGAGCTCGCTGACGGCCGCACGCCAGCCTGCACCCAGGGGTTCGGCGGTCTCCTTCAGGTACTTCTTTTCGCGCAGGAAGCGGTCGATCTCGGCGACCGACTCCGGGTCGTCCAGGTCGTAATCCTCATAGGGCTTGAGGTCGATGTCGATGACCACATAGTCGATTTCGGCCAGTTGCTGCGGGTCGCGCACCAGGTGGTAGGCCTCGAAAAAGGTCGTCTTGAGTGTGATCCCGCGCGGGCTCAACCAATCTTTGAGGTCGGGCAGGTCCGTCGGGCACTCGGGCAACCCGAATACCTGATCGACGGTCACCCGGATGTCGCCTTCAAAGTCCTCGATCCACAGAAAATGGCTCATGGGTGTTGCTCTAGGAACAGGTTCTCGGGCAATTGCAGCGTCAGATTGAACGAACGTCCGGCCGCGGTGGTGCTGACCCGACCATCGAGCTTCTCGATCAGCAGGTGCAGAAAATCATGGCCGCGGCCGCTGCCCTTGACCATCGCCGCGGCGCTGGGCGTGGTCGGATTGTCGAGTGTGAGTTCGACCAGATCGCCGGTGCTGACCCACGACGCCTGGGTCGGGGCGCAGTCCTCGGAGGCGTAATATTTGAACAAGTTGGTGAAAGACTCGGTAAAGAGGATGGTGAGGAAAGACCCGGTGGTCCCGAAGGGGGTAAAGCGGATCGCTGACTCGGTAAAGCCCTGCGTCTGCAATGGGAAGAAGCGTTCAGCGACCCAGTCGCACAGGTCGGTGAGCCGTGCCCGCGGCAGTAAATCCATCAGCGACCTCTCCCATTCCCCGCGCAGGCGTTCCGCTAGCGGTCGATGGCGCTCGTGCCAATCCCGCAGACGGGTCCCGGTCGGGACCAGGGCGGTGCGGCGCGCGTAACACAGGAAATGCTGTTGAATGCGCTCACTCCCGCGCTGGGTGAGCAGTTGCCCCAGGGCGAGACCCAGCGAGCGAACCACCATCTCCTCCAGGGTGGCCGTGCCGTCCTGGTCCTCATGGAGCTTAAGGCGCAGCAGTTGGGTATTAGTGGAGATCAGGCCGAAGATATCAAGCAGACCACGCATGGTGTTGACCGCCTCGCGGTGGACCCAGGGGCTGTTCTCGTGTTCCGTGTTATAGACAATACGGTCCAGCGATCCGCGGAATTTGTGCGCCACCAGGGCCATCACGTCCTCCTGCTCCTTGTTCTTGATGCGCAGCACCTCGGCGTCATAGCGTGCGCGTTTGGCGATCTCGCTCTTGGCGTGCAGGCGGCGCAGGTAGCGCAGTTGAAAGAGGTAACCGCGATAATATTCCTCGGACAGCAGGATCAGGCAGAAGATGGGGACGGTGAGCATGGTCAGCATCTCCATCGCGTGCCCGCCTTCGAGCGGGAGGGACGCCGGGAAAATCAGCGCGCGCCCCAGGATCAGGGAGGCAAAGGCCATCATCCCGTAGGCGTACCGGTTCAGGTAGCGTGGGTTGCGATTGGTATAACGGATCGGATCGGAGAAGACGCGGATAGCCGGAAACAAGACCGACACGCGATCGCTCCCGGGGGTGTCCGGCAGTGCCGAGCGGGCCAGCCGTGCGATCCGATGATAGCCCCGCCGGCCATAGGCGGCCGCCATGATCACGATGGCCACGTACACGAAAAACGCGACCGGCGACTCGGTATACATGGCGCTGAGCGAGGGCAGGCTGCCCGTCGACAGGTAGACCAGATAGGTCGCACCCTCCATCAGGCAGTAGCCGAACGTGATCTTGGCGAAGGTTGTGATGTGCATGGTCGCGGTGGCTCGGGGGCCGGCAAGGGGGCTCGATGGCGGCCGCTAAGGATCGCACGGCCAGCCGGGGAGTGCCAGGGAGCGGGGCGCGACAGGCAGGGCCGCAGGGCGCAAGATCCTGATCGTCCAGCAGTCGGCCCCGGTCCTCGCCCAACCCTGGCATCGCCTATTCCGGCGGCTTGGACCGGGCGGCGGCCGTTTGTGCCAAGTAACGCAGCAGGAACTCTTCATCCAGCGGCGACAGGTCGAATTGCTTGGCGGCCTCCTCCACGCCGCAGGCGGTATGATTGCCGGTGTCAGAGATCCATTGGACCGCTCGACACAGCCGCTCTTTATCACCGATCAGTTGGTAGTGCGTCATCGCGGCCTACTCATCCAGCCGCAGGCAATGCACCGCCCGCCCGTCCCCGAGCCTGGTCTCGCCCGGATAGTTGCGACTGCACGCCTCAATGGCATCCGGGCAGCGCGGATGGAAATAGCAGCCGGTGGGCGGGTTGGCCGGCGAGGGCATGTCGCCCTCCAAGCGGATGATCTGGCGGCGGTTGGCCGGGTCCACCACCGGCACCGCGGACAGCAGCGCCCGGGTGTAGGGGTGGCGGGGGTCGTCTAGCACCCGATCCACCGGCCCCCGTTCGACCACGCGCCCCAAATACATCACCGCCACCTCGTGTGCCAGATAGGCGAGCACCGAGATGTTGTGGGTGATGAAGAGATAGGCAAGCCCCAGTCGCTCTTGCAGGTCCTTCAGCAGATTGAGGATCTGCGCCTGGACCGAGACATCGAGCGCGCTGGTCGGCTCGTCGCAGACGATCAGCTTGGGCTCCACCGCGAGCGCGCGGGCGATGCACAGACGCTGGCGCTGGCCACCGGAGAACTCGTGCGGGTAACGCTCGGCGGCCTCTGGGCTCATGCCGACCAAGTCCAGCAGTTCCGCCACGCGCGTCACTCGCCCGGCGCGGGTGCGTTTGATGCCCAGCGCCTGCAAGCCCTCGCCGATGATGTCGCCGACCAACATGCGCGGGTTCATGGAGGCGAAGGGGTCCTGGAAGATGATCTGCAGGTCCTTCCTGAAGGGCCGCATCCGCCGGTGCCCCAGGCCGCGCAGTTCCCGATCCAGATAGCGCACCGAGCCGCCGGTGGGGGCGATGAGCTGGAGTATGCCCTTGCCGACGGTGGTCTTGCCACAGCCGGACTCGCCGACCAGGGCCAGGGTGCGGCCGGTTGAAAGGGTCAGCGACACCCCGTCCACCGCGCGCACCTGGCCGACCACCCGGCGGAAAACGCCGCGCTGGATGGGGAAATGGACGGCCAGGTCCTGAACCTTCAGCAGGTCGCCGACGGTCGCCGGGCCGGTCGGCGGCGGTACTTCCGGATGGATCGGTTGCGCCGCAGCACGTGCGGGCGGGACGCCCGCGCTCCCGATCCAGAGATGACAGCGCACCCCGCGCCCCGCGGCCAGGTCGGTCCAGTCGGGGGTGTCGGTGCGGCATACCGGCAGCACCTCGGTACAGCGCGGGGCGAAGCGGCACCCGACAAAGGGCTGGTCGAGCGGCGGCACCCGTCCGTGGATCGCCGCGAGCCGCCCTTGGCGCTTATCCGCCCCGGGCAGGCTCTCCATCAGGCGCCGACTGTAGGGGTGGGCGGGGGCGGCGAAGAACTCGGCGACGCTCCCGGTCTCGACGATCTCACCGGCATACATCACCGCCAGCCGGTCGGCGGTCTCGGCCACCACCCCCAGGTCGTGGGTGATCAGCAGCACCGCCATGTCGGTGGTGCGCTGCAAGTCCTTCAACAGCCGCAGCACCTGGGCCTGGATGGTGACGTCCAAGGCCGTGGTGGGCTCGTCGGCAATCAGCAGCTCCGGGTCGCCGGCCAAGGCCATGGCGATCATCACCCGTTGCTTCATCCCGCCGGAGAGTTGGTGCGGGTACTCGTGCAGGCGCCGCGCCGGGTCCGGGATGCCCACCGCGTCCAACAGCTCCAGCACCCGGTCCTCCACCAGTCGGCGCGGGTGGCCCTCGTGGACCCGCACCGCCTCGCCGATCTGCTCGCCCACGCTCAGCACCGGATTGAGCGAGGTCTGGGGCTCCTGGAAGATCATCGCCATGCGCCCGCCGCGCCGGACGCGCATCTGCGCCTCCGTCAGGCGCAGCAGGTCGGTGCCGGAGAGTTTCACGCGCCCGGCGGCGATCCGCCCGCCGGGGGGCAGCAGGCGCATCAAGGAGAGCGCGGTCATGGACTTACCGCAGCCGGACTCCCCGAGCAGTGCAAAGGTCTCGGCGCGGCGCAGGGTGAAGCTCAGATCGTCCACGACCACCGCCGGCGGGGCGTCGACGGCGGTCCCGATGCGGGTGGTGAGTCCCTGGACCTCGAGCAGGATATCGGTCATGGAATGCTGGCCTCGGGCCTTGGTGGTGGACTGCAAGCTTGCCGGTGCCGTGGCGGTGAAGTCAACGTGACCGAATCAACGCAGGCCGGAACCAAGGCGAACCGGCGTCGCGGCCGGTCCCCAGGGTTGGACCACGCGACCGCTTGGGTTATGGTGTCCTGGTCTTAGGTCCCCGGAGGTCTCCCCATGTTCGCCGTACCCGCCGTCCTCGTCGGGGCGCTGGCCTTGTTGCTGCCCAGCGCCCTGCTGGCAGCCGAGGACGCGCCCCAACTCCACCTGATCGACCACCCGGTCGCGCTGCTGACACTGGCGGTGTTCATCGTTGCCTATGTGGTGGTGATGGCGGAGGAGTTCCTGCACCTGCGCAAGTCCAAGCCGGTGGTGCTCGCCGCCGGTGCGATCTGGGCCATGCTCGCCTGGGTTTCCGCCCAGCAGGGGGCGCCCCACGCGGCGGAGCAGGCGTTACGCCACGCCTTCCTCGACTTCGCCGAGCTGATGCTGTTCCTGCTGGTCGCCATGACCTACATCAACGCGCTGACCGAGCGGCAGGCCTTCGAGGCCCTGCGCGCCTGGTTGATCCGCAAGGGCTTCGGGCTGCGCACGCTGTTCTGGATGACCGGGGCGCTGGCCTTTGTCATCTCGCCGGTGGCGGATAATCTGACCACCGCACTCCTGATGTGTGCCGTGGTGCTGGCGGTGGGCGGTGACAATCACCGCTTCGTGATGCTCGCCTGCATCAACATCGTGGTGGCCGCGAACGCGGGCGGGGCCTTCAGTCCATTCGGCGATATCACCACGCTGATGGTCTGGCAGAAGGGCCTCATCGGCTTCTTCGGCTTCTTCGCCCTGTTTATACCCGCACTGGTGAATTGGCTGGTCCCCGCCATCCTCATGCACTTTGCGGTGCCCGATCTCAAACCCGTGATGTCGTCGGCAGCGGTGCCGATGAAGCGCGGTGCGCGGCGCATCGCTGTACTGTTCCTGCTCACCATCGCGACGGCCGTGAGTTTCCATCAGTTTTTGCACCTGCCGCCGGTCATCGGCATGCTCACCGGGCTGGCCTATCTCCAGTTTTTCGGTTTCTTTCTGCGTCAGACCCACACCCGGTGGAACCATCGCTATCGTGACCGGGCCAACGAGGTTGGCGACATGCTGCCATTCGATGTCTTTGCCCCGGTCGCCCGCGCCGAATGGGATACCCTGCTCTTTTTCTATGGCGTTGTGCTGTGCGTTGCGG
The DNA here is from genome assembly GCF_903946935.1 of uncultured Thiodictyon sp. Taxonomy (GTDB): domain Bacteria; phylum Pseudomonadota; class Gammaproteobacteria; order Chromatiales; family Chromatiaceae; genus Thiodictyon. The sequence continues at coordinate 44,224 of NZ_CAJAXH010000158.1, forward strand.
GGCTGGGCTATGTCGGCTATCTGTCGTTGGTCTCGGATGTCATGTATCTGCAATGGGGGGCGACCGCGGCCAATATCGGGGTTGGGCTCATCTCGGCGGTGGTCGACAATATCCCGGTGATGTTCGCGGTACTGTCCATGAGTCCCGATATGAGTCACACGCAATGGCTGCTGGTGACTCTGACCGCGGGGGTCGGCGGCTCACTCCTGTCGATCGGCTCGGCGGCGGGCGTGGGGCTCATGGGCCAGGCGCGCGGCCGCTATACCTTCTTCGGCCATTTGAAATGGACCCCGGCAATTGCCCTTGGCTATTTCGCGAGTATCTGGGTGCATCTGCTGATCAACGGGTGATCCGGCGCCAGTCTGGTGCCGGCAAAATGAAGATTGTCACCTCTTTTCCGGACATAAAAGTTAAAGTGGTATCGTCTTTCCCTGATCTCAAGGTGCAGAAGGTTCAGTCATTCCCTTCGACGTGTGGGAAATGGGAAATTGTGACCGGTTTTCCCGATACCACGATCGAGTTTGTTGATTCTTTCCCTGATGTGAAAATTGAGTTCGTGGACGCTTCCCCCGGCCTGCGATGAACAGCAATTTAGGCCGTCCGGATTCCGCTGCGCTCCATCCGGGGTACACCGAGCACGCGCCGAATACCCTCACAGCCTCAGTGCGGCGAACCCCCGCAAGTCATCGCCGCCTCGCTTAATCGATGGGCAACTTCAGCCACCGCACCAAGCCCTTCTCTAGTTCGATGATGACGTACCCCGACAGCGTGATCGCCACAATACGCAGCCAGGTATCGCCGGCGAGCGCGGCCGACTGGAACCAGGTCTGCATGAAGGGCGCGTAGGTGTAGAGCAACTGAAAGCCAATGACCAGCAGGATCGCCGGCAGCACATAGGGGTTGCCGAGCAGGGTGCGCGGGTGCCACGCCGGCGCGATCAGGAAGCGGCAGTTCAGGAGATAGAAGGCCTCGAACAGCACCAGGGTGTTGACGGCCGCGGTGCGCGCCACATCCAGGCTGGTCCCTTGCGCCAATTCCCAGAGGAAGATGCCGAGGGTGCCGGCCACCAGGATCAGCGATACCAGCAGGGTTCGCCAGAGGAAATAGCCCGAGAAGATGGGTGCCCGGGGGTTGCGGGGCGGGCGGCGCATGACCTGGTTCTCGGCGGGCTCGAAGGCCAGGGTCAGGGCGAGCGTCACCGCGGTGATCATGTTCACCCACAGGATCTGCACCGGCAGGATCGGCAGCACCAGGCCGAAGCCGATGGCCATCAGGAGGGTGCCGGCCTCGCCGCCGTTGGTAGGCAGGATGAACAGCAGGGTCTTGCGCAGGTTGTCATAGACGGTGCGACCCTCCTCCACGGCACTGGCGATGGAGGCGAAGTTGTCGTCGGCCAGCACGATCTCGGCCGCCTCTTTGGCCGCCTCGGTCCCGGTCATCCCCATGGCCACGCCGATGTCGGCGCGTTTGAGTGCCGGCGCATCGTTGACGCCGTCGCCGGTCATGGCCACCACCTCGCCGGCGGCCTGCAACGCCTGCACCAGGCGCAGCTTGTGCTCCGGGCTGACGCGCGCGTAGATGTCCACGCCACCCACCCGCGCGGACAGTTGCGCATCGCTCAGTGACTCGATCTCGGTACCGGTCATGGCGGCCCCGCCGCCACCGGCGGCACCGATCCCGAGTTGCGCGGCAATCGCCGCCGCGGTCGCCCGGTGGTCGCCGGTGATCATCTTGACGCGGATGCCGGCGGCGCGGCACGCGGCAACCGCGCGGATCGCCTCCTCGCGCGGCGGGTCCATGATCCCGAACAGTCCCAGCAGGGTGAGCCCGCTGGCCACATCGGCAAACGCCAGGTCGCGCCGGTCGGCGGTGGCCGCCTGAAAGGCACAGGCCAGCACGCGCTGACCACGTCCGGCCAAGGCCTCGATGTGTACCTCCCAGGCGGCGTGCGCCAGCGGTCGGTCCTCCCCGGCGTGGCGCTCCCAGGTACACATGGCCATCACCTGTTCGGGGGCGCCCTTGAGATAAACGAAGCCATGACCGGCGTGATCGTGGTGCAGGGTCGCCATGAACCGGTGCTCGGACTCGAACGGGATCACGTCGGTCCGCGGGCGCATCCCGCACTCGCTTGGCAGGTCCAACCCGGCCTTGGCGGCGAGCACGGTCAGGGCGCCCTCGGTCGGGTCGCCGACGATGTGCCACTGCTCCTCATCGCGTTGCAGCTGCGCATCGTTGCACAACAGGCCGGCCCGTAGCAGCTCCAGCAGGTCACCCTCCGCCAGCGGGTCGATCGGGGTGTCGTGGTGGCAGAACTCCCCGTGCGGGGCGTAACCCGCGCCGCCCACCGCAACGATTTGCCCAGCGGTGATGACCGATTGCACCGTCATCTCGTTGCGGGTAAGGGTCCCGGTCTTGTCCGAGCAGATGACGGTGACACTCCCGAGCGCCTCCACGGCCGGCAGTACGCGCACGATGGCGTGGCGCTGCGCCATGCGCTGGACCCCGATGGCGAGGGCGATGGTGATGATCGCCGGCAGCCCTTCGGGGATGGCCGCCACCGCGATCCCCACGGCCGCCATGAACATATCGGCCACCGGCTGCGCCCACAGGAGGGCCCCGAGGGCAAAGGCGGCGGCGGCGACTAGCCCGATGGCGAGACTGAGCCAGCGACTGAAGACCGCCATCTTGCGCAGCAGCGGCGTCTCCAGGCGCTGGACTTCCCCGATCAGCCGCGAGATGCGTCCGAGCTCGGTCGCATCGCCGGTCGCGACCACCAGGCCATGCGCCTGACCGAAGGCGACCAGGGTGCCGGAGTAGGCCATGCAGGTGCGGTCGCCGAGCGACGCCGCGGGGGCCACCGGTTGCGTCTGCTTCTCCACCGGCATGGATTCGCCGGTGAGTGAGGCCTCCTCGATCCGCAGGTTCTTGACCCGCAGCAGGCGCAGGTCCGCGGGTACCCGATCGCCGGACTGGATCAGCACCACATCGCCCGGCACCAGGGCCTCGGCCGCGATGACACTCTGATGCCCGGCGCGCACCACAGTCGCCTTAAGCGACAGCATGCGCCGGATCGCCGCCAAGGCCTGCTCGGCCTTGCCCTCCTGGATAAAGCCGATGATGGCGTTGATGACCACGACGCCGACGATCACGCCGGTATCCACCCAATGGCCCAGGGCCGCGGTCACTGCGGCCGCCGCCAGCAGGGTGTAGATGAGCACGTTGTGGAACTGCAACAGTAAGCGCACCAGCGGACCGCGGCCCTTGCGCTCGGTCAGGCGATTGGGGCCACAGCGCCGCAGGCGCTCCAACGCCGGCGCGGGCTCCAGCCCGTTCGGCGTGGACGCGAGCCGGTCCAGCACCGCCGCGGCGTCCATCGCGTGGTCCAGCGGGTCGGGGGTGGATCGGGTTGGTTGGCGGTTCATCTGCGCACTCCTCTGGCCGCGGATGGAGGCCGTAAACCGGACGCCCGGCGTGCCGCCATCCAGGATCGGTGCGGCCAGGATAGAACGATTGGCCTGGCTTGGCTAGGGTAACGGCAATGCCAATGCCCGGGATAGTTTACTTAATTCCCCGAGCGGGGCTGGCGGCGTTAGGAGGATATGCGAGCGAGTAACCTGGGGCCGGGGGTTGCCACAGCGGCATGGCAAGACTTCGTGGCAGCGAGCAACCGTGGTCCGTGCCCGAATACCTCGTCCCCGAATACCGCTGGCATCGAAGGCCGGCGGCTGCTCGACCAACAACCCATTGAGGGCCTTGGTCATCATCCCGGCCACCGCGCTAACGGCGAGGCCGTTGGTCCGCACAGCGGACCCCACGGATCGCGGCCTGACCGGCCTTGATCATCATTGCGGCCATCACAATCGGGCGGTCGGCCGTCTTCTCGCTCCCACGCTCCGGCGTGGGAGTGTCGAGCGGGCGCTCCGCGTCCGGCCCGCCGATATGGACGCGGAGCGCCCGCACTTGCTCCCACGCGGGAGCGTGGGAGCCAGATAAGCGGCGCATCGTCCACCGCCGCGCGGAGCATGCCGGGAATCTGCTCGAGCAGGTCACGCGGCGTCTGATAGATGGCGCCTAGGCGGAACACGCCCCGACGTTCCTTGAAGTGCTTGAAGTTGTGAATACGGCTGTTGAGCAAATCGCTGTTGGAGAGCACCACCTGCTCACCGGATAAACTGCGGATGCGCGTGGTCTTGACCCCGATGTTCTCAATCACACGTTTCGAGCAATTCGCGCCCATGTCGCTCCGCCATATCTTGGGCGGCGCTGCGCACCGACATCGCCTCGCGCACGCCGTTGCTGAGGGCCGGATCGCGCAAGCGACGCGCCTGAGCGAGTTGGATGGAGCGTAGCGCGTTGAGCCGCTCGACGAGGCTTTCCTTTTCCCTGCGCGCCTCTGCCAGATCCTTGATCACCCGTAGCGGGATAGCCGTCATATCGACCGATGCGGGGTCGTTCATCACCCGATAGCGCAGGTCCCAAAGCATTTCCATTCGCGCCAGGATATCCAGCGCAAGGGCCAGATTATCGGCGCTGGCGCGGGCGGTGACGAGCTCGGCTTGGCGGGCGGCGACCCACTCGCTCAACACGGCCCGATCGGCATCCGCGGCGGCGGCGCTGAGTTGGCGCTGGGCGCGAAACAGCCCCGCTTCGGCCGTATCAACACCTGCGTTGCGACCGACATGCGCCGGCGCGATCCGGAATTGAGACTGCTCATGTGCTGGCCGATGCGTGCGGATTGTTGCTCATGAAGCGGCAAGGTTACGCGAGTCGCCGGGCCGTTAGCAAGGTCGTGGCCGGCTTACCCCACCATGTGACAGACGGGATAATCGCCGCCAGCGGACCTTTTTCAAGGACGAGGACCACGCGGAGTATCGCGGCCTACTGGCGGACGCCTGCTGCGGCGGCGGGACACAAGCACTTGCCGATTGCCTGAAGCCAAATCATGTTCACCTCGTCTTGGTGCCTACAGACGAATTCGGCTTACAGGCCTCGCTGGGGACGCGCATCGTCGCTATACCCGAACGATCAACTTGCGCGAGCCAGCTAAATGGTGACCCCAGTCGTCGTGGATGGGGGGTAGCTCGGTTGGGGCATCTGAACAGTTACAACAGAATATCGTGGTCTGTCCCTAATTGACTCCCGCTGCCGTTGGTCAAAACTCCCCGGTCCCGGAGTCGCTGCAATTATCGTACACGCGAATCTGTAGATTGCGCTTCGTGCCCGAGACTCGCACCGCGCCGGCGCAGACGAGGCCGCGCTTGTCTGAGGTGAACCAGCCGTCTCCGCCGCTGCCGAACGTCACCTGGTAGCGGTAGGTGCCGGCAATGCCACCATAGCCGGGTGAAAGGGTTGTATGGGCGCCGGTCAGCTTATTGGCAATTCCGGGGCCACCGGACAGGTCGATGCTCAGCGTACTCGGCCCGCCGCAGGTGCCGGTGCAACTCGCCCCGACACTCACCCAGTCCACCGTTGCGCCCCCGGACGAACTGCCGCCCGATGACGCATAGGACCGCTGCGCCGCCTGCCGCTCCTGCTCCTCGCGCTGGCGCTGCTTCTCGGCCTCCCGGCGCTGGCGCTGCGCCTCTTCCCGCTCGCGCCGCTCCTTGTCCGCCTTGGCCGTGCGGTTGTCGGCGATCAGGCGCTCCACGGCACGGATCGCGTCCGGCGCATAGGCCATGTTGCGCGCCGCGGCCAGGTGCTCCTCGGCCAGGTCGAACTTCCAGTCCTTGGCCTCCTCCCGGATCTGTTCCAGCAACTCCTGCTGGCCGCGTGCCTGGTATTGCTTGTAACCCTGGTAACGCTGTAGCAGCCCCGTGTCAGCGGCGGCAATGCCGCAATAGATTGCACCAGTCGACAAGGCAAGCAACTGTATCCGCTGTAAGTTCATAAACGTCATACCTGGTTCGAAAATGCTGGATGCGCTGCGCTTATCCACCCTACAGGTCCGTTACAACCCCGCAGGATAAGGCGCTCCAACGGCGGAATGACTCGCGCAGGTGCCCGATGCGTTCCTCCCCGGCGAGCAGGGGTTGGCGGTGCCAGGTCACCAGCGTGAAGAAATAGGTCCCGCCCGGGATCAAAGCACGACGGTAGTTGCTCATCGACGTTCCAGCTTCTCGGTGGATAAGGCGCGTGGCGCGGTGCTTGGGGATTGGCACAGACCTCGGTCGCGCCGCATCCACCGGGGCCGCGCCATGGCCGGTGGGATTGGTGGATGCGCTTCGCTTATCCACCCTACGCAAGGTCACGGGCGTAGGGTGGATAAGGCGCGTGGCGCGGGGCCTGGGGTTTGGCACAGACCTCGGTCGCGCCGCATCCACCGGGGCCGCGCCATGGCCGGTGGGATTGGTGGATGCGCTTCGCTTATCCACCCTACGCCCCCTGGACCCCCAAGAGGTAAAGAAGAAAAGCATCAAGGTGTAAGCGTCCTGGCCACGCGGAAACCGTGTTCGCTGTGTCGGAAGTCGGTGCCGCCCCCGCTGCGGAAGCCCGAGCGCAGATAAGCCGGGTCGCTGTACCAGGAACCGCCCCGCGACAAGCGTATCGTGCAGTCTCCGCGAGTCCAGGCATCGCCATTCGTCGGTGCGCCCCCGTATCTGAGATTCCTGCAGTCCTGGATCCATTCCCAGACGTTGCCGTGCATGTCAGAGAGCCCCCAGGGGTTGCTCGGATAGCTGCCCACGGGTTGGGTCTTCTCCAGCCAGACGCCGGTCTTGGCGCCGCAGTTGTTGTAATCGTAGTTGCCGTTGTAGTTGGCTTGGCGGGTGCTGATGCAGCGCCCGGTGCTGAAGGCGGTGGTAGTGCCGGCGCGGGCGGCGTATTCCCACTCGGCCTCGGTGGGCAACCGATAGGCCTTGCCGGTCTTGCGGTTCAGCCAGCGGAGGTATTCCTGGGCGTCGTCCCAGGAGACGTTGATGACCGGGCGGTCATCCCGGCCCCAGCCCGCGTCTTCCGGCTCTTGCTTGCAGCCGCCGTCGGCGACGCAGGCGTCCCAGTCGGCGAAGGTGACCTCGGTCTTGCCCAGCTCGAAGGCGGGCACGCTGACCTGGTGGGCGGGCTTCTCGCCGTCTTCGCATTCGGCCTCGCCGGGCTGGCAGCCCATCAGGAAGCGCCCGGCGGGGATGCGCACCATCGCTGGCGCGGCAAAGGGCACCAGGTGTACCGGCTGGATGGCGCCAGCGGCGACGAAGACCTCCTCGCTGGCCTTGCCGCCGTTGTCGATCCTGGCCTCCAGGCGGTATTCACCTTCGTCCAGTTCCAGCACCAGGGCCTTGCCCGGTTGCTTGGGCGTGTTGCCTTTGCGCTGGCCGTCCAGGTAGATCTTCGCCCCGCCTGGGCTAGAAGTGACCTCCAGCAGGCCCTTCTCCGCCAGGGCGGGCAGGGGCAGGGCGATCAACAGGACCGTCGCACAGAGGGCTGCGCGCAGGGTGGGAACGGGGGTCAGGGGCATGGGCGGGGACTCCTTGCGGACGAGGAAAACCCGGGAGGATACATCAGCACCTGCGGTGGATGCGCTACGCTTATCCACCCTACGCGGAATCGGGGCCGTAGGGTGCAGTCAATGGGCCAGGCTCAATGAATTTCTTCTCTGCCCGCCGCACGGCTACCTGGACGCGGGCAACGCAGCGGCCCCCACAGACCGCCCGCGCACCAGCCGCAGTACCAGGGCCGCATAGATGAGGCCGATGACGACGCCGGCGATGCGGATGCCCAAGCGCTCGTCGGTGTCCTCATAGAGTGTCGACAAGCCCTGGCCCAAGAGGATCGCCACCGCATTGAGTGACTTCTGGGCGACGGCGCGGCTTGGGCCGCCCGCGGCGATGCGCCGGGCCAGGGCCAGGTCGCCACCATCACCGCCAATGGCAGGACGATCAGGCTGTGCGCAAGCTCAATCAGCGCCGTGCCGACAATGGCGAGCCCGGCGCCAAGCAGGGCGGCATCGAAGCGGTCGCGCAGCGTGCGCTCCGGCGGCTCGCCGCCGGGACGCAACCCGATCACCACGCTGACCAGCACGGCCCCGGGGGCGGGCGGGCCGATGATCCAGACGGCCCAGGCGGCGACGGTCAGCGCCAGGGCGGCGGCCAGCGGCGGGATCGGGGCCGCGAAGGCCGTCGGCAGCGCGGGCGCGGGCACCGCCGTGGCCGGCGTGGGAAAGAAACGGGTGGCGAGGAAGACAGCCGCGGAGGCCGCCAGGCAGTTGCGGACGACCGCATCCGTCATGCCACCCGCGGCCGCCGGGTAGCGCATGACGAGATCCGGGACCACGGCAAACAGCACGAGCACCAGCAGTGTGATGACCGCCAATGGCGGGCGCCTGGACAGGCGGAATCCAACCAGGAAGATGCCGACCATCGCCACCATCAGGGCCAGGGGCCAGGAGGCCAGCAGGCCGGTGACCGCCACCACGGCGATCATGATGCCCCAAGCGATGAGCGGCAGGCCGATCAGGAGTGCCGGCGGCGGGGCCGGCAGTGCGGCCAAGGTCCCGCCACCAGCGGGGCGGATGAAGGTCGCCTCCAGGCCCGCGGCCTGGGCGATGGTGAGCGCCAGGGCGAAGGCGAAGGCGATGCGCAGGGCCGGGCGATCGGACATGGGACCCTAGTAGCCGAAGCGGGCGAAGGCGACGAAGCGGATCCAGGCCCAGCCGACCCGCCGCATCAGCCCCGCCTCGGCGCTGGCGAGTTGGGACTTGGCCGTGTCGCCCTGGGCCTTCGGCAGCACGTTGCGGCGCACCATTTCCAGCGTGCGGGCGTACTGCTCGCGCGTGTCGATGAGGTGGGCCTGCGCCTCGGAGAGCTTCGCCTCGGCCGTGCCGATGCCGGCGGTGCTGGCCCCGACCTGCTGGCCGGCGTCGGCGAGCGCGGCCTGGGCGGCAGCGACCGCCGCGGCAAAGCGCTCCGGGTCGATGGTGAAGAGTGGATCGTTGGCCCGCACCACTTGATTGTCCTCGACGGCCACCTCGACGATGGTCCCCGAGATGTTGGGGGCCACGCCGATCACGGGCGCCTGCACCGTCGCCTCGGAGCTATAGGGAGTGAATTGATCGACCAGGATGTGCATGGCAATCGCCGCCACGAGTAGCCCGAAGAGGATCGTGCCGGTGAAGCGGCGGCGGGCCGGCGGGGTCACGGCCGCGTTCGCGACCGGCGCCTCGACCGCCGTGGCGGGGGGTGCGGCATCCGCCACGGGCGGCGTGTCACTCGGGGGGCTGGGGCGTCAGGGGCGTCTGGGTGAAGATCGGTGACGGCCTGGGCGTGCCACGCAGCGGTCGGGTTGGTATTCTGCGTTTCCTCGGCCTGAGCCATCGAGATTCTCCGTTGCGTGGGGCGGGTGGGCGCAGCGCTGCGCCTACCGCGCTTGAGTCTCTTGGAAGCGGCGCCAACTCGATGCGTCTTCGCCTGCGAAGGGGCATCATACATGCGGTCGGTACCACCCTCCGGAACGCCGTCGTGGCACCATGCACAGTGTTGTCGGGGCTTTCTCCACCAACCCAACCCCGGGCCATTCGCGACGATCCTTTGCAAGAGGAACCCATGGCGGCCATCGAACCACGTTGGTGCGGATGGCGTGTCCGTCCCGCTTAACTGTCTTGAATAACTTAGGGTGATGACAAAGCAAATGTATCTAAACATTGTGGGCCTACTCGTCGGGACCGTTTTCTTTGCCTTTTCTCTGGCGCCCTCGCTGCTGCCACGACCGTTCTTCATTCAGGGTATTCTTTCCGGCCTGTCATTCTCGGCCGGCTATGGCCTGGGCGTTGCCATGGTCGCCCTATGGAACTCGCTGCAATTGCCGGTGTGGCGCGAACGTACCGCGATCGTCATCAAGTCCGTCGCCGCGCTGCTCTGCCTACTGGTCGCGGTGAGTTTTCTGTGGCAGGCAACCCATTGGCAAAACGCGCTTCGCGAGCTGATGGGCATGGAGGAGTCCGCCGGCCTGCAACCGGTGATGCTCGGCCTGATCGCGGTGTTGGTGTTCGTGGTCCTGCTGGCGCTCGCGCGCGCGTTCCGCTGGGTGTTGCGGATGCTTTCGGTCAAACTGCGGCGTTTCGTGCCGCCGCGGGTGTCACATCTCCTGGGTATCGTTGCTGCCGTGGCGCTGTTCTGGTCCGTGATCGATGGCGTCTTGGTGAGCGGTCTGCTGCGTGTGGCCGATCGTTCGTTTCAGCAACTCGATGCGCTGATTCAGGACGATTTACCGCGTCCGACCCGTCCCGACCAGACCGGAAGTCAGGCGTCCCTGATCAATTGGGAAGACCTCGGCCACCAGGGCCGCAGTTTCGTTGCCGGCGGGCCCACCGCCGACGACCTGAGCCGTTTTTTTTCGGCCCCGATGCCGGCGCCGATTCGCGTCTATGTCGGCTTGAACTCCGCCGACAGTCCCGAGCAGCGGGCACGGTTGGCGCTGGATGAGTTGAAGCGCGTGGGCGGCTTCAAACGCTCGGTCCTGCTGTTGGTAACACCGACCGGCACCGGCTGGATCGATGCATCCGCGCAGGACCCGGTCGAGTACCTGCATCGTGGCGACATTGCCGCGGTGGCGGCCCAATATTCCTATCTGAACAGCCCGCTCGCACTGCTGACCGAGGGCGCGTATGGCGCCGAGATGGCCCGCGCCCTGTTCTCGGAGGTCTATGGCTATTGGCGCAGCCTGCCCCGCGACGCGCGGCCGCGGCTATACCTCAACGGATTGAGCTTGGGTTCGTTGAACTCCGATCTCTCGTTCGATCTGTACGACATCATCGATGACCCATTCAACGGCGCACTCTGGAGCGGCCCACCCTTCCGCAACGACGCCTGGCGGCGGATGACCGATCAGCGCGATCCTGGATCGCCCGCGTGGCTGCCCCGCTTTCGTGGCGGGTCGGTGGTGCGGTTCATGAACCAGGACGGCGGATTGGACAGCGGCGACCAACCCTGGGGGGCCTTTCGGATCGCCTTCCTCCAATACGCGAGCGATCCGATCACCTTCTTCAGTCCGCAGTCGGCGTGGCGTGAGCCGGATTGGCTCAAGGCACCCCGCGGCCCCGACGTATCGCCTGACCTGCGCTGGTTTCCGCTCGTGACGATGCTGCAATTGGTTGCCGACATGGTAGCCGGCGTCAGCCCGAAAGGCTTCGGTCACGAATTCGCGCCGGCCCACTACATCGACGCCTGGCTGGCGCTGACCGAACCACCCGGCTGGAATGACGCCGAGGTGGCCCGGCTAAAGACGATCTTCAAATGAACGGCGAACCCCGAGGTTGGACCCCGGGTGCTCAGGCACCAAGGCGTATGCCGTATTGAAGGCCGGCATCCCGCCTTGGCGTTGATCATAACTCCGGCCACCCAGCCGCGCGTGATCGCCGCGCCTGGGAGCGCCGACATTCTGTCGGCGACGGAGCGAAGCGCCGTTGGATCCTAGCGAAAACAAAGCCATTTGCGATTCACTGCGAGACCGCGAACCGCCTGCGGCGGTTGGCCGACAGACTGTCGGCGCTCCCAGGCGCTCCGCGCCGGGAGCGCTGGCGGACGGAGCTATGATCAAGGCCCCCGCCCTAACACGGGTGCTTGGCGGGGGTCCAGTCCGTCGGCTCTTAGTCAAAAAATCCGGCCACTCCGCTCTCTGCGGGCCCGGTGCAGGCTGGCATTCCGACCCGCAAGGTGCTGAAATCCTCGCGCCCCAAAGAACCGACCAACCGATGACGAGGTCCCCTATGAAGCTCGGAGTCCAATACCGTGCGGCCGTCGCGCTCTGCGCCCTCACCCTGGCCGCCCAGATCGCCCAGGCCGCCGATCAGGTCATGCTGGTGCTGGACGCCTCGGGCAGCATGTGGGGCCGACTGGATGGGCGGTCCAAGATGGACATCGCCAAACAGGCCCTGAAGGACCTACTGGCGGACTGGCCAGCGGATCGGGAGGTGGGGCTGGTGGTCTATGGACACAGCAGCAAGGGGGACTGCAACGACATCGAGACGGTGGTACCGGTTGGACCGCTGGATGCGACCACCCTGGGACAGCGGGTGGACGGCTTGGTGCCCAAGGGCATGACCCCGCTCTCGGCGGCGGTGAAGCAGGCCGCCGAGGCACTCAAGTTCACCGAGCGCAAGGCGACCGTGGTGCTCCTGAGCGACGGCAAAGAGACCTGCGACCTGGACCCCTGCGCGCTGGGTGCCGAGTTGGAAAAGCTGGGTGTGGACTTTACCGCCCACGTCATCGGCTTCGACGTGGCCAAGCTGGAGGACCAGAAGGGCCTGCGCTGCCTGGCGCAGGCCACCGGCGGGCGCTTCATCGCCGCCACCGATGCGGCCGAGCTGAACCAGGCGTTGAGCGAGACGGCCAAGGTCAGCCAGCCCGTCGCGCCGCCGCCGCCCAGGCCCGCGCCGCCGCCCCTGCCGATGGTAGAACTGGTCGCCCCCGACTCGGCCCTCAAGGGCACCCTGGTCAAGGTGGAGCCCAAGGGCGAGGAGGGACACACCGGCTATGTCTATCTGTTCCCCAAGGGGCGGGACCGGGACCTGGGGTTCGGTGGCGTGAAGCCGGCGCCCATGGGCGGCTATCGGCCGGTGGAGATCCGGCTGCCCGCCCAGCCGGGTCCTTATGTGCTCAAGTGGATAGGAGACGACAAGCGGGTCTACACGGAGCGGCCGCTGGCCGTGGTGGAGTCGGACGTGCGCCTCTCCGTCCCGGAATCCGCCACCGCCGGCACCCTGCTCAAGGTGGGGCTTGAGGCCCCGGGGGGGCTGGACGGCTATGTCTATCTCTACCCCAAGGGTCGCACCCAGGACCTGGGCTTCTGCGGCGCCCGTCCGGCCCGTACCGGGGGCTACCAGCCCTGCGAGCTGCGACTCCCGGCCGACCCGGGCGATTACGACCTGAAATGGTTGAGCGGCAGAAAGGAGCTGCTGGCGCAGGCGGCCCTGGCACTGGTCCCGGCCGAGGCGGGGCTCGCGGTGCCGGAATCGGCGGTGGCCGGGACCCTGCTGCGGGTGGGCATCCGGGCCAGCGAAGGCCTCGCGGGCTATGTCCGGCTGTTCGCCAAGGGCAAGGACATCGTCATCGTCGAGGCCAGAGTGTATCCGGACGCCGTCGGGGGCTACAAGCCGGTGGAACTGCGGCTGCCCACCCAGCCCGGGGACTTTACACTCAAGTGGGTCAGCGACCGCAAGGAGGTGCTGGCCGAGTCGCCGCTGCGTATCGACGGGGCCGAGGTATCGCTGGAGGTCCCCGCCAGCGCGCCCAAGGGGACCCAGATCGAGGTGTTGCCCCGAGGTCCGGATGGGCTCACCGGTCACGTCCGGCTGGTGTCCCAGGGCAAGGACAAGGCCATTGAGGCGGCCGTGATCCGCCAGGCCAAGCAGGGCGGCTACCAACCCGCGCGCCTGCGTCTGCCCGCCGTCCCCGGGGACTACCGGGTGCTCTGGGCGGCGGAAAACCGGGCGCCCTTGGTGGACGTGCCGATCAGGGTCACCGAGGCGGCGATCGTCATCGATGCCCCGGAGCGGGCACCGGTGGGCGGGGAGCTGTCAGTTGCGCTCAAGGCCCCGGATGGGCTCGACGGCCGGCTGTGCCTGTTCGCCCAGGGCAAGACACCCCCGGTGACCTGCGGCTTGGTGCGGGAGGACCGCATCGCCGGCTATGTGCCGGTGCGGCTCAAGCTGCCGGCCCAGGCGGGCACCTTGGTCCTGCGCTGGTTGAGCGGACGTAACGAGGTCCTGGCCGAGCGGCCCCTCACCGTGGTTGAGCCGGACGGGGGAGACCCCGGGCGCTAGCAGGCTGTCGGACTTAGTGATGCAACCGATTGAATGCAAAGAGTTTCCTCTTTTGCGCCAAAAAGTCGTTTTCCTGTTTAATCAATCGGTTACGCCATCAAGTCCGACAGGCTGCTAGCCCCGTCCAGGTATCCAGGCCCGGCGCTCCGGCCGGGGGCGGAGCACCTGGGGAGCACCGGGCCTGATCCGCGCGGCTGCGCTGCCCGGCAACCGGCGGCGGCTCATCGCCACCCAAGATCAGTCTGTCGTAGAATCGACGCAAGCCTTTGCCCACCCAAAGCACGAGCCCTCGCCGATGCATGACCTGAGCACGAATCTACGTTTGGAACTGCGCAGCGGACTGTCGGCCATCGATGGCCCGAGGCTGAAAGGGCTCTTTCTGTTTGGCTCCTATGCCCGCGGCCAGGCACAACCCGAGTCGGACTTGGACGTGCTCGTCGTCCTCGATTCGATCGCGCACTACGGCGCCGAGATCGATCGCATCGGTCACCTGGCCTCACGGCTGTCACTGGAGCATGGAGTAACGATCAGTCGGGTCTTTGTCTCTGAAAGGGATTGGCGGGAGCGGCGCACCGCCTTTTTGGCCAATGCGCATGCAGAGGCGATTGCAGCATGACGAAAGAAGGCAGCCAGCTATTGGATAAGGCCAGTCGTGCTATCCGAGCTGCAACGCGGTTGCTGGCGGATGACAAACAAAAAGGGGCCAGTGCGGCTTGGCAATGTCGCGTAGTCTAGTGGGTGCAAATCCCACCTGGGTAATCGTGAGCCGCGAGCCCAGTATCGAGCCTTGCGGCGCGAACGGTAACGGACGCGTCGATGCGTAGGCACGAAAGCAG
>NZ_CAJAXH010000159.1 GCF_903946935.1 uncultured Thiodictyon sp.
GCGGTGAGCATGGCGGCCACCCGGCGGCCATCGACTTCTGCCACCGCATTGGGCTGGACTATGTGTCCTGCTCCGGTCCGCGCGTGCCGGTCGCCCGACTGGCGGCGGCCCATGCGGCGCTGAAGACGCCGCAGTAAGGAGAGAGGAGCCGGGGCGTCCCGCCCCGGCGTTGGGGCGGGACGCCCCCGCTCCCGTGTTTCGCGAGCCCGCAGGTCCGGTCCGGACCTGCGGGCTTTTTCGTTTAACCGCGGACCATTACGTGGAGTGGCTCAATCGCTATCATGCCTGACAGAAAACTGATTCCGTGTTAGGCTTTCCGGAAGAACCCGATTATCTGGGGGACTTGGCAACTGTCTGGTCTTGCAGCCCGCATCCAGTGCAAACCCTTATTCTCTTATATCAGTGGGCAATCTTACTTACATCGAAGCACAGCACTTTTTGAGCCTCGGGAAAGTTCGCGTCGATCTCGGGCCTCTCAACGTGCTCGTCGGTCCGAACGGGGCGGGCAAGACGAATCTGCTGCGCACCATCGAATTTCTCGGCGAAACCGCGCGTACGGACCTGGTCCCGGCGGTGAATCACTTCGGCGGATTCAATGCGTTGTTCTTTCGCGGTGACCTTGGTAGGCGTCCGCGCCGCATCAGGTTAGCGATCGGTGCGCAGATCACGCGCTATGCCAGTTCCAATGCTCCGGACGAATACGAACTGACCTTCTGGGAACACTCTGCCAAAATGCTGACAGGCCCGGTTCGGTTGCTTCAACGCAACGAGACCTTCACCTTTAAACGGACCCGGGGTCAGGGTCGCCGGATCACCATCACTGGCTCCCATGTCGATATCACCGGCGATCCAGGAGAGCAGCCGCCGACCCGCTTGAGCCTGGCCGCCACATCATCAGGACTGTCGACGCTGCGCCGATTGGGCAAACAATACGGCGCCGAGCAGATCGACGAGTTGGCGACCTTACTGGAGTCTTTTCGCGTCTTCGAGCCGGATGTCGCCAAGGCGCGCCAGCCGCATCGACTGGTCGCGGGGGAGCCCGTCCACTTGGCCGCCGATGCCGCGAATCTTGCCGCCTATGTGGCATGGCTGGCGGAAGCCCATCCGGACGTATTCGAGGCGCTGGTCGATGATCTGCGCTACATCACACCTGGACTTACGGAATTGCGCTTGGTGCCGCTCGGCGGCAGCAGCCCCGGCGTTTCCATCGAGATCAAAGAAAACGGGCTGCGCGGCACCACGCCGCTCGCATCGGCGTCTTTCGGTACCATTCGGGCGTTGGCCCTCCTGGCCATGCTGCACGACCCTGACCCGCCCAAGCTGACCTGCGTCGAAGAGGTCGATCATGGCCTCCATCCCTATGCCCTGGACCGCATCGTCGAGCGTCTACGTGACGCCAGCACCCGCACACAAGTCCTCGCGGCCACTCACTCTCCGGCGCTGGTCAACCGATTGAGCCCGGACGAGTTGATCGTCTGCGAGCGTGACACGGAAACCGGCGCATCCCGAATCCCGGCAATCGCGCCGGCGGACGTTCGCAAGATGTATCGCGAGGACGAACTGCGCCTGGGCGAGCTTTGGTTCTCAGGGGCGCTGGGTGGGGTTATCTGAAATGCCGGAACCCGTGGTCGTACTGGTGTTCGGCGAGGATACGAATGACACCAGGGCAGTGAAAGATCTCATCCTGGCCCTGCGGTCCGAACCGGTCCGGGTCGAAACCCGCCGCTCTCCGCTGGTATTGGTCAAGGGAATGGACAAGGCACGGGACAGGAAAAACGTCGCCGAGATCGCCGCCGTCGTCAGGGCCGAGCAGCGCCGTGGCAGGCGTTGTGCCGTGGTCGCACATCGCGACTGTGACGCTATCGAACCGGCACACGAGCGGATCGCATCCGCACTCGAACAGGGATTGCTCGACGAAGGCATTGGGCAGGTCATCGCCGCAGCAGCAGCCTGGGAAATCGAGGCCTGGTGGTTCCTGTGGCCTGATGCAGCCCTGGCGGTCAACTCCAAATGGCGCCGCCCCGAGCCGCCAAGGACGGAGGTCGGGCGGATCGAGAACGCCAAAGAAGCCTTCCGACAGGCGCTCCGTCCCAAGGTCAAGAGTCAGCGCCCACGCGATTATGCAGAGAGCGACTCGCCGAAGATCGCCGCGAAGGTACGGGAATTAGGGCTCGTCGACCAGCGTGCCGCTAGCAGTCGATCGTTCGATCGCTTTGCGGGGCGGGTCCGCGAGCTTGTGCTGGCCTAGCAGGCTGTCGGACTTAGTGATGCAACCGATTGAATGCAAAGAGTTTCCTCTTTTGCGCCAAAAAGTCGTTTTCCTGTTTAATCAATCGGTTACGCCATCAAGTCCGACAGGCTGCTAGGCGCCGCGTAGCGGTGTCGCCAGACGGGAACGATGCGGTTCTTAATAAAATGGGAAATCCCCCGGCTTTGCCGGGGAGACAGCAAAAGTTTGACATTTCCGGGGGTCCATCCAGGAAACTCCGCGTTGTGAGCCGCCAAGCACGCAACACTGGAGAATCCCGATGGACGAACCTGAAAGCC
>NZ_CAJAXH010000160.1 GCF_903946935.1 uncultured Thiodictyon sp.
AAATCTCAGGTCTTCGATTTGCGTGGGAAGCAAAGGCAGCACAACCGTTTCGGTCTCGGATAACATAGATGCACTTGGTGGGTCGATCTGTTGGGAACATTGCTATTCTAGCAGGGAAACTATTATATGGAAATCGCCTAATACGGCGATCGGCTGGAGGGTGGTTTAGCGCGGCTGGCACAGCGGGCCGGGAACTCAGGCCCCGAAACGCAACGGACGGGGCGAGTGCCCCGTCCGGTCTAAGTCGCCTTCCAGAACGTTAGCGCGCCGCAGGCATAGGCGGGGCCGGATTTTCATGCTCGGCCTGCGCTGCGGCAAATTCCTCCGGGCTGATCCGTCCATCGCCATTGGTATCTAATGCACCAAACGGCGGGGCATTGCGCAGGCTGCCCAGCGGTTGACCCGCTTGTGACTTCTCGACGGCCCGATTGGCGCGCGCGTCATTGAACTCAGACGGACTGAGACTACCGTCATGATTCTCGTCGAGGTCGGCAAAACTGGGCATGCCCCCCATCCCGGCACTCAGTCCCATACGCGGACCGGCACCCATGGGTCCGGCGCCCGCCGTTACGGCAGGCGGCTGCACCGTGTTGAATTCCTCGAGCGTTACCTGACCGTCACTATTGAGATCGAGTACCGCAAATGACGGCGTATTGGCGGCCCCGCCCAGCGGCGCACCCGCGGCATCGCGGGCCGCCCGCTGTTGAGCCTGGACGGCAATGAACTCCTGCTCGGTGACGACGCCGTTGCCGTCCCTGTCATAGGCGGCAAAGGGCAGTGGACTGCCGACCGGTGCGGCCAGCGTGGTCTGGGCGCCGCAGATCGCCGTGATCGCGACGCTCAGGGCAAACATCCGGGTCTGGTATTTCATCTCTGCGCTCCGTTGATTGATCACATGTTGGACGGCGTTGCACCCGGCACCGGGCCGGGGCCAGCGCCTGCCGAGGGCCGTTGACGGACACCGCCGGGCCTGACTGCCGCCACCCGCCTTCAAAGGCGTCTGGCTCATCGCGACCCGAAGCGCCGCCGCTGAGTGCCTCAGGTACGCCCCGCAACTTAGATCAAACCCCTATAGCCACTCGGTGCGCTGGCAAACATTATAGGAATATTTTTTCGGTGCCACCGGCAACCGCAAATCGATTCCACCGCCGTGACGAGGGGTCGCGGACGCGCCCGCGCTAGGCCAGGTGGTCGACGTCGAGTCCCCAACGGTCCAGCATCTGGCGGTAGACGGCGAGCCCGGCATCGCCGAAGTGGCCGTCGGCATGGGCGATCAGGAGCAGGGCCTGGGCCAGATAGCGACGCCGCTCCGGGTCGGTAACCCCCGCCAGCACCGCGTCCACCCAGTCGGTATCGGCCAGACCGACATAACGCGCGGTGCCGGCATGGGCAATCAGGTCGTCACAGTAGGCGTCGAACACCACCGCGAACA
This sequence comes from uncultured Thiodictyon sp., assembly GCF_903946935.1. Taxonomy (GTDB): domain Bacteria; phylum Pseudomonadota; class Gammaproteobacteria; order Chromatiales; family Chromatiaceae; genus Thiodictyon. The sequence continues at coordinate 1,433 of NZ_CAJAXH010000160.1, forward strand.
GGTTGCGATCCACCCCCAGGGTCTCCAGTACGCCGAGCCGCTCCAGGGTCTCCATCTCGCGCTCGGCCACGTCGCCGTCACACACGACAAAGAGGGTGATGACCCGCAGCATCGCCTCCGGGCTGTTCTCCGGGTAGGGGGTGAGCTCGGGCAGGGGGGGGCATTCGGGCAGGGTCATTGGGGTACTCCGGTCAGCGGTGTGCGGGGATGGTGTGCGGGGCTACATAATCGCACAGGGGGCGGCCCGCGCACGAGAACCCGAGCGGATTGCCTTGAGGCAGGGATCGGGTCGACAATCGGCAGGCACCGCACCAACCCCCGCACGATCAGTCCGCCGAGGACCTGCACCCATGTTCTTCCCCATCCCCGAACCCGTCCGCCGCCAGGCCAAATCCCCACACGAACTGGCCATGGTCAATCTGCTGCTCTTCAACCTGGTGATGTTGATCGCCCTGCTGGCCGGGAGCTTCGTGGAAAAGGATTCACCCATGGCGTCCTACCGGGTACTGGCGGTCGCGGTGCCGCTCGGCGGCTCGCTCGCCATCATCGCCTACAGCTTCCTGCGCGCGCGGCGCACGGCGCTCGCGGGTCCCTGGTTCCTGGCCGCGCACTGGCGGCTGGCGACCGGCCGTTATCTGGTCCTGTTGATGGTGTATCTGGCCGGTGGCGGCCTGATCGCCCTGGCCTGGCTCCTGGCGCACGCCCAGAAGCAAGCCGGGATGCAGGACATGATGTTCATCGCACTACAACGGGTCGCCATCGCCCCCATGTTGATCGCGCTGATGGTGCTCATCATGCTGGCGTCCGGCGCACTCTATCAGGCCCAGCGGGGCGAGGTGCCGGAGCGGCTGCTGCGGCGTTTCCCACCCCCGCCGGACCTGACGGGGGCGGACACTGAATTTGCATCGGGTACACCTTCGGCCTGATCATGCGCGACCCGGCCGCTGCCGGCCGGACCAGCGACTGACCAGTTAATCTACAGTTTCCGCGCTGATACCTAGGAGTGACCATGAATCTGACCCCCAACCTGCTCGCCGCCGCCGTGCTGTCAGTCGGCGCCCCGACCGCCCTGGCCGCCAACCCCAAGGTGGCCCTGGACGTGACCATCGGCGGTGAGCCGGCCGGCACCATCACGGTCGAGCTCTTTGCCGATGTGGTGCCGAAGACCGCGGAGAACTTCCGCGCGCTCTGCACCGGCGAGAAGGGCATGGGCAAAAGCGGCAAGCCACTGAGCTACGCCGGCAGCCCCTTCCACCGCATCATCCCCGGCTTCATGATTCAGGGCGGCGACTTTACCCGCGGCAACGGCACCGGCGGCGAGTCGATCTATGGCGAGAAGTTTGCCGACGAGAACTTCAAGCTCAAGCACGCGGGCCCCGGCACCCTGTCCATGGCCAACGCCGGACCCAACACCAACGGTTCGCAGTTCTTCATCACCGTGGGCGATACCTCCTGGCTGGACGGCAAGCATGTCGTCTTCGGCAAGGTGATCGATGGCATGGACGTGGTCAAGAAGCTGGAGGCCCAGGGCTCCCAGTCCGGTAGCACCAAGAGCGACGTCAGGCTGGCGGCCTGCAAAGAGCTCTAAGCGGCCCCGAATGGATGGCCGCGACCGGCGCGCCGGACGCGGCCATCGCGGACTCATTTGCGGACCTCAGAGCGCCATGCCCCAGCAACTGCACTGCGCCGCCGCCGACTGTCTGATGATCGGCGATCGGCCGGACACCGATATCGCCGGGGCCGAGCGCCTGGGAATTTGGACTGCACTGGTGCGCACCGGCCGCTTCGCGCCCGGTCGGGACTGGTTGGCCGACCTGCCCCGACCGAATATCGATGTTGCGGACCTCGCGGCCCTGATGGACGCACTGGATGAGGCGTTTCCCGGACTGCTCGCCGTGCCTTAACCTCGAAACAGCGATTGTCACGCCAAGGCGCCAAGCTCGCCAAGGCTTTTCAGCCCCTTATCGATTCACCCGATGGGTGAACTCAACACTCGACACATCTCATTGTCTTTCTTGGCGAGCTTGGCGCCTTGGCGTGAGCAATTCTCTGACTTTTACTGATGGCTTCAGCGGACCAGCCGGGGCCGTGACCCCGACCGGCAGCCGCCGTCACCGCACCCGCATGCCGATACCGCCGGACCCCTCGGAGTCGCCGAACGCGCCCCACTCATCGAACCCGTCAAGGCTGTCGCCCCAGGGATCGGATCGCTCAACCGCTGCCGGACGGCCACCGCCGCCGTCGCCACCGCCGTCACGGGCGCGCTGCAACCGATCGAGTATGTCCAGGGCGAGCCGGCTGGCCCCCCGGGCCTCGTAATATTGGGCGATCTCCAACAGCTTGGCCGTCGCGCGTAGGGCCGGCTCGGTCCCTGGGTGCTGCCCGACAACCTTGAGGTACAGGTCCGCGGCCTGGTGTAACCGGCCCTCCGCATGGCGCTGGGCGGCCGTGCGCAGCGTCAGGTCGCGGCCGGCGTGACCGAGCTCCGGGGCGGGGCGGGCGCGGATCGCGGGGTGTCGCACCAGGGGCAGCTCGCACCAAACCGGCGCAGCCTGATCGGTGGCGCACAGGGGCTGTGCAAGCAGGCTCGCGACGACCTCCAACAACGCCAGGTCGGCGCGGGCGGAGCGCTCAGGGGCGCGCCGCCGGTGGGCCGCCAGCACCCCGACCGGCAGGTGATCGCGCACGATGGGCACGGCCAGGAAGGCGACCTGCTCGGGGGGCAGCGCATCCAGGGTCACGGCGCGCGCCAGGTAGCCCGGCTCGTCGCGCACGTTGGCGATTAGTGCCGCCACGCCGCTGTGAAAGACCCGCCCGGAGACACCCTCGCCGATGCGGTAGCGGCCACGCTCCAACTCGGCCGGCGTCAGGCCATGGGCGTAACGGATATAGATCTCGCCCGCGGCCGGGTCCGCGAGCATGACCCGGCCGCGCGCCAGACCGGCGGACTCGTCCAGGTGGCGGAGGATGTCCTGGATGCGGGACTCGGCGTCATCGGCGCGCGAGACGATGCGGGCGATCTGCTGGAGCGCCAACAACTCAGCGCCGGGGGCGGTCTCGATGTCGGTGGGGTGCATAGGGTGACTCCGGCTGAAGCTGTGACTTGAATCACGCCATGCGATAAACAGGCCAGGTTTCTGCCGACGCCGATCATTTTGGCGACACGCAGCGCGGCCGGAGCCGTTCGTGTGCCGTAGGAGCGGCCCCCCGGCCGCGACCGGTTACCCCGCGAGGCCCCGCCGCTGGCCCTCGCCGGTGCAGTTAGGTAGCATCCATCGCCATCCCCATTGTCACAAACGCGCCAAGTTTCATTTCAAAGGTACCCCGATGTCAGTGCGATTGTTGCCCCCGGCCCGTTCCTGGCTCCTGCTCGCCGCGCTCCTGCCACCCCTGGCCGGGGCGGTCTGCCCCCCGGGCGGGGGTCTCACGCTGCTGCATTTCAATGACTTCCACGGCCAGTTGGAGCCCTACGCAGACCCGCAAAACCAGGTCGAGCGCGGCGGCATCGCCCGTCTCACCGCCACCGTGGCCCAAATACGGGCGCAGGAGCCGGCGCGTCCGGTGGTGTTCCTGTTCGCCGGCGACCTGCTGCAAGGCACCCTGACCTCCAGCCTCTTCCTGGGCGTGCCGGATGTCGCACTCTTTGGGCGCATGGGGATGGACGCCATGGCGATGGGCAATCACGAGCTCGACTATGGCCAGGCGGTGTTTCGCCGACTGGCCGCGAAGGCGCCATTCCCCATCCTAACCGCCAACGTACAGGCCCACCCGGCCCCCCTGCCCGTGGTACCCCAGGTCGTCATCGAGCGGCCAGGCACCCCACGGGTGGCCGTGCTGGGGCTGACCTCGCCTGAGTTGGCGACCGCCACCCATCCGCGGAACATGGATGGCATCAGCGTGGAAGAGCCGGTCGCCGTCGCCCAGCGCCTGGTGCCCGGCCTGCGCGAAGGGGCCGACCTGATGGTGGTGCTGTCGCACATGGGGATCGCGGAGGACCGCCGACTGGCCCGCACCGTCCCCGGCATCGACCTGATCGTGGGCGGCCACAACCACAATCTTTATACAGAGCCGGTGATGGAAAACGGGGTCGCCATCCTCCAAGCCGGGGAGCGTGGCGGCTGGCTGGGGCGTCTGGACCTGGAGTGTCGCGACGGGCACCTGGCCCGCACCGGTTACCAACTGATCCCGATCGGCCCCGCGAGCCCAGAGGACCCGGTGGTCGCGACCGAGGTCCAGCGCATCGCGGCGCAGGCCGACCAGGAACTGGACCAACAGGTCGGCACCAGCGCCCGCGAACTGAGCGCCTGGCGCGAGCTGATCCGCCGGGGCGAGGCGCCCTTCGGCGATTTCGTGGCCGACCTGGCCCGCTCGATCACCCAGACCGAGGTGGCGCTGTTTAACGGCGGCAGCTTCCGCGCGAGCATCCCGGCGGGTCCGGTGACGCTCAAGTCGATCTACCAGGCCTTCCCCTTCCGCAATGAGCTGGTGGTCGGGGAGCTCACCGGCGAGCAATTGCTCGCCGCCCTGGCACGCAGCGCCGCGCTCGACCCGGCGGACAACCCCGGGGGCTTCCTCCAGGTCTCCGGGGTGCGCTATGCAATTGAGGGCACACGGCTCGCCTCCGCTACGGTGGGAGACGCGCCGATCGACCCGGCACGCCGCTATCGGGTGGTAACCTCGGACTTCCTGGCCGCGGGCGGCGACGGCTACGGCATGCTCGAGACCATGGACAAGCGGGTGATGAGCGGACGCCTGATCTCAGACATGGTCATCGAAGGCTTCCGCGCCGCCGGGACGGTGGACCCGCAGCCGGATGGGCGGATCGTGCGGCAATGATCCTTCACCACCGATTGCTGCGAACAAGGCTCTAATCGCGATGGATACCCTCGTCGCCCGCGCCCGCGAGTTCGCCACCGAGGCCCATGTGCGCATCGACCAGCGCCGCAAGTACACCCAACAGCCCTACCAGGAACACCTCAAGGCCGTGGCCCAATTGGTGATGGAGGTCAGCGACGACCCGGAGACCATCGCCGCGGCCTGGCTGCACGACACCGTTGAGGACACCACCGCCACCTTCGGCGACCTGGAGCAGGCCTTTGGACCGGCGGTGGCTCAACTGGTGGCAGAACTCACCGACGCGAGCAAGCCCAGCGACGGCAACCGTGCCACCCGCAAGGCGATCGACCTGCGGCACAGCGCCGCGGCGTCGGCGCGCGCCCAAACCGTCAAGCTCGCCGACCTGACCGACAACTGCCGCGACATCTGTCGCCACGACCCCACCTTCGGCCGCGTCTATCTCGCCGAGGCCGCGGCCCTGCTGGGGGTCCTCACGGCGGGAGATCAAGTCCTCTATCGACGTGCGCAAAAGACCGTGGCGGAGTGCGCCAAGCGCTTGGGTCTACCGTCGCCGAGTGAGACCCGAGAGCCGGACGCGGTCCCGGACCCGCCAACGCCGGCCAGCCTGTCCCAGCGACGCGCCCAGCGACTCTTCACCGCGGCCTTTACCGCCCGTGACATCGCCGAGCCCCTGCGCACCTTCGACCTCGCCCACCCCGCGCCGGCGATCGCCGCGGTCCTGAAGCCCCGCGACCTGGAGATCGCCGGGCTACGCGGCGAGGGCGTGACCGTCGGCTATGTGCGTGCCCACGACCTGGGAGCCGGGCCGGCGGACGAACACCTGCGCCCCTTCGCCGCCGGCCAGGTGATCACCGGCGACGCCTCACTCTCAGAGGTGATCGGCATCCTGTCCCGCTACGACTCTTGCTTCGTGACCGCCATGGGGGACGTGTCCGGCGTCGTGACCCGCGACGACATCCAGAAGCCCATCGTGCGCATGTGGCTGTTTGGGATCATTACCCTGGTGGAAATGGACCTGGTGGAGCGCATCCGTACCCGCTGGCCGGACGGCCACTGGACCCGCCTGCTCTCCGCCGGGCGCCTGGACAAGGCCCAGGCCCTGCTGCTGGAGCGCCGCCGCCGCGGCCAACACGCGGACCTGCTCGATTGTATTCAACTGGGCGACAAGGCGCGGATCCTGCTGGAGGACGAGGGACAACGCGACCTCTTCGGCTTCGCCACCAAAGGGGCGGCACAGCGCGTCCTCAAGGACCTGGAATCGCTGCGCAACAACCTGGCCCACGCTCAGGACATCGTAACCCACGATTGGCCCCAGATCGCCCGCCTGGCCCGCCGGATCGAGGACACCATCGCGCACTTCACCTGAACCGGCAGCGGGGAGCGCGCTGACCATCACAGTCAGCCCGAAACCCGGTGGGAGCGGCTTCAGCCGCGACGCGACCTCGCAAGCTGCAATGGCCTCGTCGTTTGGCCCATTCGTTTAGCGCCCGCCCCCGGCAAGGTTTATGATCGCACCTCGCCGGGGTGCCCTGGACCCGGAATACACGTGAACAGTCACGAGCACTGGGGCTGAATCGACGAATGTCAGGAGCCATCACAATGGTCGACGGTTTGGCCCGTATCCTCGCCGGGGGCATCCTGCTCCTGGCCTCACTGTCGGCCCTCGCCGATCCACCCGTGACCCTGCTGATCCACGGGATAGTCCTCGATCCCACCGAGCATACCAATGCCTGGGGCGATTACGACCCGGACGCCACCGCCCCGGAGGCCCGCTGGAGCGGGATGATCGGTGCCCTGCGAACCGCCGGCTTCCGCTATGGTGGGGAGTTGCGCGCAACCAACGGCGCCGCCCCGCCGGATGCCCAGCTCATCGCCACGGGCGCAGACACCGGCCCAGGCAACGCCAACCTGTTCGTCTTACAGTTTTCCGCGTCCGCCAATACCGACGGCCTGGCCTACCGGGCGCTCGAACTCAACGCCTGCATCAAGGCCGCCACCCGGCTGACCGGCGCACGCCAGGTCGCCTTGGTGGCCCACAGCGCTGGCGGTCTGGTCGCGCGCGCCTACCTTCAGGATGCCTTACCCGGCGTACCCTATGGCGGGGATGTGGAGCGCCTGATCAGCATCGCCTCGCCCCACCTCGGCAGCGCCATGGCCGCCAGTTTCGGGGATCTGCTCGGTGCCCAGGCCAGTTCGCTCAAGCCCGGGGCCGACCTGATTCGTCGGCTCAACCTGGAACTCCCGCTGCCGGTGCAACCCCGCTACGCCTCGATCCTGGTGCGCGGCATGGGGGCCGACGCCCGTGGCACCGGCTCGGCCCAACCCGCCATGATGGACACGACCTTCGCCGCCGCGCTACCCGCTGACCTGCGCACGGGCGGCGACCAAGTAGTCCAGGTGCTATCACAGAATCTGGCCTTGGCACCGGCCGCCCGGCACTACGAACAAGCAAGCGGGCGGCCGGTGCTCTTCCCACTGGTGCGCGTCAACGATCCGACGCCCGAGGATCGCCTGTCGCTGAACGAAACACGAGTCCACGAGGTCGCCACCCAGGACCCGGCGGTCCACACGCTGGTCATTGCACTGCTGCAATCCGAACCGGACCCCTGGGGCCCCAAGCCCCCCACCGACCCGGCGGTCCTCGCGCAGGCGCGCCTGCTCGCGATCGGCGCGGTCGAGCGCGCCGCAATAGCGCGGCACCCATTGAGCGAGGTCTCGGCCGTCGACCTGCGGGAATGTCGCCGCACCGACCTCGCGGATGGACGCGTGACCTTCCGCTTCGCCGGGACCGCCCACACCCGCGGCAATCTGCTCCAGATCAGCAGGCACCAGACTGAGGTCTCCGGCACGCTCTGGATACAAGTGGACCCCTTCGGCCGGCTGATCGGCAGCGGTACGGATCGCCTCGTCACCAGACGACTCGGCGGCTGAGCGCACTCGGGCTGTAACGATGTCAAAACGTCATGAATGCAAGCGGAACACCAGGCTCGGTTACTCCGACTGCTGCTTGGCCGACCCGGGGGAGCGCCTACGCCCCGGTCGCACGCCTGGGCGCGGCGGCACCCGACCGCCCAGACCGGCCGTCTCCGGCTGGCCCAGTGCAACCAGGATGGCAGAGCGCGCCTGACCGGAGAGGGAGCGGCGGTCATCGCCCGGCCCCGGGTGGATGGGCTCAAGGAACTGGACCCGCGCCACCAGCCCCGGGTGGCGCAGGACGCCCCACAGGTTGGCGATCAGGGTCTGATCGCCGACGAAGGCGATGCTGCGATCAGGCGCGGGCCGGTCCACGAACCGATACGAAACGGCCACCGGCTGGACCCCCAGGCCAGGTTGCAGTGCGATGGAAAACAGTCGGGGATAAAAGCGGCCCACCCCGGCGCCCTCGGAGGTGGTGCCCTCGGGGAAGATCACCAGGCTCACCCCGCGGGCGATCCGCGCGCCGATCTCGGCGGTGACCGGGCCGACCTGGTTGGCGCCGCGCTCGATGAACAGGGTGTCGACCACGCCGGACATCCAGCCGATCAGGGGCCAACCGCGCACCTCCGACTTGGACAGGAAACCCAGGGGCGCTTGGGCGCCCAAGACCGTCACGTCCAGCCAGGAGATGTGATTGCTGACCAGTAGACAGCCGCTCGCCAGCACCCCGCTGACCTCCACCCGCACCCCCAGGGCGCGGCATTCGCGTCGATACCACCACTGCACGAGCGCCGGCAACCAGGCGGGGCGGGCGCCGTCGCGCGAGATCAGGCTGACGAAGCCCAGGATCAGCACCCCGGTCAGCACGTGCTCAAGGAGCCGCAGGCAGCGCCAGAGGGTCCGCCAGGCCCCGCAATGCATCGGCTGGGGCGCGGGGGCATTCATGGGCGGCGGCGCACGCTGATGGCCCAGAGCGCGACGAGCAGATAGCCGCTGAAGCCGACCAGCGCCCAGTGCGGCAGGGTCAGACCCAGGATCAGCGGCCCGGGCTCCTCGCAGAAGCCGGTGGCGAGAAAGAGCTGAGGCAAACGCTCACCCAGCCAGTCGACCCAGACGTCGATGAAGGCCAGGGGGCCGCCGCCGCAGGAGGCGCTCTCGGGCGGTTGCAGTTGCAGCCAAATCTGGTAGGAGGCGATGCCGATGCCGCCGGCCGCACCGATGAGGCTCAACAGACCCGGAAACAGGGCCGCCGCGCGCGGCCCGAGCCAGGCCGCCGCCAGTGCGAGCAGGCCCAGGACCATGAATAGCGTGCGCTGGAAGATGCACAGCGGGCAGGGGCGCAGGTCCATCCAGGTGACGAGGATCAGGCTACCGACCGCCAGCATCAGACAGCCCAGGGCCAGGAGCGACCACAGCAGACGCGCGGACGGACGGATCATGACGCACCCCCATCGGTGAATCCGTACTCCACCGGCACTCGCAGATAGAAAAGGTTGAGCCCCTGAGCCACGATGTGGGCGAGGAAGCGATTCGCCTCGTCCTCGGTAACGACGAAGCCCACCTCCACCGGCAGGTCGCCGGCCAGCTCGAAGAATTGCTCCTCGTGCAACCGCCCGTGGCGCCCGTAACCGGCCAGGGCGCGGAAGGCCGAGCCGCCGTGCAGGCCGAGCGATTTGGCCTCCTCCAGCAACCATTCATAGGCGAGCCGATGGTGGTGGCGACGCTTCTCCGCCACATAGAATTTGAGAAAGCAGCCGTTCATGGTGTGTTTACTCAATGGGATCAATGCCGGACCATGATCAGGTTGGCCAGGGCCATACCGCCGGCGGTCAAGACGAGCGAACCGGCCAGGTGCGAGCCCGCGGCGGCCAGGCCCCAGCCGTATTCACCCCGGGTGAACAGTGTGACCACCTCCGCCGAGAAGGTCGAAAAGGTGGTGAGCCCGCCCAGGAAGCCGGTGATGGCAAAGAGCCGCAACTCCGGCGGGAGCCCGGGATGACGGCCAAGCCAGGCCACCGCGAACCCGATCAGCAGCCCGCCCAGCAGGTTGGCCGCCAGGGTGCCCAGTGGCAGGGTGGGGAAGAGCGGATTCAGCCGCAGGCCCAGCCCCCAGCGCAGCAGGGCGCCCAGACCGGCGCCGGAAAAAATAGCAAAGACAGCAAGCACGTACAATATCCCCTGGAGGCTGGCCGGACTGGTCACGGCGGCGCGCGCCCGGTTGGCGCCGCCTCCGATAGTCCAGTTTGGGCATAGTGGGCGGTCGGCCCCGCCGGCCAGGCCCGCGCTGGAGCGCCAGACCGTCCCCGCTGGTGCCATGCTAACCCGCACGGTTGGGGATCGCCACCGCGCGACCTCAATGCAGCGGTGCAAACGCGGGTGGCGGCGATCGCGAGGGCAACGCCCCCAGCGGGCCGGAGCGAATTGCCTTAAAACCAGCAAATGCGTAACGTTTCACCCGATCAACTGCGTAGACAAGGCAGCGATGGGGGATTAATCTCTTGCCAACCTGCAACTAACCGATCTAGCCCTGAAGGAAACCAGTCCGCTGCCGCACCACTAGCCGGACCCGAGGCAATCGATGGACTCAAGAGCGATCCCAAACCTTCACGACTATCTGGAAGCGGCCGCGTCGTCGGCCGATCCCGAAGAGCAGGCGTGCGCCCAGAATCTGCTGCTCGACGAACGCCCGCCAGCCGCCGCATCCGACCTTTACCAACCCCACTTCAGCGCCGGGCCGGTCGCTGACCTGGACGATTGGTTCGGTCGCCATCGCGGCTACGCCACGGAACACCTGTTCATCGACCAGGATGAGCCCGAAAACCCATACACTTTTCGCGACATTAATGCCCGTAACCGGTTGACTCAAACCGACCCACAACTCAACCTGATCCGCATCGAGCACGCGGCCTGGCCCTGTTCGCTGCGCGGGCACTCATTCGAGGAGGTCAGGGCACAGATCGAGTCATTTCAACGCGGCGACGCGGCGGCCCTCGACTTCCTCCAGGGTCTCTGCAACACCTGGAACCTGGAGCGCGATCAGCGCCCGGCCTATGTCACCACCGAGATCCAGGTCGAGGACTGCCTGGCCGACGGTGTCGCCGACTGGGCCGTGCAACTGCGCAATCGCCTTGGGCTGGGCCACTACGACCCTGGCCGCTCCGGGCGGCCGGTCGAGATCTTTTTGATGCGCTACCCGGCCTCCGAGGTCATCGCCGCACTCGCCGGCCAGGGCCACCCGGCCCTCCCGACCGTGCTGGACGGCGACCTCAACCCCTTCTTCTTCCCAAGCCCGCTACCGACACTGGAGGCGACGGTCGCCCCACTCTATGGCCGGACGCTCAACCTGACCGCCGTCGACGCCGAAAACGACTACGACATGGGCTGCGAGCTGTTACACCCGCGCATCGACTACCGCCCCGAGCACTTCTACCGCGCCGACCTCATTGCCGAGCCGGTGACCATGCCGCTCGCCCGGGCGCGCGGTTTCCACCTCCCCTGGGTCCGCCTCTATGCCGAGCGCGACGACTTCGGGGCGGACCTCTTTGCCAGAGTTGGTGCATGAACGCGCCCACCGTCAGCCCCGCGGTCGAGCGCTGGAGCGCCCGCCTCGCCGCCGCGCCCGTTCAGGCGATCGGCGATCTTTTGGCCGGCCGCACCTTCCTCGGCGCCTTTGCCCGGGCGCGCCCCTCCGAGGCGCTGGTCCAGATCCTCACCCCCGAACAGATCCCGCTGGCCGACCAGGCCATGCGCGACTGGCTGAGTCAGGTGATCGGCGCCCCGGCGCGGCCGGACCTGCCAGGCAAGCGCTTCGCCGACGCACTGAGCGAGGCGTTCCGCACGGTACTGTTGGTGCCCCTGCCCGAGTCGCGCGCCTGGTGCGCGCAGAATCAGGGCCGGCTGCGATCCTGGCTGCGCGGGTTTTATTTCGGCCACTCGCGCGACCCGGAGGCCGCACTGCTGGTCGCATTGACGCAGGGCCAACCGGACCGCCGACTGCTCGGCCTCTGGCTCGGGCTCGCCCGGCTCTCCGGCGGGGTGTCGGAGGACTATGCACGGCTTGCCATCACCGGCCTGCGGCTCATGCCGGCGGACGACGCGGGCCAGACCGAACGCTCGGTGCCGACGGCCATGCTGCGCGGGGTGTTGGACTTTGGCGAGGCACTAGCGCGACGCGGTGACGTCAAGGGCAAGTCCTGGCTCGCCGAGTTGGACTATCTGGCCGCCGTCTATCCCATGAGCGCGGACGTCTGGGGGCGACGTTTCCGCGATCTGGTCCAGGCGCGAAATGTCTCGGCGCCGGTGCGAAGATGGTTGGATCAGCGGTATCCGGCGGCATTGCGGCCCTATGACACGAAGCAAGCGAGGGGTTTTCTTTCGCCGCCCGACCCTGATGAGCGGCAGGCACTGCTAAGGCAGCTTCCTGGCAAGCTGAGCGCAATCCGTCTGCAGCTTGAAGCGCTTCTGGACAAACATCGCCAATATTGCCGAGCGAGCGGCGACAGCTTCTATCGGCCTTGATCATCGTTCCGGCCACCCCCGGTTACGCCGCCACCAGCAGGAGCGCGGACGACTTGGGCGGACGGGGCCGTCGGCGCGCTGGTGACGGAGGCAACGGCATGCGCTGGAGCACCTGCGCGAACAGCGTTTC
>NZ_CAJAXH010000161.1 GCF_903946935.1 uncultured Thiodictyon sp.
AAACGCTGTTCGCGCAGGTGCTCCAGCGCATGCCGTTGCCTCCGTCACCAGCGCGCCGACGGCCCCGTCCGCCCAAGTCGTCCGCGCTCCTGCTGGTGGCGGCGTAACCGGGGGTGGCCGGAACGATGATCAAGGCCCGGCGGGCGACTCCGTCGGCCGCGACCAGATCATCAATCAGTTTGCCGCGCCCGATGATCGGCCCGAGCAACTCCTCTCCGCCTATTACCGCGACCTGGCCGCCGAGTGCAGCCGCCTGCCGCTCGGGGTGGTGGACCCGCGCTTTGCCCAGCCGGGCGCCCGCACCGAGGTCGACCTACCGAGCGTCTATACCGATCTCCATGTGGTTGTGGTCCCGCGCGAGGAGGGCGAGGACGAGCGCCGCTACGGCCTACGCCTGGCCCGCGCCGAGATGGGCGAGCGCACGGCGCTACTCGATGCAGTCACCGGCGAGCAGGGCGGGCGCCTGGTGCTGGTCGGCGATGCCGGCTCCGGCAAGAGCACCTTCGTCGACTACCTGACCTGGCGGCTGGCCAGCGCGGTCGTCGCCGGCACCCAGGCCGCATTGCCGCCCGCGCTGCGCACCCTGCTGCCCGTGCGTCTGGTGCTGCGCCGGGCCGCCGCCGCCATCCCGGAAAACGGCGCAGCGGGGGATACCCTGTGGCGGGCGCTGGAGGCCGACTGCGTCCAGCGCCTGGGCCAGAGCGCCGCCGCGCGCCTGTTTCCCTACCTCCAGGGGCGACTGCTCCACCAGGGCGCACTGATCCTGCTCGACGGCCTGGATGAGGTGCCGGAGTCCGGCGCCCGCCGCGCCCACCTGCTGGAGTCGGTGCAGCGACTCGCCGCCGCCCTGCCCGCGGGCAGCCGGGTGCTGCTGACTGCCCGGCCCTATGCCTACGCCGACCCGCGCTGGCACCTCGCCGGCTTCAATGAGCTGGCCCTGGCCCCCTTCGACGCCGAGCAGGTGGCCGGCTTCATCGGCCACTGGTACCAGGCGGTCTGCCCGGTCATGGGCTGGGACGCGGCCACGGCCGAGCAGCGGGGCCGGGCGCTACGCGATGCCATTGCGCAGCGCGCCTACCTCGGTGATCTGGCCTCCCGCCCGCTGCTGCTGACCCTCATGGCCACCCTGCACAGCAGTTGGGGCCAACTCCCGCGCGACCGCGCCGACCTCTACGAGGAATCGGTCAAGCTGCTGCTGACCCGCTGGCAGACCGGGCGCGAGGTCGCGGGGCCGGACGGGACCATCCTGCGCGAGCCAGGCATCGCCCGCGCCCTGGGTCTGGGCGAACAGACCCTGCGCCAGGCACTCGACCGGCTGGCCTTCGCGACGCACGAGGGCCAGGCGGCGCTCCCGGGGCGCGACGAGGCCCCGGCCGACATCGACCGCGGCCAGGTCATCGCCACCTTCGAGCGCCTCTGCCCACAGGACCTCAACCCCTGTGTATTGCTGGAGTATCTGGAAACCCGCGCCGGGCTGCTGATCGCCCGCCGGGAGGGCGTCTATGCCTTCCCGCACCGCTCCTTTCAGGAATATCTCGCCGCCTGTCACCTGGCCAATACCGCCCCCGATTTCGGTGCCGAGCTGCGCCGCCGGGTCTGGGCCGACCCCACCTGGTGGCGCGAGGTCTTCCTGCTCGGTGTCGGTAAGAAGCGCCAGGGCGGGCTGGCGGACGCCGTGAACCTGGTCAACACCCTGGTCCCCGCGAGCCCTGCCGACACCGAGGGGATCGGCGAGCGCCACTGGCAGGCCGCGGTACTCGGGGCCAAGGCGCTGCTGGACCTGGGCTTTCCCGGCACGGCCGCCGGTCAGGAACACTTTGAGGCCCCGCTGCGGCGCGTCCGCCGCTGGCTGGTGGACCTGCTCGGTCGCGGCGCCCTGCCGCCCAAGGAGCGACTGGAGGCTGGCGACCTGCTCGGGTTGCTCGGCGATCCCAGGCCCGGCGTCGGCGTCCACATTACGGCCCAGGGTGCAACCCTGCCCGATATCGACTGGTGCAATGTGCCGGTCGGCCCCTTTACCATCGGCAGCGAGGCGGGGGACACCGACGCCGCTGATGCCGAGCGCCCGGCCCATCCGCTATACCTGCCCGCTTTTCTCATCGCCCGCTATCCGGTTACCAATCGCCAATTCCGGCCCTTCTTGGAGGCAGGCGGATACGATCAGGAGCGCTGGTGGACGTCCGAGGGCTGGGCCTGGCGCCAGGGTGCCACATCGGACCTTCCGGCAATCAAGGAGGCGGACCTAAGAAGGCAATACGCGGATTGGCTGGCGGGGCGTCCGAAGGGACGCCGCGATCGACCCTACTGGTGGAGCGAGTCTCCCTGGAACGGGGCTAACCGCCCGGTCGTCGGCATCTCCTGGCACGAGGCGCTGGCCTACTCCCGCTGGCTCGAGTCGCAGTTCCAGGCTGAGCAGGCGGGGGTGCGGGTACGATTGCCCTCCGAGGCTGAATGGGAAAAGGCCGCCCGTGGTACCGAGGCCCGCCGCTGGTCCTGGGGCGACGGTTGGTTGGATGATCGCGCCAACACCGAGGGGGCGGGCCTCCAGACCTCGAGCCCGGTCGGCTGCTTCCCAGCCGGGGCCAGTCCCTGCGGCGCACTCGACTTGATCGGAAATGTCCTGGAGTGGACGCGCTCACGGTGGGGTGGCGACATCGACCGGGCTGCCTTCGGTTACCCCTATGTCCCGGACGACGGCCGGGAGTCCCTTGCCGGACCCGACGCTCGGGTGGTGCGCGGCGGGTCGTGGCTCGCCCTGCCGTGGCAAGCGCGCTGTGCGCGCCGCTCCCGATTCGGTGTCGATAACTTCTACACCGATCTGGGTTTCCGTTTGGTGTTGTCCCTGGCGGATTCTGGATCCTGATCCCCTATCTCGTAACACCGCTGCGCGGTGTTACGCCTGTATCTGGCGCTCCGCGCCCAACGACCCGGCTGGCGCATAGGCCAAACCGGCCGGTGCGGTTCGTTCCTCACCGGCACCCTACAGGCGCCATCATTCCGACCAGCGGCCCCACACTCATCTTCCTCTGCGTCTCCGCGTCTCTGCGTGAGTCAATACTGTCTCACGCAGAGACGCGGAGACGCAGAGAATGGGGAATTCCGGCTGATCCCTGGGGCGAGTGGCTGGAGTCCAAGGCTTCAGCCTTGGATGGACAGGACCAAGGCTGAAGCCTTGGACTCCAGGCGATGACCGCGGATCAAGGCCCATCGATTCAATGCAGCACCGCCTCCAGGCTATCGGCCGTGAGGACGCGTTCGGACCAGCCCAGGAGCGTCTCGGGATCCGCCCCGGCGACCCGCCGACGGATGGACTCGTCCGGCGGGCCGAACTTGCGTTCGATCAGCCGTAACAGCATGGCGACCTCGCCTTGCTGTTTGCCCTGTTCGATATAGCGGTCGATGAAGGTCTGCATGATTGGGTCTCCGGTAGAAGTCTGTTGCAGCAGCGTCCGCACGTCGCCTTCGCCGAGGGTCTGGGTGCCTTGGACATAGTAGCGAAGCAGGGATTCCAGGATGGTGAGCGCGGTGGTCTTGTCCTGTACCTGCTCGATCAAGGTCAGCAGTTCCCGCAGCCGCTCGATCGGCCGGTCGCTGAAGACCCAGCGTAGCGCCAATTGGACGAGTCGGGTCAACACCTCGCCCTTGATCTGCGCGTCGGTACGCTCGGACAGGTCGTGCAGGGCATAGGTGAATTGGGGAACGAAGGGCGCCAGTGCCGGGGGTAGCGGTGCGACCAGATCGTGGAAGTTCAAAGGCGCGTGCCACTGCCGTTCGCCGTGGTAAATCACCAGGGGGAAGATCGGAGGGAGTTGTCGGGCCGCGGGGTGCTGCTTGCGATACTGATCGCCCTCGGCGACGATATAACGCAGCAATTGCAGCAGGGTCCAATGCTCGGGGCTGCTCTTGTGCTCGAACAGCAGATAGATGACCAAGTCCGCGCCGCGATACTGCACGCGGTACACCAGATCCGAGTATGCCGAGCGCAGGTCCTTGGAGACATAGGTGTCTTTGCAGATTTCCAAGGTCCCGAGGTCGATCTCGGCGAGGAGGTCGGCCGGCAGTTGGTTGCGAAGAAAGTCCTCTGCAACCTCCCGGCGACCGAACCCCTCACGGAAAAAGGCGTCATGGGGTGTGGCTAGGTTTTCCATGGGCAAGAGGCTATTACGAATCTTCCCGCAGGGCAACCCGTCGCCACGGGCACCGCCGGCGAGGCCGCGATCAGGTACACTTGGCAGGGATTCTTATCGGCAGCCCAGATAGAGACTCAGGCATGACGAACAGCGTGGACACCGGCGGCGGGGCGCACATCGGCGGCAATGTGTCGTCCGGTCGCGATGTCGTCGGCCGTGACCAGTACAACCTGACCTTTGTCGGCGACCCGACCCCCCCGGGCCGACCCGGCCGACTATCTGGCGGCCCTCCTGAAGCACCCCGCTCACACGCCGTGGGCGCGGCGTTATGTGCCACTGGCCGGGGTGCTCACCGAGGTCCAGACGCCTGCCGACTGGGAGGACATCCCCCCTGAACTCACCCTCTTGGAGGCCAGCGGCGAGGGTGCCCAGCGTGAGGTGCGGCGCGTGCCGCTCCCCGACATCACGGCCGCGGTGGAGCGCAACCCAGCCTGGGTCCTGCTCGGCGAGCCGGGTTCCGGTAAGACCACCACCCTGCGGCGGCTGCTGATCGATCTGGCGCGCGAGCGCCTGGCGGCAGGGGCCGGCCCCGTGCCGCTGCTGCTGGCCCTGGGCGATTATCGGGACTATCCCTCGCCCCATGCCTTTGTCGCCGATTGCTGGCGCCGGCGGGTGGGCACCGCTGATCTGGATGCGCGGCTGCGCGCGGGCGGGGTCTTCCTGCTGGTCGATGCCTTAAACGAGATGCCCTTTCGCGATGCCGCGGACTACCGGGCGCGCGTGGCGGCCTGGAAGCGCTTCGCCCGGGAGAAGTGGCCTGGCAACCGCATCGTGTTCACCTGCCGCGGGCGCGACTACAGCGCGCCCTTGGGTCTGCCCCAGGTGGAGATCGAGCGGCTGGATGATCCGCGGGTGCGCACCTTCCTCGAGCGCTATCTCAGTGCCGAGCTGGCCGCCGCGTCCTGGACCCGGCTGGCCGCCGCGCCGTTGCTGGACCTGGTGCGTAACCCCTTTTATCTCACAATCCTGTGCCGCCTGGTGGCCGCGGGCGCCGCCTGGCCGAGCGGGCGCGCGGCGCTGTTCAACGGCTTCGTGGCGACCTTGCTGGAGCGGGAGCCGGAGCGCAGCCACGCGGACTGGCCGGGCGCGCCCGCGGTGACCGCCGCGCTGGCGGTCCTGGCGGAGGGGATGCAGCGCCTGGGGGAGGGCACCCGGCTGCCGCGTGCCGAGGTGCTCAAACGCCTGCCGACGCGGGTGCAGACGCCGGATGGCCTGGTGGACCTGGACCCCAGGTCCATCCTGCGCCTGGGGCTCGCCGCCACCCTGCTGGACACCGAGGCGGACCCGCAGACGGGCGCGCCGGGCGGGCTGGTGCGCTTCTATCACCACCAGATCCAGGAGTTCTTTGCTGCGGCTGCCTTGCTGGAGGCGCAGCGCAGCGCCACGGATCTCGGCGACCGCTGGCGCTCCCCGCGTCTGAAGTCCGCGATGCCGGACCCGGGGCGGCTGGGCGACGACGAGCCACTGCCGCCGCCGCCCACCACCGGCTGGGAGGAACCGACCCTGCTGGCCGCCGGTCTCGCCCGGGACCCGGCGGCACTGATTGCGGCGGTGCGGGCGTGCAACCCGGTGCTGGCCGCGCGCTGTCTGGCGGAGCCGGGGGTCGCTCCGGCCCCGGGCGAGGTGGCGCCCACCCAGGCGGCGCTGCTGGCGGACCTCGGCAACCCGCGCATCCATGTGCGCGCCCGGATTGCGGCCGGGGAGGCGCTCGGGCGGCTGGGCGATCCGCGCTTTGCGGCGATCACGGTGGCGGGTGCCCGGGTGCTGCTGCCGCCCCTGGTCGAGGTCCCGGCGGGGGTGGTGCGGATGGGGTCATCCTGGTGGGAGGTCCGGCGGCTGGCCCGCAGTGGCCTTCGGGGCGGGGACGAGCGCCCCCGGCACCGGGTATCCTTGCCAGCCTTTGCCATCGGGCGCTTTCCGGTCACGAATGCCGAGTATGGTTGCTTCATGGCCGACGGTGGCTATGCGGATGAGCGTTGGTGGGATACCCAGCAGGCGCTGGCCTGGCGGCGGGGGGAGCTCAAGTCGGAGGTGGTGGACGAATGGCTCGGGACCTGGCGGGCGGTCAAGGCCGATCCGGGCCTGATGAAGCGGTGGGGTTGGAGCGAGTACAACATCGCCCTATGGACACCGACCTTGACGCTGGAAGAGGCCGATCTTCGCGCTATCCTTGAGAATGAAGGCGCCGAGCGGCCCATGGATCGCCCCGCGTACTGGACGGACGAGCGCTTTGCCAACCCGGCACAGCCGGTGGTGGGTGTCACCTGGTTCGAGGCGCGCGCCTACTGCCGCTGGCTCACCGAGCGCTGGCGTGCCGCGGGGGATCAGTCCGTGCTGCCCGCGGGCGTCTTGGTGCGGCTGCCGACCGAGGCCGAGTGGGAACGCGCCGCGCGCCTGGGTTCCAGCCGCCGCTTCCCCTGGGGCAACCGCTGGGACCCCGAGCTGGCCAATACCACTGAGGGGCAGGTGCTGCGTACCACCCCAGTGGGCGCCTATCCGCAGGGGGCGAGCGCCGCCGGAGTCCAGGACCTCGCGGGCAACGGCTGGGAGTGGTGCGCGAGCCTCTATCGCGATTATCCGATCCGACCCGGCGATGGGCGCGACGATCCGGTGGCCGAGGGGCACCGCGTGGTGCGCGGCGGGTCCTGGATCAATCCTTCGAGGCTCGCGCGCTCGGCGTCCCGCTTCCGGTACGTCCCCGTGGACTTCTTTAGGAATGTTGGTTTCCGGTTGGTGTTGTCCCTGGCGGATTCTGGATACTGGACTTCTGGTTTCTGATCCGGCCTGTTTTCTGATCTTTCTCGTTCCCACGCTCCCGCGTGGGAATGCCGTGCGGGCGCTCCGCGTCCGGTCTCGCCCCGGACGCGGAGCGCCCGCTCTTGCTCCCACGCAGGAGCGTGGGAGCCAGTTGCAATTGCAGGAGATGATATGACGACGACACAGCCAGACCCGTCCGCGGTGCACACCGACGGCGGGGCCTACATCGGCGGCAGCGTGACCACGGGCGGCGGCGACTTCGTCGGCCGCGACCAGGTCAAGACCCTCTATCAGACCCAGGAGGGGGCGTCCGCCGCCGACCTGGTGAAACTCCTGGCCGAGGTCCGCGCGCTGCTGCCGCAGGCGGGCCTGGACCCGGTATCGGCCCAGGCGATCGAGGGCGATTTCCGCATCGTGGAGGAGCAGGCGGCCAAGCCCGAGCCCAAGCGCGGGTTGATCAAGTCCCGCATCAAGAGCGCCATGGAACTGATCCAGGACGCCGGTAAGAGTTCGGATGCCCTGGAGAAGGTAGTGACGCTGGTCGGCCGCGCGGCGGCCATGGCGGCGGCGATCTTTTGAACGGGGGAGCGGGGGCGGCTTATTCCTGGCATCCCGCGTGGTTCGTCGCGGCCTGGGGGCCGCTCCTACTGTCGTCGGAGCGGCCCTGCGACGGCGGCCGGGGTGATGACCAAGGCCGTCGCGTCGGCGACTGGCTCGCACGCGACAGCCTCGGGTATGATGGCGCGGATTAAGGGCCATGGTGCCAGCGCCACCCCAAAAGATGAACGTTGCGGTCGCCATAGCCGTTCCCTCACCCCGCCCTCATGCAGAGGGAGAGCCGGACTTGGCGCGCGCTCCCGGCGCGATTTTCACGGTAGGGCCCCAGACGAATCGATGATGAACCAGATAACCATTGCCATCCTGACCGCCATCGGACTGTTCGGCGGTATGTTGATCCTGCTGCAGGTCGGCCGGCGGATCGGCAGGCGCCGACTGGCCTTGGACCCCGATGGGGCAAGCCTGGGGATCGGGGCCGTCGACGGTGCGGTCTTTGCCTTGCTCGGGCTGCTGATCGCCTTTACCTTCTCCGGGGCGGCGTCGCGTTTCGACCAGCGGCGTGCGTTGGTGGTGGAGGAGGCCAATGATATAGGCACCGCCTGGCTGCGGCTGGACCTGCTGCCGACCGCCGCCCAGCCGGCGCTACGCGATGAGTTCCGCCGCTATTTGGAGAGTCGCATCGAGGCCTATCGCAAGATGCCGGATATCGACGCGGCCTTTGCCGAACTGGCCCGCTCGGTCGCCTTGCAGGGCCGGATCTGGGACCAAGCGGTCGCCGCCTCCCGGGCCGAAGGCGCCTCCCCCGACGCCGCTAAATTGCTCCTGCCGGCGCTCAATGCCATGATCGATATCACGAGCACCCGCACCATGGCGGCACGGCTGCACCCGCCACCGCTCATTTACGTCATGCTCGTGGTACTGGCGCTCGCCAGTGCGCTCTTTGCCGGCTACGGAATGGCGGGTGCGCGCACCCGCAGTTGGCTCCATGAGGTTGGGTTTGCCTTGGTCACGGCGTTGGCTCTCTATATGATCCTCGATATCGAATTCCCGCGACTGGGGATCATCCGGGTCGACGCCTTCGACCAGGCACTGGTCGAGGTGCTTACCGGTATGCAAGCGCATCCTTAAATCTTGAGCCCCACGGCCAATCCGGCGACGAAGCCGGCGGCGCTGGAGAGGTTCTTGCCCATATAGTCGAGGAAGGCGCCGCCGTTGACCGATAACCAACTGGCCCAGGTATCGTAGTGACTTTCTACGCCGGACCAATGGATTTCAGCAAGCCCGGCATACTGGAGCCCGAAGATGCCGAGCAGGACGATGCCGATCAGGAGCAGGGCGAGCTTGAAGGCCATCTTGAGCGCCTTGCCCACCGCCAGGCCGACCACGAATGAAAAGCCCAGTTTGAGTACGAAGGCCTGATCGAAGAGGGTGTGCAAGTCGGCGGCGGCGGGGGCCGCGGGGGTCACCGCCACCGGTTGCGCCGCGGCCGCGGTGCCGAAGAGGGCGGTCGGTAACAGGGCGAGGGCGGGGATCCAGCGGTTCAGAGGGGTCATCGGTCGGCGAGGCTCGCTACGGAATTGAGCCGCCATTATCCGAGAAAGCCTGGTTGGCAGCAAACGAACGAAAATAAATACAATAGGTTATTATTGTTGGCCGACCCAGCCAGTGCATCCGGTGCGTGCGCTGCCCCGGCTCGGCAAGCTCCCGGTTGCCCACGATTCGATTTTGCGGTTATTTGCGTTTATTTGCGGCTCAATGATTTTTTTGCTCAACCGCCGCCTGGTGTCGCGCTCACCGCGCTGAACTCGAAGGCGTCGCGACCGCGTTTCTTCTGCGCCCGTTGCTCTTCCTTCCAGGAGTCGCGCAGCGCCTGGATCTGCGCCGCCTCGTAGTTGTCGATGTCACGCTGACGCAGCGCAAAGTCCAGTTGTTTGATCGCCGGCTCCAGGTCGCCCTCGGCGTAGAGTTGCTGGGCGTGATAGCGGAAGCTGGCGCCCTTGTCCCCTGAGCGGATGGCCGCCTGACTCAATAGTTCATAGAGCGCCGGATTGCCGGGTCGCACCCGCTCCACGGCTTGGAGCTGCTCCATGGCCTTGCGCGGTTGGCCGGCGGTGGCCAGCGCCTCGGCATAGGCCATGCGCATGGCCCAGTTTCCGGGGGACAGGCCGATCGCCTGCTTGAGGTGATCCAGGGCCGCGTCCGCGTGACCCTGCTTTAAGTCGATGCGGGCGTCGAGCACGATGAATTCGGCCCGACTGGGTTGGGCGGCCAATAGCCGGGTCGCCTCGGACTTGGCCTCAGCGAGCTGATCCGCCCGCAGCAGGGCCAGGGCGTAGCCATAGCGCTCCGCGGTCTCGTTGCTGTAGCGGCCCTCCCGTAAGGACGCCTTGAAGGCCGCCAGCGACTTTTCCGGCCGGTTATACGACGCCTCGCGCAGGCGTGCGCGGGTGAGTAGAAAGCCCATGCTGTCGGGGCGCTGACGATTGTGGTACTCGGCCGCCCGCCCCAGCGCATCGCCGATGCGGTTGGTGTCGACCGGGTGGGTGCGCAGGAACTCCGGGGCATTGTTTTCGTAGAGCCGGCTGGTCTTGGACAGGCGCTCAAAGAAGCCGGCCATGGCGTAAGGGTCGCGCCCGGCGGCGGCCAGGGTGGCGATGCCGATACGATCCGCCTCCTTCTCATCCTCGCGGATGACATTGATCTGGCGCTGCACCGACGCCGCCTGGATGCCGGTGAGGGCCGCCATCCCCGCTTGTCCGGAGCCGGCCTGGGCGGCGAGGATGGCGGCCGCGACCATCAGTGCGATGGTCGGGATGCTGAGTCTGCTCTGGTCCTCATAGCCGCGCATCAGGTGGCGTTGGGTGACATGGGCGATCTCGTGGGCCATGACGGCGGCCAATTCGTTTTCGCCCTGGGCGGTCAGGATCAGTCCCGCATAGACCCCGACATGCCCGCCCGGGCCGGCGAAGGCGTTGACCACCGGTTGGTCGATCACGAAGAAATCGAAGCTGTAGCCCTTGGCGCTCTTGTCCGCGGCCACCAGCTCATTGCCGAGGGACTCCACATAGGCGGTCACCAGCGGGTCAGACATTACCGGCAGGGTCGCTTGCACCTGACGCATGAAGGCCTTGCCCAGGCGAATCTCGGCGCCGCTGCTCATCACCGTGTCCGATGAGTTGCCCATGTCGGGGAGATTGAACTGTCCGGCGCGCCCGGGCGCCGCCGGCAACCCGGCGAGGCCGAGCGCGAGGGCGAGGTGCAGCGCCGCCCGGCGCCGGCCGATGGTCTTGCTACTGTGTTTCATGGTTGCACTGAGAGGCTCGCACGCCGATCCAGGCCCGCCGGCGCAGGCGGGCCGCCTGATTGCGCATTGTGGCCGAGACGGCGGTGCTGGACTGCGCAAGAACTGGGGATATGCGCCGCATCCGGGCCAATCCAAGGGGCCGCAACGGATGTTCCCGGTCGCCGGCATGCCGGCGGGCCGGCCGTGGGCCGGGCCCTGGGTTGCGGAGCCGATCGCTCGCCGTCGTGGAGCGGATATCAGCGCACCTGGACCTGGATGCGTCGCCGCTGCCGCGCCGGGTCCTTGGGGAGTTCCACCCGCAGCACGCCGCGTTTGTAACTGGCGCTGGACTGGTCGCTGCGCACGGCGTCGGGCAGTGGGATGGCACGCTCGAAATGGCCATAGGCGCATTCGGTCACCTGATAGCGGCCCGCTTTGTGCTTGCGCCGGATCTGTTTCTCGCCGCGCACGACCAGGTGGCCGTCACGGACCTCAAGCGCGAAGTCGTCCTTATCCATCCCTGGGGCCTCCAGCCGGACCAGCACCCGGTCGTCCTCGTCGATGACCTCCGCGGCCAGGATACCCCAGCCCTCGCCCGTGCCCAGGGTGCCGCGACCGGGGATGGCCCAGATGTTGCTGCGGGCCGCGGGCGGCCCGGCGGCGGCGTCGCGGCCACCCTGGGTGAAGCGCGTGACGGCGCCGGCGGCCTGATCGGCGAGCCGCTGCCAGCCGTCGCGCAAGTGGTCCCAGACCTGGGTGAGGTCTTGGCGAATCTGTTGCAATGTCGACATGGTGTCACCTCCGTCGTTCAGTGAAGGGTGCAATTGGGGCCTGGGAGCGGGTTCACCCGCCTTCGCTCAGTCGTGCCGCCGCTCGTTCGATGGCCTCCCGAGTCCCCTTGACGATCAGCACATCGCCGGCCCGCAGTCGGGTATCTGGCAGGTCGGCGGGCAGCCGGATCGCGCCGCGGCGTACATCCACCAAGGTGGCCCCCATCAGGCCCAGGTCCCCGGGCCGCTGGCCAGCCGCGGCGCGGCCCTCGCCGATCGCCAGGGCGCGTACCTGCTCCGGGTAATCGCAGGCGTCGGCGGGGGTTTCGGCCGAGTCGTGGATGAAGGCGCGCAAGGACTGGTAGTCCGCGGCGCGGATGGCATTGAGTCTGGCCTCGATCCGCGAGGGTGCGACCCCCAACAGGACGAGCAACTGTCCGGCGAGCGACAGACTCGCCTCGAGGCCCTCCGGGAAGACCTCGGCACCGGCGGCGATCAGGGCCGCGTCGTTGCGCCCGCGCACGCTGCGTACCAGGACCGGCAGGTGCGGCCAGAGGGCGCGCAGGTGCCCGACGATGCGCAGGGCCAGCCCAGCGTCATCCACAGTGACGGCCACCGCCCGGGCTCGCGCGATGCCGGCCGCGCGCAGGATGCCGGGCCGCGCGGCATTGCCGTAGAGCACGACCGCGCCCGTCGCCGCCCCCTGCCGGACACGCTCCGGGTCCAGGTCCAGCGCGAGGGCCGTCACGCCTTCCTGCGCCAGGATCGCCAGCAGGTTCTGTCCCATGCGCCCGTAGCCGCAGAGGATGACGTGGTCCGTGAAGCCGTTGCTGGCCGCATCGATGCGCGCCTCCAGCGCGTCCGTCTCACCGGCGAGCCTCGGCCCCTGGGTCAGCAGGCAGGCCAGCTGGGCGTTGAACCGCAACAACAGGGTCCCCGCCAGCATGCTCAAGACCAGTCCACCCAACACCGGCTGGGCCAGCGCCGGTCCCAGCAGCCCCAGGCCCTGCGCGTTGGCCACGACCAAGAGCCCCAGTTCGCTGCCCTGGGCCAGACTCAAGGCCGTGCGCCAGGCGTCTTGCGCGCCCTGACCGAGGGCGCGCATGAGGCCAGCCATGATGGCCGCCTTGACCAGCACCGCGGCGACCAAGGTGGCCAGCACCAGACCCGGGGCGGCCGCGAGTCCGGCGGGATCGAGCTGTAGCCCTAGGCTGACGAAAAAGACCCCGAGCATCAGGTCCCGGAAGGGTCGCAGGTCCTCCTCGATCTGGTGACGAAAGGCGGTTTCCCCGAGCAGCAGGCCCGCCGTGAAGGCGCCCAGGGTGGGCGCGAGCCCGACCAGCCCCGCGGCCCCGGCGGCGGCGAAGGCCAGGACCAGGGACAGGAGCATGAACAACTCCAGGGAGCGGGTCCCCGCGACCCAGTGCAACAGGGGCGGCAAGAGCCGCCGGCCGAGCATGAGGAGCGCGCCGAGCAGGGCCGCCGCGAGGGTCAGGGCCGCCATGACCCGCAGCGCCTGGTGTCCTGCCGCGCCCTGAGTGCCCACCAGCCAGTCGGGCGCTGCGACCGGGGCGCCGGCCAGGAGCGGCAGGCCGACCAGCAGGCCGACCGCGGCCAGGTCCTGGAACAGCAGGACCCCGACCACGGTGCGCCCGTGGGCGGTGGGCAATTCCATCTGCTCGCCGAGTTGCTTCAAGGCGATGGCGGTGGATGACAAGGCCAGGGCCGCACCCAGGATCCAGGCGGGTATCGGCGCCACGCCAAGCCACCCGGCGCCCAGGGCGAGGACGGGTGCGGTCAGCGCCAACTGCGCGGCGCCCCAGCCGAACACTAGGCGCTTGGCCGCGCGTAATCTCGGCAGAGAAAATTCCAGCCCAAGGCCGAACATCAGGAGCACGACGCCGAGCCCGGCCAGGAAGCGGGTGGTCGGTCCATCCGGGACCCACCCCAGGGTGGCGGGGCCGAGCAGCACCCCCGCCGCGCAGTAGCCGAGGATGGGCGGCAGGCGCAGCCGCAGACACAGGGCCACGCCCAGGGCGCTGGCCGCGAGGATCGTCAATAGTTGGGGGGCGGCGGACTGGTCCATGATCTCAGGTCGACCCGCATGGCAGCGCGGCCCGAAGGTGCCGGGTCGCGCCCGATGGCCCGCGGGCTGCGGTTGACTCAGCCCACCTTGATCTCAATCTTGCGCGGCCGACTCTCCTCGCGGGTCGGGACCTTGAGGGTCAGCACGCCATCCTGGATCTGGGCGTCGATCCGGTCGGCCTGAAGTTCGCGACTCAGGGTGAAGCTGCGCCGGAACACCGTGCTGCGCAGGTCCGCGTAGAGCGCCTCCATGCCCTCGGGCATCGGAATCTCGGCCTCGCCCTCGATGGTCAGGGTGTTCTGATCCACCGCCACCGAGAGGCGCTCCTTGGACACCCCGGGCAGATCGGCCTTGAGGGTCAGCCCCGCGGGGTCCTCGAAGATATCCACCGGCGGCAGCATGGCCGGCGTGGCGGCCCGGTCGGCGGCGAGCGCGCTCGCCTCCCGGGTTTGCATTACCGTGTTTTCGCTCATGGCTCGACTCCTTATTCAATGGGTTGGGTGAAGGATCTGCAGGGCGTGCCGCGCTCTATTTGACCTCGATCCGGCGTGGCTTGACCTCTTCGCGGCGCGCGACGCTCAGGTGCAGGACGCCGTCCCGGTAGCTCGCCTCTACCTTCTCGGGGTCCACGTCCTCGGGCAGGGTCAGCACCCGCCGGAAGTCCCCGTTGAAACGTTCGCGCCGATACAGTTGCACCCCGTCCGGCAGCGACTCATGGCGCTGACCGGCGATGCAGAGCAGGTTCTGCTGGAGCGAGATATCCAGCTTGGCCGGGTCCAGACCGGGCGCGAAGACATAGACGTCGACCTGCTTGGCCGAGGCGCCGATATTGATGGCCGGGTAGGTCCCGATCGTCGTCGAACGGATGCCGGCCGAGCCGGATAGGGCGCCGAAGAGCGTGTCCATCTCCCGGCGCATACGGTCGAACTGACCGAACAGATCGTTATCGAAGCCGCTCAGATAACCCCACATGATGCACCTCCTCGTGGATGACCAGGTGTCGATGGGGTGGCGCGCGGGCTCTTGTGCCGGGTCCTCTCCCCACCGTTCGCTTGTCCATAAGCAAAGTGGATGCCAGAGTTGAAAGAGCCAATCGATCAGAGCGATGTCGTCTCTCATTGGCCGCGAGGCGGTCACTGTGGCCGGTGCCGGGGGGGCGGTGCGGCCGATCTGGCCGGATGGTCTGGGGCGGGGCTCAGACCTGGTCGCGTCAGGATTCGTTGAGTTTGCGGCGTAGGGTGCGCTCGCCGATGCCGAGCATCCGGGCGGCCCGGGCGCGGTTGTAGCCGCTGTCCTTCAACGCCGCGTCGATCAGCAGCCACTCGGCGTCGGCCAGGGTGGTGCCGGGGGGGATGAGTACGCCGGCGCTGGGCGGACGCTGGTCCGCGACCGCGGGTCGCAGCAGGGGGGCGATCAGCTGGGGGCCGATCTCGCGCACCCCGGCCGGCAGGTGTACGGCCAGGCGCGCCATGAGGTTGCGCAATTCGCGGACATTCCCGGGCCAGGGCTGGGCCTGGAGTAGGGCCACGGCCTGGGGGTCCAGCGACGGCGCCGGGCCCGCCCAATCCATGTCGCGCAGGCTGTTGGCGATGAAACGCTGGGCCAGCAATGGGATATCCCGGGGTCGTTCGGCCAGGATCGGCAGGACGAGCGGCAGGACGTTCAGGCGGTACAGCAGGTCCTGGCGGAAGAGCCCGGATGCCATCCGTTCCTCCATTGACCTGTGGGTGGCCGCCACCACCCGCACATCGACCGCGCTCTCCCCTTCACCGCCCAGGCGTTGCACGCTCCCCGTCTCCAGGACCCGCAGCAGACTGACCTGGGCGGGCGCCGCCATCTCCCCGATCTCATCCAGGAACAGGGTGCCTTCATGGGCCTGTTCGAAGCGTCCCCGGTATCGGCGTGCAGCACCGGTGAAGGCGCCCTTCTCGTAGCCGAAGAGCTCGGCCTCCAGCATGGTTTCCGGGATGGCCCCGCAGTTGAGCGCCACGAAGGGCCCCTGGGCGCGCGGTCCCAGGCCGTGCAGGGCCCGGGCGACCAACTCCTTGCCGGTCCCGGTGCGCCCCTGGATCAGCACCGGCTCGCTGCTGCGGGCAAAGCGCGGGAGGTCCGCCAAGGCCTGCGCCATGGCCGGGTCCTGGAACAGGAGATAGGATGAGAGACGCTCGGCCAGGTCCTCGCCGGCACAGTGTCCGGCGAGGTCGGCGTCCAAGCGGCGGGCCGCCTCCTGCGGGATCAAGGGTGTCTTAGTCCCCACCCTTGCCCGCGATGGCCCGCGCCTGTGCGACCGCGTTGCCGATATAGGTGGCGGGGGTCAGGGTCCGCAACGCGGCCTTGGCCGCGGCCGGGATCTCCAGGCCGTCGATGAAGGTCGCCAGCGCATCGGCGCCGATGCGCCGGCCACGGGTCAGCTCCTTGAGTCGCTCATAGGGCTGATCGACACCGTAGCGGCGCATGACGGTCTGGATCGGCTCGGCCAGGACCTCCCAATTGGCATCCAGGTCCGCGGCCAGGCGCGCCGGGTCGGCGTCCAGCTTGCCGATCCCCTTGAGCGCCGATTGCAGCGCGATGCTGGTGTGTGCCAGGCCGACCCCAAGGTTGCGCAGGACCGTAGAGTCGGTCAGATCGCGCTGCCAACGGGAGATCGGCAGCTTACCGGCCAGGTGCTCGAGGATGGCGTTGGCGATCCCCAGGTTGCCCTCGGCGTTTTCGAAGTCGATGGGGTTGACCTTGTGGGGCATGGTGGACGAGCCGACCTCGCCCGCCAGGGTGCGCTGCTTGAAATAACCGAGCGAGATATAGCCCCAAAGATCGCGGCAGAAATCCAGGACCACGACGTTGAAGCGAACCGTCGCGTCGAACAGTTCAGCCATATAGTCGTGTGGTTCGATCTGGGTGGTGTAGGGGTTCCAGGTGAGCCCCAGCGATTGCACGAACGCCTGCGCGAACGCCTGCCAGTCCAGTTCCGGGTAGGCGACCAGGTGCGCGTTGTAGTTACCCACGGCCCCGTTGATCTTCCCCAAGAGGTCCACTGCCGCCACCCGTTCGCGCTGGGTGTGCAGCCGATGACAGACGTTTGCCATCTCCTTGCCCAGGGTGGTGGGGGTGGCCGGCTGGCCATGGGTGCGGGCGAGCATCGGCAGGTCGGCGTAGCGCAGCGCCAAGTCGCGCACGGCCCCGATCAACTCGTCCATCTGGGGCAGCAGGACCTGACCGCGCCCCTCGCGGATCATCAGCGCGTGGGCCAGGTTGTTGATGTCCTCGGAGGTGCAGGCGAAATGGATGAACTCGCTGACCGCCGCCAACTCTGGATTCCCCGCGATCCGCTCTTTGAGGAAATATTCCACCGCCTTCACGTCGTGATTGGTGGTGTACTCGATATTCTTGACCCGCTGGGCGTCCTCTAACTGGAAGTGCTGCGCGATGCCGTCCAGCAGGTTGACCGCGTGTCCGGACAGCTCCGGCACCTCCGCGATCTGCGGCTCACTGGCCAGGGCCTGGAGCCAACGGACCTCCACCAGCACCCGATGGCGGATCAGCCCGTACTCGCTGAAGATTGCGCGCAGGTCCGCGGTCTTGGAGCCATAGCGCCCGTCCACCGGGGACACGGCAGTCAGCGGAGAAAGCTCCAGATTAAGGGCTTGGGTCATGGGTGGCTCCGGGTCAAGGGGGGTTATTCGTCCGCAAATGAACGCAAATTAAGAAGAACCGATGTGGGCCTGGCGGCTCGCCGCCATTTCCGACGGTTGAGTGCGGTGCTGTCGATGCTCACCCTGCGCACCCTAGGTACGCGAGGGCTTGCGTCAACGCGCTGCTGCCAGCCAAGCCAATGTCTTATTTGCGTTCATTCGCGTTCATTTGCGGACACTCATTCTTCAAGGGTCAGCCGCCCGCGGCCTCCGGCGGTCCGGTGACGGGTTCCATGGCCTGATCGAAATAGCGATAGTCTGGCCGCTCGGTGTCCTTCTTCACCCGCTGGTAGAGTCGCCACACCTGCCAGGCATAGGCAATGAGCCCGCTGTAGGTGGTCCAGACCTCACGGACGCGGCGCGGGTAGAAGACCCAGGGGCGCTCGATGGGTAGCCCGGGCCGGCGCTCGGTGCGGACCTTGCGGCGCAGAAACCCGCCTTGGAGCGGGTGGACCCGCTCGAACTTGAAGCAGCCGTAGAACTCCAGTGCGATCTCCATGATCCGCTTCGGGTTGCGGTCGAAGGCGGCGGCGCGGCGCATCAGCGTCTCCAGGTGCGCCAGGGAGTAATAGCTGTCCCAGGCCGCGCGATAGACTCCTTGCCACTGCGCCTTGGTCATCCGCGGGTGGGTGGTGCAGACATGCTCCAGATCGTAGATGTTCAGGTCCGGGTCCAGCGGTCCGTGCTGCGCGTGTATCGTCTGATGGTCGACTGAGCCGGGCAGGGGGGTCAGACAGAAGAACTCCAGGATATCGAGCGGCAGCTCCCGCTTGATGGTCTCGATGTCGGCCAGGATGCCCTCGGGCGTGTCGTCGGGAAAGCCCAGGATGTAGCCGCAATAGGTCGTTATCCGTTGGTACTGCCAGGCCAGCAGCATGGTACGGTAATTGGCGATCTTGTTCTGTTTTTTGTTGGCGGACTTCAGGTTGGCCGGATTGACATTCTCCAGCCCGAGGAAGACCCGGGAGACACCCGCCGCCCGTGCCTTCGCCACGAAGCCCGGCAGTGTGTGACACATCGTGTCCACCTGGATGGTGAAGTTGAACTTGACCCCCAGCTCGCGGCGGACCGCGGCGATGCGGTCGAAGATGGCCTCCCAGTTGCGGTTGCGGGCAAAGTTGTCGTCGGTGATGAAATAGTGCCGGATGCCGGCGTCCAGGTTGGCGCGCAGCAGCCGCTCGATGTCGTCCGGGTCACGGAAGCGGGACTTGCGCCCCTGGACATTGATAATGGTACAGAAGCTGCATAGGAAGGGGCAGCCGCGGCCGGCATCGAAGGTCCCGGGCATGGGCGCATAGCGGCGTGCCACCTCCGGCGGCAGATAGGGCATCGTCTGCCCTTGCAGGTCAGGGAGTTGGCTCATGAAGTTGTAGAGCGGCTCCAGCCTGTGCGCATAGGCCGCGCGCAGCAGGTCGGCGAAGTGCTCCTCCGCCTCGCCCGCGAATAGCGTGATGCCGAGCGCTTGTGCCTCGCGCAGCTCCGGGGGCAGGTCCGGGGGCAGGTCCGAGAGCATGGCGAGCGAGCCGCTGACATGAAAGCCGCCGATCACGACCTGTACCCCGCCCTGGCGGAAGCGCCGCGCAAGGTCCAGTGCGCGGGGGAACTGGTTGGACTGCACCCCCACCAGACAGACCAGGCCGTGCCCGCCGTTGCGCCGGATGCGCCGGATGATCCGCGCCACCGGCACCACCGTGTTGGTCTCGTCATAGACCGCGTTGGCGATCTCCACCGCGGGTCCCAAGACCCGGGTCGCGTTGGCGTGGCGGGTGAGGCCGCACAGGGTCGCCAGGGAGTTGGACGGGATCCATGCCTTAACCCACTGGATGACATAGCCGTCGTCGTCGTAATGCGACGGCTTGATCAGTTCTACCTGGAAGCGGGTGGCGGCGGTCGGTTTGGTGTTCTGCATGAGGGTCCCCGGGGCGAGGCATAACCGCAACGGCCGCGGCGCTGCCCGGTCGCTGGTGATAAGCCGATCAGCCTACCAGAGAAGCCCCATCGCCGTCTTCGGCGCCGATCGGAAACTACCGATCCCGGCGGCGAAAAGGGCGTACGCAAAGAGGGCGCTGACTTGTATCCTCAATGGAACAAGCCAGCGCCCTGCCGATCCTACCGACTCTCCGCCGACGTCCCTGGCCCGGTGGTTGCGGAGACCCTGATGCTGTGTGTCTGCGGCGGTGTTCCGCCGTCTCTCGGCCGCGAATACTGTGTCGCTTCGACGGCGCTCTTAGGTCGATGCCCTTGGCTGGTACTGCGGCCCCTGCGATGTTTGGAGTGTGTCCGGTTGGGCCACTCCATTTATGCTATCTGCCCTGGCTTGCGTCCTTCGGCGATGCTGTGCGTGTGTGTCGCTTTGGCGATCAGTTCTTTATCGTGCGTGCCGACCCCGGCTGTGCCTTCGTTGTGTGCGCGTGGGGCTCTGCGGCCCGATTTTGGTGTGCGTCCTTCGGTCTTGCCTTTTTTCACTCTCGCTACAGTTAAAGCACCCTTCGTGCCAATTGCTGGGAGACAGAAAAACAGTGGCTTGCGCTTGAGTCAGGGGGTGAGTGACCAAGAGTGTCGTCAACAGGTGACACGATTTGGTCCGGTGGGCGCGGTTGCCGCGACCTGGTGGGTTGCCGGCTGACGCACGGCGTCATGCGCGGGGCCGCGACCGGCAGGGCAGCAGCCGGGCGCAGAGCGCCCGGCGCAGACGTCAGGCCGCGCAACGGTGTGACGAGAAGCGGGCCTTCACCCCGCCTGCACCGCCGCCAGGGCGGTCATGTTGAGCAGCCCGCGCACCGAGGTGCTGGTGCTGACGATGTGCGCCGGGCGGTCGGCCCCGAGCAGCATGGGGCCGACGTTGATGCCGCCGCCGGTGCCGTCCAAGGAGCGGATCAAGTTGAGCGCGATATTGGCGGCGGCCTGGTTGGGCATGATGAGCAGGTTGGCGCGCCCGGTGAGCCGGGAGCCGGGAAAGCGCACCGCGCGCCGTTCGGGGTCCAAGGCCAGGTTGGGCTGCATCTCGCCCTCCACCTCCAGCTCCGGGTTGCTCTCTTGGAGCAGGCGCAGGGCCTGGTGCATCTTGTTGGCCGAGGGGGTGTTACGGGTGCCGAAATTGGAGTGTGAGCAGAGCGCGATCTTCGGCTCGAGCCCGAAGCAGGCGACCTGGGCGGCGCACAGCCGTGCGATCTCCGCCAGTTCCTCCGCGCTGGGGTCCTCCTGCACATAGGTATCGGCGAGGAAGAGCGGTCCCTGGGGCAGGATGACCGCATTCATGGCGGTGAGCCGGTGGACCCCAGGCGCGCAACCGATGATCGCCTGGACGTGTTCGAGGTGGCGCAGGTAACGCCCAATCACGCCGCAGATCATGGCGTCCGCGTCGCCCGCGCGCACCAGGGCGGCGGCGAGCACGGTGGGCGACTTGCGGACATACTCCTGGACTTCGGTGAGGGTGTAGCCGCGCCGCTTGACTCGCTCGTAGACGGCCTCGCAATGGAGGTCGAAGCGCGGGTTTTCCGAGGGGACGATCAGGTCGAAGTCGTGCCCCGGGCGGATCGTCAGTCCGAGCTCGCGCAGGCCTTGGGCGATCTCCGCCGGCCGGCCGATCAGCACGGGGCGGGCGATGCCCTCGCTCACCGCCTGTTGGGCGACTTGCAGCACCCGCTCCTGCTCGCCCTCGGCGAACACGACGCGCCGCCGCGGGGCCTCGCGCGCGTGGTCGAAGACCGGTTTCATGGTCATGCCGCTGCGGAAGGCACGCAGCGTCAGGGTGTCGCGATAGGCGTCCAGGTCCGCGATGGGGCGGCTCGCCACCCCCGACTCCATGGCCGCCTGCGCCACCGCTGGGGCCAGGTGGGCCATCAGCCGCGGATCGAAGGGGCGGGGGATCAGATACTCGGGGCCGAAGCTCAGGCCCTGACCGCCATAGGCCGCGCGCACGATGTCGGAGGGCTCGGCCATCGCGAGATCCGCGATGGCATGGACGCAGGCGATCTCCATCGCCTTGTTGATCTGGGTCGCACCGCAGTCTAAGGCCCCGCGGAAGATGAACGGGAAGCACAGGACATTGTTGACCTGATTGGGGAAGTCCGAGCGGCCGGTGGCGATGATGGCATCCGGGCGGGCGGCGCGGGCCAGATCGGGCATGATCTCGGGGTTGGGGTTGGCGAGCGCCATGATGATTGGGCGCTCGGCCATCCGGGTCAGCCACTCGGGTTTGAGCACCCCGGCGGCGGACAGCCCGAGGAACAGGTCGGCGCCGACGATCGCCTGCTCCAGGGTGCGCAATTCGGTCTCTACCGCGTAACGGCCCTTGTAGGGGTCCATCTCCTCGGTTCGCCCGCGGTAGACCACCCCGGCGATATCGGTGACCATGATGTTCTCGGGCTTGAGCCCCAGTTCGACCAGCAGCCCCAGACAGGCCAAGGCGGCCGCGCCCGCCCCGGCGGTGACGAGTCGCACGGCGCCGATGTCCTTGCCCACCACCCGCAGGCCGCTGATGATCGCCGCGCTGACCACGATGGCGGTGCCGTGCTGGTCGTCGTGGAAGACCGGGATGCCCATGCGCTCCTGGAGCGCCCGCTCGATGATGAAACAGTCCGGGGCCTTGATGTCCTCTAGATTGATGGCGCCGAAGGTGGGCTCCAGGCGGGCGACGGTCTCGATGAAGCGCTCCGGGTCGCGCTCGTCGATCTCGATGTCGAACACGTCGATGTCGGCAAACTTCTTGAACAGCACCGCTTTGCCTTCCATGACCGGCTTGCTGGCCAGGCTGCCGATGGCGCCCAGGCCGAGTACCGCGGTGCCGTTGGTGATCACCCCCACCAGGTTGGAGCGCGCGGTATAGAGTGCCGCGGTATGCGGGTCGCGGACGATCTCCTCGCAGGCCGCCGCCACCCCGGGCGAGTAGGCCAGGGCCAGGTCGCGTTGATTGGCGAGCGGCTTGGTGGCCTTGATCTCGAGCTTTCCGGGTTTAGGGTAGAGGTGGTACGCCAGTGCGTCCTGTCTCAGATCGTCCGACATGGTGGGGTTCTCACGGGGGGCTTGCGCGGCACGCGCAAGCCGGCCATTGTGCGGCCCGCCAGCGGCTTCGGCAACCGGCGGACGGGCGCGGGTGCGCCGCCCCGCGGGTTGGTCGGCGCGCGTGTCGTTCGCCGCTAAGGCCGCTGCGCCGCCGCGACCCGATTGCGTCCCAGCGCCTTGGCCTGATACAGCGCGGTGTCGGCGCGCTCCAGCAGGGTCAGTGGGGTGTCGTCGCTCGCGTATTCGGCGACGCCCAGGCTGACGGTGAGGGGGCCGATGACCGGGAAGTCGTGGGCCTGGACCGCGGCCCGCAACCGCTCGGCCAGGCGCAGGGCCGATTCCAGGTCGGTGCGCGGGGCGGCGACCACAAACTCCTCGCCACCCCAGCGCGCCAGCAGGTCGGTCGCCCGTAACTGGGTTTGGGCCACCCCCGTAAAGGCCTGGAGCACCTGGTCGCCCACGCCATGCCCGTGGGTATCGTTGACCCGTTTGAAATGGTCCAGATCGAGCATGATCAGCGAGAGCGCGTCCCCGTAGCGCTGCGCCTGGCTGATCGAGGTGTGCAGCATCCGATCGAAATACAGACGGTTGGAGACCCCGGTCAGCGAATCGGTGAGCGCGGAGACCTCCAGTCGCTCGTTGAGCGTCTTCATGTGTCGGTTGAGCTGTTCCACCTCGCGCGCGGTGCGCAGCACCACCAGAGCGCCGCCCCACAGCAGGGTCAACAGCCCGGCTAAGGCGGCGGTATGCAGGAGGGTCAACTGACGCCAGGCGGCATCCTGGGTTTCTTGGAAGGGTGCCCAGGGCAGCGACACGCGGATGCCGCCCCGCACCTCGCCCTCCTTATAGTTTTGTTGTTCATGGCATTTAAGACAGGCCCGCTCGACGCTCAGGCGGCCCATGAAACGAAAGGCCGGGCCGGTCGGCTCCGTGACCAAACCGGCCTGCTCGGTGGCACCGGCCTCGAACCGCACGAGTGCCTGGCGTTCCCAGTCGTCGGCGGGGGCGTTGATCGGATTGATCGGTTTCAGACTGGTCATGTGGATGCGGACCCCGTCGCTTTGCTCGGTCATCGCCGACAGCAGGCGGGTCATGAACGCCGGATTGACCTTGGTCAGACGCACCCCGGCGGTGGTCGTCACATCGCGCTCGGGGTCTTTCAGATAGGGATTGGGCTGCAATTCGTCGGTGATCGGCACATAGACCCCGCCCTGTTGGGCGTTCCAGCGGCGGGTAATCAGCAATTCCTTGAAAAAGGACCGGCCCATCTCGCGGGCGAGTTGCTGATGGTGGACGGCGAGGGTCTCCAGGCTGTGCCAGTAGGAGAGCCCGGCGACGCCGACCAGCAGGGCCGAGAGGAGCACCAGATAGCGACCAAGATGGCGGGTGATGGACGGCACGCGGGTGGCTCCAAAGGGTGAGCAGCCGGCAGGTGGACCCCGGTCGGATCGCGCCCTGCCGACAGCAGCAGGATGCGGTGGCGCAAAGGCTGCCTAATCTACACCATCGGCCCCGCCTGCGGCGACGGGTCGTGCGCGGCGGTGTCCTAATGGATCTTCCGCTGGTTCGCTCAGGGCGTGCCGGTCTTCCCCGGCGACTTGTCCGGTGTCGGCGGCTTCTCCGGTACCTGCGGCAGGCGCGGCAGGCTCCAGAAACCGAGCAGGAAACGGCCGCCTTCGGACGCCTCATAGGTCTTGGTCGAGGCCTGGCGGACGAACTGTTGCGTGGCCGGATCGTAGCGTCGGTTGGTCATTCCGGTCTTGTCCTCGCCTTTGTGCGAGGCGCCTTTCCCGCCATCCGCCGTTATCCAGTTCTCAGTGCCGTCGGCGTTCTCCGTGACCGGTTCGAGCAGTACGGCGATGTGTTGGAAGGTCGCCTTACTGATGTCCTTCTGTGGTTCACCTTTAACCATCGGGTAGCTCACCATCACCAGGATGTCGCCCGGCTCGGGGCGTTGTTTGTGCTCCGCGGGGATCCACGCGTTCTGACCGTCGAGTTGCTTGAAGCGCGCCGCCTTGGTCTTGTCGAGCACGTCGAGCGGTCCCCATTTTTTCAGGTCGACGCCGGCCGCCTTGGCTACCGCCGGCGGGACCGTCACACAGGTCGTGAACCAGGGAATACTGATCCCCAGGGTTTCAAGGCTCTTCTTGGTCTTTTCGGAGCCCAGGTAACGCCACGCCATCTCGGACGCCCCGCCGGAGACGTTCTGTTCTTCCGCGCCTGGGGTCGGGGTGGCGTCGAGCCCGGCGAGCAGTTCGGTGCCCGCCGCCAGCACCTTGGCGGCGTCGGCCTTGCCCGGCTTCTTCGACCTCAGGGTGGCGGTGGCCGCGTCCATCTTCATTTGAATGGCAGCGCGCATGGACCGGGTTGCCTTCATCGCGGTATTGAGTGCCTCCACCCGTTGTTGCGCGGGGTCTCCGGAATACAGTGAGTCGGCCTGCTTCTTGGCCTCAGAGCCCGCACGCGCGTGCCAGTCCGCACCGAGCAGGGATTGGGCCTTGGCGACGGCCAGGTTCCGGATCCGCTGATCCCGATCCTTCAGCGTCTGCAGCTGCTTCAGGACGGCTTGCTGGACCTGCTCGATCTCGGCCGCGCTCATGGGCGTGGTGGGCTCGGCGGTCTCGGCGATGAGCTTGGCCTCCCACAGATCGATGGGGAGTTCCTGCGCCGTCCATTGCATGGGGACCGTCTCGGCGCTGGGCGGCGGGTCCGCCGGTTTGGGATCGGCCTCGGGTTTGGCAACCGGGTCCTTGGTGACCGGTTCAGGTGCAGGGGCTGGGGCCGGACCGGCCGGCGCACGCCACAGGGTTGTTGGCACCGCCGCCTGGGACCGACCCTGGATGACATGGGTGAGTTCATGCGCCAGGAGTCGCTGCCCGTCGCGGCTTCCCGGGTCGTATTGACCGGCGCCGAACACGATGTCACGGCCAACCGTGTAGGCCCGGGCCGCGACCGCCTGTGCCGACTGCGCCGCCGGCGTCCCGGTATGGATGCGGACCTGGCTGAAATCGCCAGCCGGGTTTGCCCCAGTGGGTTGCGTGACCTGCTGTAAGCGCGTCTCCATCAGGCGCTGCGGGGCCGGTTCCAAGGGCTGCCCCGGCATGCGCAGGACGTCCTGAACCAGTGATGGTACCGGTTGCCCGCCCCTGTCCCCCGTTGCCGGGGCGATCGGCAGCGGTTGGGGTTGCCGCCGGGTCCCGTCACCCAACGGGATGGCCGGCTGGCGCGCTGGCGCGCCGCCTGCGCCGACGCGCCCCACCAAGTCGGCGATTCGGTCGGCCGCCCGTTCAAGAGGGTCCGCGGGCTGGCCGATCCGCAGCGTCGCGCCGGGCTCGGGAGCGTTGCCGGTCCGCTCGCCGTCGGCGTGTCGCCGCTGTGTGCGCAGGAGTGCCTGGTTCCCGGTCGGGCGTGGCCGGGTCTGCGTCGGCGTCGTCTGCTCGGGGGCCTTCAGGGCGATGCCGGTGAGCGGTGCCGATTTGCTGGTCGTCGAGCCCATGGGGATATCTCCTCTGCCTGGCAGATTCATGACCCGGGCGCGGCCCGCGCCATGACCGCGTGCTAGAACGAATAGCCGCCGGTAAAGAGGACGGCGGTCGGGACCATGGTCTTGACCGTCGGGCCCATCGCATCCAGGCGCGGCTCGGGAATGCCGCCCCCGCCGTTCGCCGGCTGGGGTCCCGCGCCCGTCATAACCTTGACACCGGCGAAGGCGGGACCGACGTTGCCTCTGGCCTGCAGGCCCCACAGCAGGGGTGAATTGGGATTCCACCAATCCAGTCGGCTCATGGAGCCGGCGAGATCGAACTTGAAGGCCGGGAGCTGGCCCGGTGCCGCGCCCCCCATATAGGTGTAGGCCACACCGACCGAGACATCGGACACGCTGAAACTGGTCTTGGCATCACCCGTCTTGCCGACGACGAAGGAGACGGCGGCGCTGGCGTCGATGGTCCTCTTATCGCCGGCCTTGAATTGGGTGCTGACAAACGGTGTCGTCTTCAGGCCCCAGCCGCCGGCCGCGGCCCCGGTGTCGTCTTTGGGCGCCAGGATGAAGGCATCCTTCCAGTCGATGAAGGTGGCGGTGAAACCGATCTTTTTCACCGGGGAGCTGTCCTTCTGATCGGCGGTATAGCCATAACCGCCGCGGGCGAACCAGGCCGTGAGTTCCTTGCCCGTGTCACCCCCATACTGGGCGCCGGCCTCCAGTTCGGCGAGGTGCCCGCCGCCCCCGAAGATGGTCCCGGCCTTAAACTTGTAGCCGGGTTGGACGGTTGCGCTAGGCTTGAGCGGATCGGTCGAGTCGTAGCTAAACCAGGCGCTCCCCTGCCAGCCGCGATACTTGGCCGGGTCCCCAATATCGGACACCGACGCATCCCCGGGCTTGATCAGCTTGGGCAGATTGACTGTCAGCCCGTATTTCTGCTCGCGGACCTTGCCGTCGACGTCCTGGTTGCGCTCGAACGTGACCCCGGACGGGGCCCCGCCGCCCGCAAAGGGGGCGGCGGAGAAGGCCGGATGGGTGGCCAGTTGCAGCGGACCCACGTCGAAGAAGGTCGGGGCCTTCAGTTGTTCTTTGAAGATCGCACCCAGCAGCGACTTGACCATCAGGGTCTGCTGCGTCCACGGGTCGCCCTCCAGCTTGGACGGGTCATCGTTCTTGTTCTTGGCCGCCTGAACGATGGAAAAGACGCCCTGCACCAGCGTGGCCAGTGCCACGACGCTTGCCGTGTGCGTCTTCAGGCGCGACAGGAAGAGGTCGGAGGCGAGATAGTCATCGAAACGCAGTCCGACGATCCGGCTGATCAGGTCCATTACCGAGTCCTTGGCCGGCGTCAGCCCGGTCAGCGCATCCGCATAGCTGCCCGTGGCCTTGAGGAAATCGCTGAAATCCTTTGGTTTGTCGCCCCCCGCCAGCGCCGCGGGGGCCAGGCCGACCGCCATGGTCCAGGCATAGAGCACGGCGCCCTCGCTCCCGTTGAGGGCCAGCAGCTTGCGGTCGCCTGGGGTCAATTGTTTCAGGACCAGGTCCTTGAACACGTCCACGAGCAGCGGATACATCGCGAGATCCTTCCAGGTCCATTGGGCGGGCACGCTGTCTGTCTTGGTCGGTTTGTCCGTGGGCTGGGGGGCGGGTGTGGCGGTCGGACCGGCGGCGGGCGCCGCCGGTTGGCGAAACAGCGTCGTCGGTGCCGCGGCCTGGGGCCGGCCCTGGGTGACGTGGGTCAACTCATGCGCCAGCAACCGCTGCCCGTCGCGGGTACCAGGGTCGTATTGTCCGGCACTGAAGACGATGTCCCGCCCGACGGTATAGGCCCGGGCCGCGACCGCCTGTGCCGACTCCGCCGCCCGTGCTCCGGTATGGATGCGGACCTGGTGGAAATCGCAATCGTGGCCGGTCGGATCGGTCTGGGTGACCTGCCGAAAGCCAGCCTCCATCCGCTGGCGCGTCGCCGCTTCTAAGGGTTGACCGGGGGAGCGCAGAACCTCGTGGACCTGGGCGGGCACCGCTTGCCCGGTCGCCCAGCCCGGTCCCTGGGAGCGCGGCAGCGGCTCGACTCGGCGGGTGCCGCCATGGGGGATGACCGGCCCCGGCGCCATGCCGACGGGGGCGCCCAGGACCCGTTCGGCGATCCGCTCGGCCTGCTGTTCAAAGCGGTCGCCGGGCTGGCCGAGCCGCAGGGTCGCGGCGCCGCGCTCACCATCGGCGGGCTGACGCTGCGCGCGCAAGAGTGCCCGGTTTCCCTTCGGGTGGAGCCGGGTCTTGGCCGGTGTCGACGGCACCGGGGCCTTCAGGGCGAGGCCCGGAACCGGCGCGGATTTGGTGGTAGTCGAGCCCATCGAACGACTCCTGTTGTACCGGTGTTAAGCGGCTGGCGGGACCGGGCCATCCGTCACCTCCAGGCAGCGCCGATACGCCTGCGGATAATGCTTGCACACATGGCGCTCCAGCCGCTGGAGGGTGTCCGCATGACGCTTGGCACCGGCGATCAGGTGGGTGAAGCCCGCCTGTTCGGCATCCCGCAGGGCGGCCTGTTGGGACGGAAATAGATAGTCGATCGCGACCCCGGCGAGTTCCGAGCCCGGGCGGTCGCGATAGAACTCGACGCAGGCCGCCAGAAAATACTGCTCGATCAGGACGAAATGGGCATCCTTATGCTCCAGTGCCGGCCACAGCGGTCGGTTGCTGGGATGGCGGATGATGTCCAGGGCCTGCCGGGCATAATGGGTGATGAAATCCACCCGGGT
The DNA here is from genome assembly GCF_903946935.1 of uncultured Thiodictyon sp. Lineage (GTDB taxonomy): Bacteria > Pseudomonadota > Gammaproteobacteria > Chromatiales > Chromatiaceae > Thiodictyon. Next base: position 28,581 of record NZ_CAJAXH010000161.1, read on the forward strand.
ACCGCCCAAGATGCCGCAGTTCTCCGCCCGCAGGACGCCCTGGGGGTGGACGTAGTGGGTCAGCTCCTCCGGGAGCCAGCCACCGCGGCTCCCCACCCAGTGCTCAAACCATTCGGGGCGATAGAAGGACCGCCCAGAGGTGTGCCATTCCGGGTTTTGGGCAAAGAGCGCGGCCTGCTCCAAGCGCTCGGGCAGCGGCTTCCAGAGGTAGACATCGCTGTCGATATGCACGAAGGGCGTGGTCTGCTGCGCATAGGCGCAGAGCTTACCCATCGCCCACCAGTCCGATTGCTGCTCCGTCAGGTCGTCCAGGTCCACCCGGACCTCGGCAAACCGCAGGCCCAATTGGTCGACCAACCAGGCGGCGCCAGGGGTGTCGGTGATTAGGCAGGTGTCGGGATAATGGCGGCGCGCGGTCTCCCACGACAGGATCCAGGACAGGGCGTGATGGCGTTCGCAGAGCCAGCCGGGATGGCTGCTCGCGCGCAGCGGTTGGGTCCATAATGACCAGACGGCTTTCATGGCGGCGCCTAAAGCAGGTTGCTGCCGATGCCTGAGAACCAGGGATCGTATTCATAATAATAGGCCGGTTCATAGCCGAACCGGTCGTGTCCCGGCAGCAACCAGAACCAGGTGTCGAACGCCGTGTCATCGAACCCATGGCCGGCAGGGTTCGGTGCCTGGGGCTTGAGTAAGGCGCGCTTGAGCGCCAGGCGGGTGAGGATACGGGGCGGCGCCAGCGGGATCAGGGGCGTTGACCCCTGCGGATAGACCAGTTCCAGATGCTCATACTGCGCCGAGTAGCGCGAGGCGATGCCGATCCGGGTGCCCTCCGCGAAGCGGGCCGGCAGGTTCGCAAGGGCGGTGGAGGGCACGGTCTGGCGGATGTCAGTGCCGTCGCTGAACCCGAAGAGATAGCTGACGACGAGCTGTTGGCGGGTCCCTACCATCACCTGCTTGACCGCGAGTGCCATGTGAGAAAGCGTGCGCGCGGGATTCGGATTTAATACGCTGCCGGACATATAGCTTTGCGGGGTGCCATAATAGACGGTGATTTGCCCGTGCAGGAGGTCGTAGGTCGGCGCGATGAAATAGTAATCGGCGTCGGAGTTGTAGTTGAAGACGACGCCGATATCGCTGAAATCGCCGCGCAGGTGCGGACGCATCGAGGCCCGGAGCGTCATCAGACCCGCGGCGATGGGTTTTCGGTGCAACGCGCTCGTGCGGCCCACGCCCTGGTACTGGTCGAGCTGGATGACCACGCCATCGCCGTTGACGCGCCAGTCGCCGTTGCCGGATTGATCGGGGAAGGTATCGAAGGAGCTATTGAAGGTCTCGGTGTCGACGTTGCGGAAGCTGCGGGTCACCAGGTGCTTGAAGGCGATCAGGGTCTCGGTGACCGGTTGCCAGGTGGGATCGCCTTGCGCATTGGTGCCGACGGTGGCCGCCATCACCACCGGCTGATACCCCACCAGCATCGTCGCGCGCAGGTCGGTGCGCGGGACCTCGTAGCTCAGGTTGCCGGAGTATAGGAGATCGGAGATCTCGCGCTCCTCGAACAGGGCCCGCGCCAGTACCGGCACCTCGGCGGTGACGAACAATGCGGCGTCGTTGACGCTGGCCGCCACGACCGGTTGCGGCAGCGCGAGGCGCAGTCCCCGCGCCAGGGTCGTGATGGACAGACTGTCGCCGGCGTGCAACGGCTGCTCGGTCCCCGCATCGTCTTTGTAGTAGACGGACGGGTCGTGCCGCGTGTGGGCCGTGAGGGCGACCAGGTTCTCAAACGGCAGTCGGCAGTCCGCGAGTTTGGTCCAGTCCGTGCCCGCCTTGCCGAGGATCGCCAGCGGGCAGGCCCACTGACGGGGACCGTCGGGCGGCTGAGGCTCACTCAGCAGGCGCTGCGGATACACGGCATTTGGGGTCAGCGGACGGGCCGCAACACACCAGAAATCGCCGATGTGCAGGGCGGTGCCGCCGGCCGCGCTGAGGGTGACGGCCAGCCCGGTACCGGCCAATTCGACGGGATCGTCGAGTTTGAACGCTAACTCGGCCTCCCACAGGCGCAGGAACAGTGGGGCGCTGCCGGGGGTCGCGGCATAGTCGTCCGGCAGGCCACTGGGCAGGGCGACCCGTTGGCTCTCGGGTTGGTAGGGGGCCTCCAGGGTGGCCACCACGCCGCACAGCCCCGCCGCCACGGCGCCTTCGCCCAGGTCGGCCGCGGCGCGCAGCACTTGTACCGCCTGCCCCGTCCGCGGGGTCTGATCGGTACCGAGCGGCCGCGCAGTCAGCCGCAGGGTGCTCGGGTCCGGTGTGGTACACGGAAAGATGGTGGCGGCGTTATTGAAGCCCCACAGCAGCCGACCCTGCCCGGTGGCCGAATCGAATGCCGTGATCTGCACCCGGATCAACTGGTTGTCCGCGCCCAGATAACCGGACTGCGCGGGCGGGTCGCAGGGCGAGTCGGCGGGCGCGGTGCTCAACACCGTGACTTTGAGCCGCGACGCGGAGCACAGCTCGCCGGTGGCCGGATCGCAACTGAGCCCCTGGCCCTTCCAGAAGCTGTCTATGTCGGCGACGGCATTGGCACAGTGTGCGCTCTTGGTCGGTGCCAGGATCACGCGCTGCAGGAGCCGGGTACGGGCGGCCGTGTCGGGGCCGCCCAGTGCCACCTCGCGCAGCGCCGGGTCCTCGACCGCCGTGACCTCCTGCTCGCGACACAGCAGCAGGACGGCGGCGTTGCCGGTCCAGGCGGCGGGGTCGGCCCAGTGCGGGTCGGTGGACCAATCCAACCAGTCGGGCTGGCTCAGGTAGGCGATGGGCTGCCCGAGGCACAGCCGCCAGCCGCCCAGGTACAGGGTGCCGGGGCCGATGCCGAAATCGGCGCCGCCGGCGAGCACCACCGCGTAGCCGTCGTCCGGCGTGCCGCAGGTGCCGACCACATCGAGCGTCTGTCGACGTAGCGCTTCGCTGCCCAGGCGCTGGGCCTCGTTGACATCCGCCTCGAGCGTGACGCGGCCCTGCTGACTGACCACCTCGCGATACTGCCGTGCGGGATTGTAAGAGATTCTTGCGCGATCGGAGCCCATGCTGAAATCCTCTTAGGTCATATAGATCAGGACCGGCGTCAGGCCGATCGGCATGAATTCGCCAAGCTTGATCCGCAGTGCGCGTTCTTTGATGGGATTGCCCTCGCGGGCGAAGGCGCCCATCTCGGCGCCGTTGCGGGCCCCGGCCAGCAGGGTCGCGCCCGGCGCCCCGGCGAGGATTTCGCGGTCGGCCCAGGGGCCGAGTTGGGCATAGTCGGGATCGCCGAAGCGCCGACTCGCGAAGATGGCGCAGGGTTCACGGATGGCGACGCTCTCGTAGGGCTGGTGCAGCGGGCTACCCTCGCTGTAGGCGCAGCAGCGGACACAGCCGGATTGCGTATCGGCGGCGCGGGCGAAGCCGGCCAGCACCGATTCGCTGGCGTCGATGCGGTGGGCATAGAGCGCGCCCAGGCAGGTGCTGCGCTGGAGACTGACCTCAACCTCCCGGCTGGCCACGCTCGCCGGGGCGAGCTCCGGGAGATAGGCGGTCTCCAGCAGCAGCCGGTTGATCCGCACCAGGTCCGCACCCGCCGTGACCGCCAAGGCGTCGTGGAGCAGGCCGGGCGGCAGGGCGACCGCGGCGAACCGAGCGGGCTCATAGAGCGGTCCGCCGCCGACCAGTGCGTTAAGGGTCGCGAGTATCAATGCCGACAGGGCCGCCGTGGGCGGCGCGGCCGGGTCATAAGCGGCGAGCGCGGCGGCCAGGGCGCCTTGGCGAATGAAGGCCGTCAACGGGTCCTGCGCACTCTGCCACCGGGCCGCCAGTCGCCAGGGGTCGAGGAGGTCCGCGGCCGCGAAGGGTCCGGTTCCGCTGGTCCGTACCCCCTGCGCAATCGAATCCACCAGGTCCAGCCGGGCGAGTGTCCCGGTGCCGCGGGTGCGGATGGGGCCGACGATGGAGCGCTCGACGGTCAGCTTGGCGACCGTGCCCTCGATCCACAGCGTGGTGGGGCGCAGCGTGCGCCCGTCGACGGTGAGCGGCAAGGCCCCGACGGCATCGGCCTCCTCGCCCGGGTCCAGCGTGCTGCAAAACAGGGTGACCTGCTCGAACTCGCCGCACAGCACCAGATCGGCCCCGCTCACCAGGAGTCCCTCCAAGGTCAGCCGGGACTTGGGGCCGACGCCGGTGAGCCGCCACGCCGTGCCGGCCAGCCGCACCACTGGGCGTTCGTTGTCCGCGCCGCGGATCAGCAGGTCCGCAATGCCGTCGCGGTCGGCGACCGCGTCATAGGTGAGTGAATCGGCGATGGCGAGGGTGCCGGTCGCGCCCAACGCGGCGAGTGCGCCGACCAGGGCATCCCCCCCGCCCGCGATCGCCAGTGCGAGGGGCTGCGGTTGGGCCGGCAGCGGGTCGCCGAGCACTCGGCGATCATAGGGGCCGGCACCGAGCTCAGACGAAAATCCGTAGTGGTATGCGGTCTGGACCGCGACCCCGGCCGGCGGCGGGGCGGCCAGGCGGAACCGGCCCTGCGCCGGCTCGATCTGCACCGCGGCGGCGTCCAGCACCTCGCTGTCGGACCCGGCAAGGCGCAGGACCGCGAGCGAGTCGGGGTAGAGGTGGGCCGCCTCGCGCCGCCAGAGGGTGGCGTCGAGCGGGCCGGGCAGCATCCAGGCGTCGGGGGTGACCCAGGTGTCGCCGTACTGGGCCTGATCGCGCACGTTGCGGGCGAACAAGGGCGTCTCGCGGCCGGTCGGATCGAAGGTGTAGCGCTGCGGACACAGTGCGTATGGTACCGGGGTCGAGGCCCGGCAGCCGTAGCTCTTCAGGCGCCAGAGGAACACCGCGAGCTTCGGAATGTTGTACCAGCCCTGGTGGGCGCGGCCGCGGCGGCAATCGGCGGTATGGAGAAACTCATCGAAGGCGCCGTGCGTAGCGGCCGCCGCCGCGGCGTCGCGCAGATCGGCGAAGCCCCCCGCCGGGGTGAGACTCCTGGCGCCGATGAGGCCGGCGATCAGGGCCTGCTCGCGGTCCTCCCCCAGGGGTGGGTCGAACTGGTGGCGGGTGCGCGCGAGCCGTCGGAAGCATTCGACCACCCGGGCGTTCCAGCCCGCGATGTCGGCGGCCAGCTCCTCCAGGAGGGCGACGGTCCCTTTGCGCCGTCGGTAATAGATCGTATTGGCGACATCCAGCCGCTGTCCCCGGGCACCCAGGCCGTCGACCAGATTGGTGGCGAGCAGTTCACCCAGATAGGGGATCAGCCAGTCGTCGCAGGTCTCGATGGATTGATCCTCGAGGCTGCGGTCGATGCCGCGACGCACCACGGCAATCTGCGCACCCAGACGCCCCACCAGTTCGCGCAAGGGCCCGGGGGTCCCGTCATCGTCCGGGTCGGCGGCACGGTAGACGGCCGGCAGGAGGCCCCATAAGCGCTCAGTGTAATAGGCGGCATAGCGATCACGGTCTTCAAGCATGGTCTTGAACCTCCGCCGCGATGGCGATGCCGCCCTCCGGTACCAGCAGGAATTCGCCCGCGGCGACGCCGATGCGCGGCGCGTCCTGCGGTGTCAGTAGCGACAGCCCGGTCGCCGGGTCGGGGCGGTTCAAGGTGGTGCATAGGTCTGTCACGGCGACGACCCCCGCCACCCCCAGGCAGCACTGGGCGATCCGGCTGAAGTAGAGACCCTCGCCGATGCGTACTCGCCGCGCGCCAAACGGTCCCTGATCGGGGTCGGTGAGTGCCGTGGACACCAGGGCCGCGACCTGCTCAGGCCGACGCCCCGCCGCGACCCACAGCATGAGACTGAGCGTCGCGGCGACGGGTGTAGCCGCCACCACGCTGACCGGCCGGTTGGGATCGCCGGCTGCCCCCAGGGCCCGGCGTGCCGATTGCACCGCGGCGGCCGTGTCGCCGACATAGAGCGAGACCGTGGCGCGGTTCTCCGCCGCATTCCAGTCGTAGACCGCCTTCACCCTGGCGACCCCGGGTGCCTGGGCGGCGATGGCCTCATAGTCGTCGCCGGCTATGGCGCGTCCAAAGGTGAGGACCGACCGGGGCGCGTAGCGGCGGATCCGATCCGGTGTGTCGGGATCGGCGCCGCCGCCCGCGGCGGTGGGTTGGCGCAGCCGGGCGAGGCCCGGCGGCGGTCGGGCGACCACGGTCAGGGTCCCGGCGGCGGGGGCCGCGGCGCCGCTGCCGTAGCGGTAATCGGCGCTCAGGTTGTCGTGGCCGGTGGGCAGACGGGCACCGTTTACGCCGTCCCCGAACAGGACATGGGTGCGCGCCTGCGCGTCCTCGCGGGTGACGAAGACCCGCGCGTCCGGGGGTTGCGCGTAGAAGCTCGGCACCTCGGTCCAGGCGAGGCCGTCCACATAAATCTTTAGAGTACTGCGGTAGCCGTCGCCGACCGGCAGGTAGGTCAAGGGTGACTTGGCGAGCACAAACTCCTGGAAGATGGCCAGCGCGTTGCCGCTGCCCAGGGCCTCGGCGTGGACGCCCTTGCCGCGGGTGAGTGGCACGACGTTGTGCAGCACCCGCAGCGGCAGGGTGAGCGGTGGCGGCGGGCTGGCGAAGGACAGGACCTCCAGGCGTGTCGGCTGGTCCGCAGACACGTAGACCCGCGCCTTCACGCCCTGGCCGGTCGCGTCCTCGATGAGGACGGTCTGTTCGTTGCCGACCCGGAACGCCTGGCCGTCGGCGGCGACCAGGGTCGTCGGCGTGCCGTCCCAGCACTCGCTCGGTGCATCGCGCAGGACCCCGGCGGGCCGCCAGTCGAGGAGCACCCTGACCCGCTCCCGGATGGCATCCCAGGCGTCCGCGGCGGCGATGGCGGGTAGATAACTGAGTTGTGAGTGCGGTATCGGGATGGGCAGGGCCGGCTTGTCCAACAGCGGTGAAGCGGTCACGATGGTGTACCAGAACACCTCGCTGTTGCCGGTGGCGACCAGCAGTCGCGGCGCCAGGCCGGTGTCGAGTGGCGCCTTGAGCACCATGGGGTCGCCGGCCTGGGTCGCACGCTCCAGCCCCTCGAGCGCCAAGGCATCGCTGACCAGATTGACGGTGGTCGGGTATTTCCAGAGGCCGAGCGAGCGGCGGCTGCGCAGTAGCCGGTAGTCCCGCGGGTCCTGCATCGTCAGTGCAGACAAATCCGCCCCGCTCGGGCTCACGACGGTGATGGCCGTATAGGCGCGGCCAGTCGGATCGCGGCCGAGGCGGGTGGCGTCGACCGTGAGCAGGGTGCCGGCCGTCGGGGTCGCCCCGGCGGGCAGGAGGATCAAGTGCTCGTCGATGGCCAGGTCGGTGATGGACCCTTGCAGGTAGAGCTGGTCGTAGGATCCGATCAGACGCCGGGGCGGCGCGGCGTCGACCGCGTCGGGCTGCATCAGGGTGAGCGTGGTGTCCGTCTCGAAGGTCTGCGATGCCTGTCCCGGGGGCGGTTTGCTGTCGAGCGCGAAGCCGGCCGGCAACACCGTTTGGGCGCCCTTCAGGAGGGCGGCGACCGCGGCGGTCGCGCCCAGGCCCGGGCGCGGTCGGTAGCCGAGGATGCGCACCAGCCGCTGCACGCTCTCCTCCAGTTGTGCGGTGCCGAGCAGGGTCTCGTTGCGGCTGTGCTCGGTGTAGAAGGTGAGCACGTCGGCGATATAGGCCCACCATTCCAGGGTCTGTAACAGCAGATCGCCCTGGCTGTTGGGGCGCCAGGATGCCAGCGCCCGTTCCCCGTCCAGGGGGGTGAGCAGGGCGCGGCGGAACGACAGGAAATCGCCGACACGGTAGCTCAGGTGGGCGAGCCCCGCCGGATTGACGGGGGTCTGCGGGCCGAGGGCCGTCTGACACGGACAGGGCGGGGCGGTTTCGCTCATTTTCCACCTTCCACTTGCAGTCGGTAGGAGCCCCGCTCCGGGCGGCTCAAATTATTGTCCAACCGGAAGATCTCCCCGGGCGCGAGCAGACTGCGCGGGGGCAGGTCGGCGAAGGTGTTGAGGTATCCGCGCCGCCGGTACAGGATCGAATGCACGCCGGCCACCCCCGATACGCCCTGGATGGCGGCCTCCAGCCGACTGCGCTCGAAGGCTGTCCCCAGGGTGAAGTTGTCGACATGGAAGAACCCCAGACTGCCATCGGGATAGCGGACCGGGTCCAGGGCGCGGCGCAGCCCGGCCTGGACATCGCCCCGGTAGGCGGTGGGCAAGGCGCACACCGTGATGCTCAGGTCGAATGAGACATAACGCGCGGCCGGCACATAGCATTCGTAGCCGGCCAGGCGGTGGCGGTTGAGCAGTTGCAGCAGTTCGACCTGCCGGTCGCGGTCCAGGTCGGCGCTGTTCTTGGGATCGGCGGTCGCGAACAGGGTCGGCCAACTGCCGGTCCAGCGGAAGCGGGCGCCGAGGCCCTGCACCCAGTCCAAACGGGTCGCGGCGGCGCTATAGTCCTCCGGTCGCACCGCCCGGTAGGTCATGTTGCGGAAGGCGAACGGGGCGCGCCGACGGACCTGCTCCACTGACTCGGCGGCGGCACCGCCGGTGGCCGGGAAGGGATTGGTCACACGCAGTACCGCGGAGCCCCAGCTCGGGTCCACGCCGGTGATGGTGTCCGCGGCGACGTTGCCCACCGCCCCGCGCCCGACCCGGTAGTGGACCTCGAAGCAGTCCCCGTCGTCGGGCAGGGCGCCGAAATCGCCGTTGCCGAAGCGGATCGTGGTGCCCTCTGCGCCATCGTACTCGTAGGAGGTGCCGGCCGCGGTGCGCAGCACCGGCCGCCAGGCCGCGGGCTCCAGGGTGAACTTTTGCTCGAAGGCATCGGCCTCGAGCAGGCGCTTCACCCAGTGCCATTCCAGCGGCGGGTCGTTGGTCTGGCGCAGTACGAGCTCAGGCTCAGGGTCGGCGCTCCTGGCCTGCCCGAGATAGGCCAGGGGGTGGCCACGCAACGGATAGAGCGCCTGCCAGCGCGGCACCGCGGCGGTGCTGTTGGGGCCTTGGCGCTCGATCGCCAGCGTCAGGTCCGGCTGATCCGGCGGCGCGCGGTGGATGGCGAACCGCTCTATCTGGCGGCGGCCCTGGGTGGCCGGCACCAGATTGCCCCGTACCAGGGTCCGGGTCAGGTCGTGGAATTGGGTGAGCGCCTCCTGCGGGCGCCAGGTAATCCGGGTGAGCGGCTCGCCATAGAGCGGATCGGTCAGCTCCGCGACCATGACCAGGGTGATCTTTACGCACAGCGGCGGCTCGGCGGGGCTGGCCGCGGCCGTTTCGATCAAGAGCGGCAGGCCAGGGAGCAAATCCAGACCCTGCCGGCGCAGGTCGAGTGAGGTCGCACCTGGGTTCAGGCAGCGCTCGCCGTCATCCCACCAATAGGGTTTCATGGCGTTCCAGGCGTCAGCGACCGGATACTTCGTCGTGTCGCGCAGGCCGGTGCCGGTTTCAAAGGGTACCACGGAGCCGTCGGGGGCCAGCGCGGTGACCAGGATGCCGGCCGGCAGTTCGGTGGTGCCGGCCGCAACCTCGCAGCGCAGCAGGGCGCCGGCACTGGTCTGTGGGCGCGGCTCGTATTCGACCAGTCGCGCGAGACGCACCAGCGAGCGCAGCTCGGTCGCTGTCTCCAGGGTAGCCTCCCGGTGGACGCGGTCCTGCAGATAGCTCAGGTCGTCGCCGATCGCGCTCAGGGCCTCCAGCAACACCATCCCGAGATCGGCCTCGGCGCGCTCCCGCCACTCGGGGAAGCGTTGGGCGGAAAACTCCGACAGCGCCAATCGGAACGAGTCGTAGTCCTTGGCGAGATAGTCGATCGGCGGATAGCTGCCGGTGGGGGCGGGGCAGTCGTCGGGCGGCTGTTGGCAATCGACCTGCGACGGGCAGAAGGCATAGAAGGAGAACCGGACCTGCCGGAAATAGTCATCCAGGCGGTTGCCGCCGTCGAGGTTGAGTGTATAGGTTGAAAAATCGCCGCGGCCGGCGACCCGCAGGGCGAGGATGGGACGCCCCTCGGCGTCGCTGGACCAGTCCCCGGCCGTCAGCGGCGCGACCGCTACGCTCGGCAGGCGGTCGCCGCCGACGATGCTGGCCTTGAGCCCGGCCTCGGCGACCGGTACCGTATTGATGAAATGGACATAGAGACGCTCCGGCTCGGCCTCGCGCACCTCGACATAGTCGATGCCGTTGCGCGTGGCGCAATTGAGCAGGTCCAGCAGGCGGTTGCGGGGCGGTTCCACTCAACGTACCTCCAGGCTGAGGCTCGCCGCGGTCTGGGTCTCGATCAGGGTGTATTCCACCGTGATCGCCAGTGCGCCGTCGCCATAGAGCGGCGCGTCGGCAACCCGCACGGCGGTCACACGGATATGGCCGGCGAGGAATTTTTCCAGCGACCGACGCACCATGAGTTCGGTGGTCGTCGCCAGTCCTGCGGTCTTGGCCGCAAACAGCAGTTGCCGCAGGCCGCAGCCGAATTCCGGCAGAGCGACCCGCTCCCCGGGCGAGGTGAGCAGCACCTGCCGGATCATTTGGGCGACATGGGTGGGATAGGACACCCGCTCTGCCTGTCGATGCAGCGCACCCAGGCGCAGGGGGAAGCCGTAATCGAAGCGGAGCGGGCCGAGTTCCTGGTTCATTGCGCGCTGGCCTTGGTTTGAGTACACAGGATCATGACTTGGCCTTGTGGGGCCTGGTCGGCCGCCTGGCACAGGCCGATGCTGTCGGTCGTAAGGCACCGGTCGCCGGCCGCGCAGGTGCGTCCGGCCGGGGCTTGCCAGGCCACGCTGACACAGGGATGCGGGCTGCCTGAGAGATTGAAGGGACAGCCGGCGATCATGAACCGATCCGTGGGGCGCAGGACGAAGCCCCCGCCGGCGCGCACCCGGGCGTTGCCGCAGACGCTGCTCACGCTGCCCCCGTGGGGGCACATGAGCGCGTCGGCGGTGGTCAGTAACCTGCCCATCCCCGGCCCCTATTGGACTTCCAGCGCGCCGTCGTTGATCGAAACCGTCCCCGCGGCGATCGTGATCTTCTGGCCGCCGCGCTCCAGGACGATGCCGTCCGCGCGCAACGTCACGGTGTTTTCATGGCCGTCACGCAGCACCACCTGGGCCTGGTCGTCGTCGATCGTCCATTGGAAACCGCCCGGGGTGACCAGGCATTTCACGGTCGCCTTGGCCGCGGGTGGAAGCTCCCCGGCACGCCAGTAGCAACCGCTCCAGATGGGATAGGACGGGTCCCCACCCTCGAATTCGATCCAGACCCCGGCGCCAGCCTCGGGCAGGAAGGCCATTCCAACCTGGGGGCCGGCATAGGGGACGCAGGCCATGGCCCAGCCGCATTCCTGATCGCCCAGGACCGCCGGAACCATGGCCTTCAGACGCCAGGTGTCGGCCTGCACCTGGGTGACGGTCCCGCGGTACTTGCCATAGAAGCGGCTACGTACCCGGTCGGCCAGGTCGAACAGCAACTGTTCTTCGTTCATGACAAACCGCCCCCCGGCGGCCCGCCGGTCACCGCGGCGGGGGCCGGGCCGACCGCGTTGCGGACCAGGACGAACTTCATCTTGTGCGATTGGTCATCGAGCCGATGGTGGACGCTCCAGACCAGGTAGTTGCCCGAGTGTACGCTGCCCACCCCGGCCAGGCCGACCGTACCGCCGACCCGCAGGACCCCGTGCAGGGCCGCCGCATCGACCTCGCCGGTAAGCCGCACGAACCAGCCCGCTTCGCGCAGGAGCGCCGCGGCCCGCGCCCGCAGTGCCTCGTCATCGTCGGCCGGGCTGGTCAGGATGGTCGTCATGGTCTGGCCCGCGAAGGTTGCCAGGGCGCGCGCATCCATGGGCGCCAGACCGCTCTCCTGCGTGTCGCCGCTGGCGGTCGAGTCCTCGGTCAACCGGGCCTGGCGTGCAATCGCCTTGGCCGGTCGGGCGATGTCCCATTCGATATCCAGCGCGCCGATGTTGGGTGCCGCGAGATCGTTGGGTTTCAAAACGAACGCGGGTTCGGCGGCGAGCAGCGGCGCGGCGAAGATACCGAGCCGCTGCTGCGGCGCGGCACCGCCGGCCACCCGGCACAGCCGGCCGGTGCGGCGCGCCAGACGGCGTAAGAATTGCCAATCGCTGTCGCGCTGCATCAGGGTGTGGCCATCCTCGGTGTGGGCCGGCGAGTCGTCGGTGAGATTGTCGGGCCCCGGCGTCATGCCGTACTCCCCGAAGACGGTATTGGCGACGGCCCCGTCGGTGACCTCGGCCCATTCGCGGGTCTTTTCCTCCAGGCTCATCGGCCAACTGGCGTCCTGGGCCTGGACTTCGAGGTGCGAGGCGGTGACGCCGGTCTCCAGGTGTAGTTTGTGCGAGAGGATGTAGCCGTCGAAGATGCATTGCGGTGCCGTGTCCGCGACCGTCGCAACCACCGCGATGGTCGCCATGGGTTGCAGCCCTGGGTCGTTGATGGCGGTCAACTCGCCGTCGGCGCTCCGGGCCAGCCCCAGGCGCAGGTGCAGCACCCCGGGCAGATCGGCGTGTTCCTCGATCTCCAGGTTGGTGATCAGGTCATAAAAGGCCGCGTCCACCGGGGTACCCTGGAGCCAGAGTTCGAAGCTGCTCGTCAAGGCTCAACCCCCGGTTGCCGGGACCGCGATCAGGTCGCGGGCGGCGAGCGCGCCCGGGCAGACGGTCGCGTTGGCATCGCATAGCCGCCAGAACCCGGTCGGGTCCTTCAGATAATGGGCCGCGATGTGGTCCAACCGCTGGCCGTCCAGGCGGCGGTGGTAGCCCGCGAGCGGCGGTTCTGCCCGCACCGCAAAACGTACCACCCGCACGGTGCGGCCATCGGGGGTCGTGACCGCGTCGATGGGGACCTGCCAATAACGGCTGCGGGGCGTAAACATGGTGTCCTCCTAGCAGCCTGTCGGACTTGATGGCGTAACCGATTGATTAAACAGGAAAACGACTTTTTGGCGCAAAAGAGGAAACTCTTTGCATTCAATCGGTTGCATCACTAAGTCCGACAGCCTGCTAGAGCGGTAACATACCGATGATCGACTCGGCCGAGTTGGCCAGGTTGGCGATGGCCAGGGCCTCGCGCAGCCCCTGCGAATAGACGTAGGCCCCGCGGGCGATGTCGGCCAGGGGGCCCGCGACGTATTGCAGCTCCTTGGGCGTCAGGACTGCGAGGCCGACGCGTGCCTCGGCGTGGGTCGGGTTCAGCAGGGTGGCGTCGTAGCGGGTCTCGGTAATCGAGAGGCTGGTCACCTTGACCGGCAGGACGCGTCCCGGTCCCCAGACGAACAGGACCGTCGGCAATTGGGCGGCCGGCACCGGGCGCGCGCTCCCCGCCGTGCCGTCGGCACCGGCGGAGACGCCCCCGGCACCGACCGAGACCGAGACTGCACCCAGCAGCGTATCGGCGCTGCTGCCGGTGGGATGCATCAGCATCTCCAGCGCGGCCAGCCTGGTGTAGACCCCGGAGACGGTGGCGAGACCCTCGGCCACTGGACTGCCGTCGGCGATCATGTCTGCGGCGTCCACGTGCAGCGTAAAATCGAATTTCTCGCCGGGCAGGCCGCTGACCGCCAGCGGGTTGTCGTTGCCGCCTTGGGACGGCGCCGCCGCGGGCGACCAGGCATGCACGATGCTCTCCGGATTGAACTGAAAGAGGATCGCGTTCGGCAGGGGGATCAGGAAGGTCTCCATGAACTGAACGAAGGCGCCGCGCAGGAATTTTCCGGCCATGCTGGACTCCTAGAGCAGTTCGCGTTGCAGTGCCCGGGCCACCGTCCGGGCCAGCGCGGGTAGCGCCAGGTCGCCGGTCGCCGCGGCGGTCACCTGGAGGTTGACGCGCGACACCCCCGGGGCGCCCACCGGCCAATCCCGTCCCAGCTCGATGGCGATGCGCTGCGCCAACTCCCGCGCCTGTTCGGCGGTGAGTTCGCGGCCGTCGATCACCAGACGCCCGATATGGATGCCGGTTGCCTGTGTCATTCGAACCCCCGCAAGGTTTGGCCCTTCTTGGCGAGCTCCCGGCGCACCGCCGTGAGTATCTGTTTCATGCCGATCTTCTCACCCTGGGCGCGGGCCAGGAAGGCAGCGTTCAGGGCCGCCAGATTGATCTCGGCCCCGGTGAGGTTGAGGCGCTCGGTCAGTGCCTCCCACTCGATGCCGTCCAGCCAGCGTTGGCCGGAGGCGCGGTCGGCGTCGAAGGCGGCCCGCCACAGGGTGGCCCGCTCCGGCGGTCCCGGCGGCAGGAAATCGACGATCGCCCGGATACGGCGCAGGAAGGCCGGGTCCAGGTCATTCTTGCGGTTGCTGGCCAGAATGGCGACGCCCTGGAAGCGTTCGAGGCGTTGCAGCAGGTAGTCGATCTCGAGATTGGCATAGCGGTCATGGGCGTCCTTGGAGCTGAAGCGCTGGCCGAACAGGCCCTCGCACTCGTCGATCAGCAGCAGGAAATTGGCCCGGTCGCATTCGTCGAAGATGAGCTTGAGGCGCTTTTCGGTCTCGCCGATGTATTTGTTCACCACATTGGCGGGATCGAGTCGGTAGAGTTCGAGTCCGAGCGCGCGCGCCAGGACCTGTGCCGCCATGGTCTTGCCGGTCCCGCTGGGGCCAGCGAACAGCGCGACGATGCCGCGCCCGTTGGGACAGAGCCGGTCGAAACCCCATTCCTCGTACACTTCCCAGCGGTGCCGGATCTGTTGTTCCAGGTCCTCGAGCTGGCGTTGCACACCCTCGGGCAAGATCAAGTCCGCCTTGCTGAAGGGCAGGGGCAGGCGGGCCAGCAGGCCGGCGCTCTGGGTGGGCCGTCGACAGGCCTGGGCGATGGCCGTCGCGCCCGCCCCGGCGACCCGGCGGATGGCGACCAACTCCGCCGGGGTGAGCAGCCATTCGCGGACCTGCGGCGGCGGCGCGCCGGCGCCGAGCGCCTCCCACAGCGCGAGCCGTGCGGCCAGGTCCAGCGACGGCAGTTCGTAGCTGCGCCACGCCACCTGGTCGCGCACGGCCTCCTGCGACGGTCCCGAGCGGCCGACCACCAAGTGCTGGTTCAGGGGCCGCAGGCGATCCAATGCGCCCGGATGCGTATCGCCCTCGTCGTGCCAATAGATCGCAGCGTCGCGCAGCCGGGCGGCCCGCGCCGCCGCCAGGACGCGCGCGGCGACCGCCGCCTCCGGGACCTCGGCCAACAGTTCGGCCGCGCCCACGATCAGCAGGGGTTGCCGCCGCGCGGCGGCAAATTGGGCTGCCAGGGTGCGGCGGCCGCTGCCCGGGGGGGCGGCGAGTTCGATCTCGATCGTCGCCGCGCCGGCCGCCTGGAGCGTGGTGGCGAATTCGCGCATCGACTGGAGCGTTTGCGGATAGAGCACCGGCCATTGGGGGCCATCCGGCTCGATCAGTTCAGCGCCCGGCGGCAGGTCGGCGGTGCCGCCATGGGCGAGCCAGTTCGCGATGCCGGGGTCCGCGCCCCAGCCGTTGAGCAGTTCGGAGCCGGCGTGGGCGCTGGGCAGCGCGACCAGCAGCCCCCAGCGGGCGAGCCGGTTGCCCCAGCCCAGGGACGCCGGTGCGGCGCCGGGTCCGTGCAAGGCCGCCGCGAGCCAGGGCGTGGCGTAATCCATTTCCGGTTGGTCGTGCAGATAGGCATAGACCCGCCCGAGTTGGGGTTCCAGGGCCAGGGCGAGCGCGGTGGCCAATAGCTGCCGCTCGGCCTCGCTCAACTCCAGGCGCTGGCCGAGCCGTTGCCAGTCGCCGGCGGCCGCCAGTGCCCTCGCTGCGGTGGCGAGTGCCTCGCCCAGGCGACAGGCTTGCGGATCATCCTCGTAGAAGGCGGCCTCGGCCGCCGCCAGGGCCGCCGGGTCGGTCAGGATGCGATCGACCTCCTCGTGCTGGATGGCAGCCGGATGGGCGTCTGGGGGTTCGGCCGCCCAGAGTCGGCGCATCCACAGGACCCTACGCATCGCACGCAGGCGCAGCGAGGACACCAGCGGGTGCTCGGCGACCATCGGGAACTGGGTCGCTGGTGCGTTCATAGCAGGGTGACGGTCCCGACGGGCGGCCCCTCAATGCCCTTGACGCGCAGGCGCACGGTATAGATACCGGCAGGCAGGGCGGCGGGCGGGCGCCAATCGATCCCGGTCCCACCGCCGGTGACGGCGAATTCACCTGGGTCGGGCGGGTTGCCGGGGGCGGCGGCGTGCAGTGCGACGGTGTCCAGCAGCAGTTCAGTCGTGCCGACGACGAAGCCGGCCCCGCTGAATGAAAAGAGGCCAGCGGTGGGCTGCCAGGGCAGGGGGACCGGGGCCACCGCCGAACAGATTGTGATCGGCACGGCATTGGAGCGGTAATCGGCGCTATCGCCGGCGGCCAGTGCGCTGCCCACCCGCAGCAGGTAGACGCCCGGCGGGGGGCTGGCCGCGGGTGGGACACCGACGGCGACGGGCAGTTGGACGGTCAGCCGCGCCGCGGTGTTCAGTGCGTCCGGCGCCATCCAGGCCGTGACCTCGCGCTCGGTCCCATCCGGCTCGACCAGGTAAAGGCGCTGGGTCGCCGGCTGTCCGAGCTGGCTGCCGAAGAGTGCGAATGAGCCGCCGGGCGCGGCGATGGCCGGGGCCAGGTCGACGGCGATGGGGTCGCCGGGTTGGGCCGACAGCGGCTTGAAATCGGCCCGTGCCGCCGTGCCGCTGAGGGCGCCGGCGGCCGCGAAGGGCAGGGCCGTCGGCGCGACGTTCAGTCCCAGCTGGTGGGGCGGGCTGGCCGGCGCGGGTGGGCTGGACTTGGGGGTCATGAAGACCACGCCGACCCGGTACACGGCGGAGAGGCGGTAGGGGGTCGAGAACGATTGCCAGCGCCGGATGGCGTCGTCGGACTTCTCCGCTTCCAGGCTGATGGTAAAGCGCAAGCCGGTGACCGGATCGACATAGGTCGCACGTTCGTGCAGGGCCTTGATGGCGATGCTCATCGCCTGCTGCTCCTGCTCCGGGTGATCCTTGGCGTAGGCCGACACCAGAAAATAGAGCGCGAGGCCGAGCGGCTGATAGGTATTGGACGCCGCCGCCCCATTGCCGGGGAGGTTGCGGGTCTGCGGCTCGGGGTTGAGGTGGAACAGGTAGACCGTCAACTGACAGTTGCCCTGATTCCTGACGCCTTCGGGCATGGTGCCGGACAGCGCGATGGCGAATTTGTCGATACTGCCGCCGTTGCCCGTCCACAACGGCGAACTGTCGATGGCGGCCTGGAGCAGGTCGATCAGGCGGTCGGTGATGGCGGACAGGTCCAGGGTGCCGATCATGATGCCTTATCCCTGTGACAGCCCGAAGGGATAGGTGCCGCGGCGCGGCAGGGGTCCCGCCGCCGGCGGGGCCGGGGCCCGAACCGGTCGTGGTGCCGGCGCCGGCAAACGGACCTCGACCGTGCCGATCTCGATGCGGGGCTGGGCCGGTGCGGGGTGCTCCGCGGGGGCGCTGATGGCGGGGGCTCGCGGCGGCTGCAAGAGCGGTGTGTGGGATCGCGGTTTGGCCGGCAGGGTCTGGGTAGCCGGTGCCGGTGCGCCCTGGCGCGGTGGCTCGGCGCCCTGGTCGCGGGGCGGGGATGGCGATGCGACGGAGTCGGCGGGCGCGGCGACGCGCGTCCGCTCCTGGGGCGGGGGGGCCGAGTCCGGTCGGGGCGCCAGTTGGGGCTGCACTTGCGTGGTCGTCGATGTCCGCGAGATGCCCGCGGCGTGTCGCAGTGCCTCAACCGCCGGGGATAGCCAGGGGGCGGGGCCGGGTGTCGGGCCGGGGGTGGCGCGCACAGCCGGCCCGACGACCGCGGCGTCGACGACGGATTGGCGGTCCGGCGGTGCGGGCTGGGCGGAGGGTGGCGGCGCTGCAATCGCGGCCGCGTCGGCGGCCTCCGCGGGGCGGTTACCCGCGGCGTTGCCGGTCTGCGCCGACGGTACCGGTCGCGGCAACGGCTGGGTCGGCACGGTCGGCGGGTCGGCTGCGCTCAGGCCAGGGGGCCGATCCGGGGTGGCGGGCGTCTGCGCCGACACCGCAAGGGGATCGGGTGTGGCGAACCGGGTCGGCAGATTGAGGGCGTCCGGCGTGACCGGCCCGCTCGGGTGCGACGGCGCACGCTCGGGCGCGGTGGCGCGACGCCGCGCGGCCGCCGTTGCGGGCACCGGTTGAGGCCCCGCGTCCCGCGCCGGCCAGGCGGTGGGGCCGAAGAGCGCGCGCGGCGGCTGGACCAAGGGTCGGCCGCCGGTGCCGCCCGCCCCGGATTGCCCCGCCGCGAGTCGCTGAAAATAGGATGGGCGCATGGGTATCGGCTCCGCTCAGGCCGCGATCCCGGGCGCGGCGCCACGGGCCGCAGACAATTGCGCATACCGGGAGCGGCGGCTCGCGGGTAGCGCGAGAATGGCCTGCTCGGACCAGTGATAGACGCTGGCCAGGAGGTGGACCTCCTCGTAGAGCCCCGCGGCGCGCTGGCGTAGTTCGCTCAAGACGAAATCGCCCGGCTCGAACCATGCGTACACGGGGGCTTCGCACGCGGGACACTGGCCGGCGATCTCCCCGCCCAAGAGCGGCGCCACCCGCTCCAGTGTCCGCAGGGCGCGGCGCCGGTCGGCGCCGGTGAGTCCACCGATGCAGTGATCTTCCAGGCGCGCCGCCAGGTCAGCCATCGAGCGCGCCGTCTGCGCTGCCGCGCGGTAGGCGGCCACGGTCGGAATCCGCAACCGCGTTTGTCCCAGCACATACCAGCCCTGGTCATCCCGCTCCAGGCCCCGTGGCGGGTTGGGCGCATGGGCCGCGAGGTAGTCGCTGACGGTGAAGCCGACATCGCCCAGGGTGCCGCACCCCGCGCACCGGACCTCGGCCATCAGTCGCTCGCCGATGAGGCGACGGCGCACGGCGAGCAGCGCCGCGTCCAGGTCCGCCAGCGGCAATTGGTCCCAGTCAATTGCCGGGTCGAGGGGCGGCGCCAGACGACGGACGGCCTCGAGCCGTAAGGCAAAGCCGCCGGACCCGGCGGCCAGCAGGAGTTCGTCCCGCCCGCCAGGCTCGCGCAGCGTCACCTGCTCGGCGCTCACCGGCAGTCGCACGGTCATGGCGCTCAAGCCTCCTGCGGCTCGCCCAAGGAGAGGTCGTGCTCCCAGCCCTCGTTTTCCAGCTTGATATGCTCGATGGCAATGGCGTTCCCGCCAGCATCCAAGTCGGGGAGGGCCTGGAATTCCGAGACCCAGCACCGGTGCAAGATATAGCGGTGGGCCGGCTGACCGGCCTCATTGAGCAATTCGATGCGCACCTGGCGCCGCAGGTTCTTGAGCGACGTGGCGGGCGAACCCTTGTCGAGGACCTGGGCGGCGTTCGCCCATTCCTCGAAATCCGGGTCGTGGGTCAGGCCGCGATCCAGGGTGACCGGTTCGTACTTGGTGCGGCCCAGGCCCTTGCGGGTGATGGCGTCGCCGCCCTGTTTGTATTCGATCACGTCGGATGAACGCTTGAGTCCGGTGACCTTGCTGACACCGGCCACCGGGGTGGTCGAGGTGCCGAAATAGACGTGGAAACGGAAGGCCTTGTAGGGGTCGAAACGGTTGATGTTGACGGTAAACGGCTTACCCATAATCCGGTCTCCAGGGGCGTTGAACGGCGCGCGTTGGGATTACTGGCTCTGCCCGGCCAGATGGGCGATCTTGATGATGACGAACTCAGCCGGTTTGAGTGGGGCAAAGGCGACGACGATATTGACCCGGCCGAGGTTGATGTCGTCCTGGGTGGTCGTCGTGCGGTCGCACTTGACCTGAAAGGCATCGCTTGGTTTGGTGCCTTGCAGTGCGTGCTGATTGAACAGCGACAGCATGAAGTTTTCGACCGTGGTGCGGATGGCCAGCCACAGCGGCTCGTCGTTGGGCTCGAAGATCACCCAACGGAGATTCTGCAGCAGGGTCTGCTCGATGAACAGGGTCATCCGCCGCACCGGGACGTACTGATTCTGCTGGAAGGACGGATTGGCCGACACCAGGGTGCGGGCGCCGAAGACGACGGTGCCGCTCCCGGGAAAGGTTCGCAGACAGTTCACCCCCGCGAGGTTGTAGACCCCCTGGGCCTGGTCGTTCATGCGTCCTGAAGCCACTACGCCAGTCGTGTTGTTGACTACGGCCTCCAGCCCGGCCGGTGCCTTCCAGACCCCGCGGCGGGCGTCGGTGCGGGCATAGATGCCGGCCACGAAGCCGCTGGGCGGCAATTCGATGGCGTCCCCGGTGAGCGGATTGGTCGATTTCAGGTAGGGGAAATAGATGGCCCCATTGGTACTGAGCGGAATCGTGCCGCTCTTGAACAGCTCGACCATGACCGGCGGCGCGGCGGAATCGGCGCCGGCGTTGCGCGGCGGGTCCATGATCGCGAAGGCCTGCTTGCGTTCGGCGAAGGCCAGGGCCGCGCTCAGTACGCCGTTGTCGCTGATCCCAGGCGTCACCAGCAGATTGAAAATATCAACCTTGTCGAGCGGCTGGTTGGCCTGAAACACCCCGGTGAAATCCAGGCTGCTGAAGGTGCCGACGAGGTTGGCCGGCAGCGTCGAGGTGAGGGTCAAGGGGGGGATGCTGGTCGACGCGAAGGCCGTGCCGAGCGTACCGCCGCCGGGTGGGGGCGCGATCCGCACCAGTGAAGAGCTCCTGTTGATGCCGGCGTCCAAGGCGGCCTGGCTCAACAGCACCCCGCGATAGGTCTCCACCCGGGTGCCATAGGCGATGGTGAAGTCGGCCGTGTCCAGGACGCCCCCGGCGCTGCTTGCGCGCACATTGCCCAGGGTCACGACCGGTTGGAACTGCGGATGGTCGGTCGGCTCCAAGGCCGTGAACATCGCTGAGCCGCCTGTCGTCACCAGGGTCGCGGTAGCCGCGGCGATGGCCTGGCTGGTCCCGTCGTTGATCTGATAACGGGGCACCAGGCCGACCACATAGGCATCGGAGCCGCCGTTCAGGAAAAATTGGTTCACGGCGTGTGGCAGCGAGGCGTCGATGCTGGCGCTCACGAAGAGTCCGCCGAATTCCCGCTCGAAGTCCGAAAAGCTGAAGATTCGGACCGGCTGTCCGGGGGTGCTGGTCTTGAAGGGGTGGGTATAGCCCACGAAGACCGCAATTGAGGTGGGGGCGGCAGCGATGCTGCGGGCACTGGAGGGAAGCTCTTCGATGTAGAGTCCCGGGTAACTGACGGAGACCGGCATGGCGATTTCTCCTCAACGGGGAGCGGGTGGGTTTAGTGGCTGGATAGGACCGTGGTCGAGCCTGGCCGTGCGGGGAACGCCAGTGCGTCGGCGCCGCCGGTGAGGGCGATCTTGCCCGGGGCCGGCGCACGGTAACCGTCGTCGGGCGGCGTGATGGTGACGACCAAGGCGAAATCGGCCGCGATGGAGTTGACGGCCTTGGCGACCACGCTGTCGGTCCAAGAGACGATCAAGTCGAACGTCTGGGTGAGTGCGTCGACGTTCTTGACCTCGACCTCGATGGCGGCCCCGGCGGGGTCGGCGCTGCGCGCCTGAAGGGTGAAGGCGGTAGCGGCGACGGCGCCGTCTTTGGTGACATCCACCGTTGCCGCGGTTCCCACGTCGCCGACCGCAAGCGGATATTGGCCCGCCTTGGGGAGCGCGGGTGCGTCGCCGGGGACGAGGAACGCCAAGCCCGGTCTGGTACCGCCGTTGGCGACGACCCCGAGGGTGGTGGCCAGTGTGTCTGGGGTGAGGCCGGTGTAGGTCTGCGTTTCGGTGACCTTGGCATCCAGGGTGCTTGTCTGGGGCGCGGCGGGGATGGCCACCACGTTGGAGAATTCAAGCTCGATTGAGATGCCCATGGCCCCCTTCGTCACCGCGGTCACATTGAGCGCGGGCTTGGCCGTCGGTACGGGACCCGGCTGTAGCGCCTGGGCGGCGAGCAACCGTTGCAGGAAGGGGTCCACCAAGGCCTTGTAGTCCCCATAAAGGGGCCAGCGGTCGGCCTTGAGTTGACCGGTCGCGTCGAAATACAGGGCGCCCAAAGGAATCATGAGGTGTTTCCCATCGCTGCCGGCAAGGGAAATCGGGTTGGATGAAACGACTGACTTTTCCGGCACGATGCTCACCTCGGACGCGTAGGATGAACAGATCGAGTGTGCTTGGCCTGGCTGCCACGGGGGCGCCCCGCGGCAGCCAATTGACAAATGTCAAGCCGAGTATAGATAGCGACGGACGGTGAGTATAGGACCTTTTTTTGGGGGTAGGGTTCGGGCTTCTGGCGGGTGGGCGGCGCCTCGCCCAGCGTTGCGGATCAATACCGCGGACCCGCCTTACCATAGCTCAGACCCGCGTCCGCGCCCTGTTTGCGCACCGTGCTCCAGAGCTGGTGGTCGAGCGAGTCCTTGGCCCCGCCGGCGGCCTCGACCCGTTCCTTGAGATAGTCTGCCCGCTGGGCGGAGAGCGCTTGGGCCTCCTGGCGCAGGTTCTCGCGCCGGGCGGCGGTGGCGGCGACGAATCCTGCCCGCTCGGACTCAGGGAGCTTGGCCAGCGGTGCCGGCAAGGATTCGGCCGGGAGCGTGCCCAGGTCGACCCGGCCGTTTTGCACCGCGTCCACCAGTTCCTGGTCCGCGCTGAGGCTCGCCGCGCCGCTGGGGGAGGCGACGAACTCCGCGCGGCGGGCGAGCGCGGCCGGGGCCGCCGCGGCCTTGGCGACCTTGGCCTTCGCGACCTCGCCCTCGCGCTTGCCGCGCTCATCGGCGCTGCCGTAGAAGAGACGGGTGTCGTCCAACTCGGCGGAGAGCTTGGCGAGCTTGGCATCGTATGGGGTGCTGATGGCGACCGCGCTGCCCGCCTGCCCGACCTGGAGATAGGCACCGTTGCCGAGTTGAGCGATGCGTTGCCACTCGCCGCGGGTGTCCGCCTGCGCCCCGCACTGGATGGCGTTGACCCGGATGCCCCGGCGGCCCGCCTCCGCCAGTGACTGGCGGTAGGGGACATCGTTGGCATAGTCCATGTGGGGCGGGGCGTCGCCCACCAGAAAGACCACCCGGTAGGCCGTCGGGTCCTGGCTCCAGCCGATGCGGGTAATGGCCTCATGCAGCGCCTGATTGACACTCTCGGGCCCGTCACCGCCGCCCTGCGCCTGGAGCTGGAAGAGCTCCGCCTGGAGCTTGTCCAGGTCGCCCGAGAGGTCGACCACCCGGGTGATATAGTCATCCCCGCGGTCGCGGTAGGCGACCAGGCCCATGCGGATGATCGGCGCGGGCTGGGCGGCGGCGAGGGTCGAGGCGATCGACCAGATCTTATCCTTGGCCGTCTGGATCAGACCGCCCATGCTGCCGGTGGTATCCAGCACGAAGACTGCCTCGACCACCGGACGTTGACCGGCCGGGGGTTGCGGGACGGCGATCGCGACCCCCTGTCCCGGGGTCTGGGTCGGCAGGGGCGCCGGTGCGGATGCGGTCATCATGGGGTAATAGGCCACCGCGGCGGCGGTGAGTCCGAACAGGCCGAGACCGATGAGCTTGGTGTTCATGGAAATTCTCTCTTTGGTTTGATTTCAGCGATGATCTTCGATGCGGCGGCCTTCGATGCGGTGTAGTGCCCCTTCGGCCGCCCGGCAGGCCAGGTCGAAGGGATCGGCCGGGATGTCCGATGCCATGGTGCGGTCGGTGCGGTGCCCGGGCCGGGCCGGGATGGCGCCGAACAGCGCCTGGACCAGGAACAGGCACCAGAGGGCCAGGAACAGACTGCCGCTATGCACGCCGGCCCACACTGCGGTGGCGGCCCCGGCGAGGACCAGGCCCAGGTCGAGCAGGGCGGCGCTCGGGGTGGCGTGGAAGCACCAGACCCGTGCCAGCCACACCAGGGCGAGTTGCACCAAGACCTGGGACCAGACCCCGGGGACCAGGGCGAGTGCGGTGCCGGTTACCGGCATCCAGGCGAGCACCAGCAGCACCCGTCCGGCGCGTTCGTCGCTGCGGCTCACCAGATAAAGGATGTAGCCCAGCCCCAGCGCGGCCGTCGTGAGTCTTAGGGCCGGACCTGGCCACAGGGCCAGGCGCAACCCGGTGTCGAGCACCTCGGCCCCGACGGCGGCGACCAGTGCGACCAGGACACCCTCCAGAAAGGTCGGGCGGTTCATGTTGAGGCCCCCTGGCGGCGCAGCCGCAGCAGTTCCAGTTCCACCTCCGCGTCCGAGATCCCCGTGTCCGGGGCGGACCAGGCAGGGTCCAGCGGACCGCGGTCGTCGTCGGCCGACGGCGGCGCGTCCGGTGTATAGAGCGCCGCGCGTGAGCGCAGTTCGTCGAGCCGGGCCGCTTGGGACTCAACGCGTGCTGCCAGTCGCCCGCGCTCCTGCGTCAACTCGGCGCGCCGGGTCTGGAGCCGGACCCGGTTCCCGGCGGTCTCCAGGCGGCGGCGGATCAGCGGCCGGGCTAGGGCCTCGCGCCCCTCGGTGAGCCCTTCAGCCAGGGCGTCCGCGGTGCGCGCCTCCTCCTGCGCCAGCGCGGTCTCGCGCAGCGCCAGCCGCGCCAGTTCGCGATCCAGCCGGGTCAGTGCCTGGCGGCCCTGGTCCAGCGCCTGTTCCATCTCCCGTACCGACTGGGCGAGTACCAGCTCGGGCGCCTCCAGCCGGTCGAGTACCGCGTTGAGATCGGCGCGCACCAGTCGCGCCAGACGGGTCATCAGTGCCATGGTCGTGTGCTCCTCTTGTGGCTCGTTGGAATCTGTGATACGAGTCTAGTACCGCAGGATGAAAATCCTAATACCGTTTCTGAAGAGCGCGTTGTAAGATGCAAACTTCGTGATCTACTCTGGTTTTTTCGATGCCCTTGCTTCGTCCTGCGCCTGTCCTCGTAACCGATCGCGAGCGTCAAC
>NZ_CAJAXH010000162.1 GCF_903946935.1 uncultured Thiodictyon sp.
ACCTCACGAAGGTTCACGCACGGGGCCTCGGACAGTAAGGGGACCGACGTGCTTTATACCCGGGCCACCTGGCGTTGTCCAGTGTTGCGGACAACCGCCGGTTGCAACAGAGAGTCCTGGCTAGAACGGTTCCGCCCTGGAGGCGGACGCCGCGGATCTCTGCTAGATTTGGCCCTGGTGGACGATTCGTTGCCAGCACTGCCCCGGAGCCACATGACCGACCAGACCCCGACCCCCCTGACCGACTTCACCCGCCGGGCCTCCGCCGCCCGCGCACTGATCCAGTCGATGCTGACCGAACTGATCGGCCCGGTGGAGCTCAAGTACGACTTTTTTCGCGAGTGGAACGGCTGCTGGAAGGCGCGGGTGGAACTCACCGGGGCCGCGACCGGGCAGTTGGAATTCACCTTTCTCACCACCCCGGGCGGCGGTCTGCTCGCCCTGCCCCGCCCGCTGCCGGAACCCTGGCGCTGCGAGTCCGGCATCCCCGCCGACGACGGCACCCGCTGGACCCTGGATGCGGCCGGTCTGCTGGTGCCATTTACCGGGCCGCTGGCCGCTGCCCAGCCCGGTGCGCCCGCGGCCGGGCCGGGCGAACCGCGGCGGTTGGATCGCCTCATCCTCTTCCTCGCCCAAGGCTTCGGCAGCGGGCGGGCGCCTTGGGCGCCGGGGACCTTCGGCACCCTGCCCGGGGTCGCGCTCTATCTGCTCCTGGCCGGGCTCGGGCTCACGCTCGGTCCCTATCTGGCGGTTACCGCCGTGCTGCTGCTCATCGGCATACCGCTGTGCGGCCTGGCGGCGCAGGCCCTCGGGCGGTCTGACCCGCCCTCGGTGGTGTGGGACGAGATCGTCGGTTATCTGATCACGATGATTGCGATTGCCCCGAGTTGGCCCGCGGTGGTGGCGGGGTTCGCCGCCTTCCGGTTGTTCGATATCTGGAAGCCCTGGCCGATCGGGTGGATTGATCGCCAGGTGGGCGGGGGACTCGGCATCATGCTCGATGACGTGGTCGCCGGACTCATGGCGCTCGCCGTGATGCACCTGGGGCAGGCGCTGCTGGGCTGGCTTTAGTATCCGCAGTCGCGCGAATCTCTCGGTGTCGTGTCTGGCCCCGCTGTGAGAACATACCCGAGCGTCTTGCGGTTCGCCCTGACCGGGCCCGGCGCCCCCTGCGACCTCGTCCGTGCAGGTCCCTTTAGGCATGACTGGATCGGAGTATCGCCGATATGCGTTGGTTGTTGATCGCCCTGACGTTTCCCGTCTTCCTGGCGGGCTGCGACAAGCCCAAGGCCCAGGCCCAGGCGCGCCCCCCCGCGGAGGTGACGGTCCAGACCATCGTCCCGCGCGATACCCCGGTCCGTTTCGAGTTTGTCGGGCAGACCCAGAGTACCCACCAGGTGCAGATCAGGGCGCGGGTCGATGGCTTTCTGGAGGAACGGGTCTATACCGAGGGCGCCCTAGTAAAGACCGGGGATGTGATGTTCCGCCAGGACCCCAAGCCCTTTCAGGCCCAGTTGGATGCGGCCAAGGGCGCGCTGGCCCAGCAACAGGCCGCGCTCCAGACGGCCAACGACAATCTGGCGCGGGTGAAGCCGCTCACCGCACTCAAGGCCCTGAGCAAGAAGGACCTGGACGATGCGACCGGCCAGCAGGCAGCAGCGGCGGCGGCGGTCTACACGGCCAAGGCCAATGTGCAGACGGCCCAACTCAATCTGAGCTACACCACCATCACCGCGCCGGTGACCGGGCTCTCCAGCTATGCCCAGGTCCAGGACGGGGCCTATATCTCCTCGACCAACAGCCTGCTCACCTATGTGTCCCAGATCGACAGCCTGTGGGTCAATTTCAGCGTGTCGGAAGACGACATGCTCAAGTTCCGCACCGAGAAGACCCGCGGTGTGTTGAGCGTACCGGGTGAGCATGACTTCGTGGTCGATGTGGTGCTGTCCGACGGCTCGACCTTCCCCCACCAGGGCCGGATCACCTTTGCCAATGCCGATTACGACGTGACCACCGGCACCTACCTGCTGCGCGCCACCGTGCCCAATCCCGACTTCTCGCTGCGCCCGGGTCAGTTCGTGCGCGTGGGTCTCACCGGCGCCGAGCGCCCGAACGCCATCCTGGTCCCCCAGGCCGCCGTGCTCCAGGGCGCCAAGGGGCACTTTGTGATGTTGTTGACCAAGGACAACACCGTCCAGCCCCGGCCGGTGGAGGTCGGCCCCTGGCACGGCAATGACTGGTTCATCACCGGCGGGCTTGCCGCCGGCGATGTGGTGGTGACCGACGGGGTGGCGCGCCTGGCCCCCGGGGCCAAGGTGAAGGTGGTCGCGACCGCCCCGGCCCCCGCCAGCCATGCGGCTGCGGTCGCGTCTGGTTCGGCTCCGGCCGCCGCCACAGGCCGCCAGCCGGGGGTGATTCAAGGCCCCGCGGCAGCCGCCCCGGCCGGCGCCGCCAAGTAGCAGCGGAGACCACAGCCATGTTCTCCCACTTCTTTATCGACCGCCCGATCTTCGCCGCGGTCATCGCCCTGGTCATTTCAATCGGGGGCCTGGTGGCGATGGTGCAGTTGCCCATCGCCCAATACCCGCAGGTGACACCGATCCAGATCCAGGTGAACGCCACCTACCCCGGCGCCAATGGCACCCTGGTCGCCCAGAATGTCGGCGCCCCCATCGAGCAGCAGGTGAACGGCGCCACCAATATGATCTACATGTCGTCCACCAGCTCATCGACCGGCTCCTATACCCTGACCGTCTATTTCACCATCGATACCAACCCGGAATTGGCCCAGGTCGACGTGCAGAACCGCGTCAGTCAGGCCATGGCCCAGTTGCCGCAGTCGGTGCAGGCGCAGGGGGTGACGGTCCAGCAGAAGACCAGCACCTTCTTGATGGTGCTCGCCTTCTTCTCGCCCGATGGCAGCCTGGATGCCGATTATGTCGCCAACTACACCAACACCCAGATACTCAGCAGCATCAACCGCATCAATGGCGCCAATCAGGCCAACATCTTGGGCGACCCCGATTATGCCATGCGGATTTGGCTGAAACCCGACCGGATGGCCCAGCTCGCGGTGACCGCCAGCGATCTGGCCAATGTGATCCAACAGCAGAATCAACAATTTGCGGTCGGACGGATCGGCGACACACCGACTCCCTTTCCGGTTTCCCAGACCTTTCCGGTCACGACCGGCACCATTACTGAACCGGCCCAGTTCGATAACATGATCGTGCGCGCCGAAAACCAGACCGCGGCCTTGGTGCGGGTCAAAGACGTGGGTTATGCCCAACTGGGCGCCCAAAGCTATATCGTCAACTCCGCCTACCAGGGCAAGCCCGCGACGCTCATCGCCGTCTATCAACAGCCCGGGTCCAACGCCATTGCGGTGTCCAAGCAGGTCCGTGCGATGCTGGCGCAGATGAAGAAGAGTTTCCCACCCGGCCTCGACTATGCCGTCGCGCTGGATACCACCAAGTTTGTCCAGGCCTCCATCGATGAGGTGGTTAAGACCTTCTTCGAGGCGGTCGTGCTGGTGGTGCTGGTGGTCTATATTTTCCTGCACAGCCTGCGCCTCACCATTATCCCGACGCTCGCGGTGCCGGTGTCCATCCTGGGCGCGCTGATCGGGATGTTGATCTTCGGCTTCTCCATCAATATGCTGACCCTGTTCGGCATGATCCTCGCCATCGGCCTGGTGGTGGACGATGCCATCGTGGTGGTGGAGAACACCGAACGCAATATGGAGCAGTTCGGCCTGACGCCCAATGCGGCCGCCAAGAAGGCGATGGACGAGGTCAGCGGTCCAGTGATCGCGGTGGTCCTGGTGCTGAACGCGGTCTTTGTCCCGGTGGCCTTCCTGGGTGGTATCACCGGCGCGCTCTACCAACAGTTCGCCGTGACCATCGCCATCTCGGTGGTATTCTCCGGGGTGGTCGCGCTCACCCTCTCACCGGCCCTGGCGGCCATCCTCATTCAGGCCAAGCACGGTGAGCAAAAGGGCTTCTTCAAATGGTTCGACACCGGCTTCGAGCGACTCACCGGCGCCTATGTGCGGGGCGTCAAGGCGATCATGCGGGGCTGGTTCGTGGGACTGATCGTCTTTGGTCTGGTGGTGGGTGGCTGCGTGTGGCTGTTCAAGGTCCTGCCGACCTCGTTCGTCCCCCAGGAGGACCAAGGCTACATCTTTGTACTCTATTTCCTGCCGGATTCAGCCAGCCTGTCGCGCACCAACGCGGTCGGCACTCAGGCGGCGGAGATCATGCGCGCCCAGCCGGCGGTCGCCAGTGTGACCCAATTCGATGGCTATAGCCTGATCGACTCCCAGACGAAGACCAACTTCGGCCTGCTCTTCGTGGCGCTCAAGGATTACGAGGAACGCCAATCGCCCAAGCTATCCGCCAATGCGCTCATCGCCGATGCGATGGGTCAGTTTCAGAGCATTCAGAGCGGTCTGGTGATAGCCATCAACCCGCCGCCCATCCCCGGCCTGGGGATCACCGCCGGGTTCCAGATGTGGATCGAGCAGAAGGGCTCAGGGACCTTTGGTCAGCTCAATGACGTAGTCCAGCAGATCATCGAAAAGGCCAAAACCAGGCCCGAACTGACCGCGGTGACGACCACCGTGCGCGCCAATGGGCAGCAGCTGCTGGCGGATGTCGATCGGGAAAAGGCGGAGATCCTGGGGGTCCCGATACAGGATGTCTACAACACCTTACAGACGATGTTCGGCTCACTCTATGTCAGCCAGTTCCCCAAGGACTCGCGCCTCTATAAGGTCATCCTACAGGCGGAGCCCAGCTACCGCATGACCCCCGAGGACATCGGTAAGTTCTATGTCAGGAACACGAACATCCTGAGCGCCGCCAACCCGCAGAGCGGCACCAACGTGCAGAGCAGCTCCAACAACATGATCCCGCTCTCCGCCCTGGTGACCTCGCGCTATGTGGTGGGCCCGGATATGGTGACCCGCTTCAATAACTACCCGGCCATCGCCTTGAATGGCGCGCCCGCCCCCGGGGTCAGCTCGGGCACCGCGCTCGCGGCCATCCAGGCGGTGGCGCAAGAGGTGATGCCCCAGGGCTATGGCTTCGAGTGGGCCGGTGAGGCGCGCGAGGAGGTCAGTTCGGGTTCCACCTCCGCCATTGCCTTCGTCTTCGGCCTGATCTTCGTGTTCCTGATCCTGTCGGCCCAATACGAGAGTTGGTCACTACCGGCGAGTGTCATGATGGCGATCCCCTTCGCCATCATCGGCGCCCTGCTCGCCATTGCGCTGCGCGGGATCGACAATGACATCTATTTCCAGATCGGCCTGCTGACGCTGGTCGGGTTGGCGGCCAAGAACGCTATCCTTATCGTCGAGTTCGCCGTCGAACTGCACCGCAAGGAGGGCCTGTCGCTGTTCGACGCAGCGGCCGAGGCGGCACGGCTGCGGCTGCGACCCATCGTCATGACATCCTTTGCCTTCGTGCTCGGCACCCTGCCGCTGGCCATCGCCACCGGGGCCTCGGCCAACAGCCGGCACTCCATCGGCACCGGGGTGGTCGGCGGGACCCTGGCCGCCACCGTCATCGCGATCTTCTTCATCCCGATGTTCTATTGGCTGATCGGGACCATGAGTACGCGCTTTTTCGGCAGTTCAAAGTGCGATTTGCCGCACTCGGCAGGGCCTGAGCCCGGCGGCAGTGCCCAAACGCCGACGCAGGAGCGCACCGATGCCTAATCTGGCCCCACGGACTACCGTGAAAGTCGCGCCGGGAGCGCGCTCCAATTCTCCCTCATCTATTGGGGGGGAGCGGGGTGGGGGATCGGCCAAGGCGCCCGCAACGTTCATCTTGCGGGGTGGTACGGGCGCCATGGCCGTTACCCTGACGGCCATGGCGACGCTGCTCGCCGGCTGTATGCTCGGGCCGGACTATCTGCGGCCCAAGGTCGATACCCCGGCGACCTACCGCTTTGCGCTGCGGGATGCGCAAAACACCGCTAATACCGCATGGTGGCGGCAGTTCAATGACCCGATCCTCGATGACCTGATCGTCCAGGCCCTGGCCGCCAATTGGAACGCCAAGATCGCCGCCGCCAATGTGGAGGCGGCCGCCGCGGCCCTCACCCAGGCACGCGCCCCGCTCTATCCCCAGTTGAATTACAGTGGCCAGGCCGGGCGGGCACTCACGGCGGCCGTCGGGGCTTTACCCGGCAGTGTACACGACAACTTCCAGCTCCTGGCCGGGGCCTCCTGGGAGATCGACCTGTGGGGTCGCATCCGCCGCCAGACCGAGGCGGCGCGCGCCCAATTGTTGGGTACTGAAGAGGCCAGGCGCGGCGTCATCCTGTCATTGGTCGGGGCGGTGGCGAACGGTTACATCCAGTTGCGAGGGCTCGATGCGCAACTGGCGATGTCGCGACAAACCCAGGCCGCCTATGGGGAATCACTGCGCCTGATCGGGTATCAGTTCAAATACGGCCAGGTCTCGGACATGACGGTGGCACAGGCCCAGTCACAATACGAGACCGCCAGCGCCCAGATCCCGCTCTTGGAACGCGACATCGCCCAGACTGAGAACGGGCTGTCGACGCTGCTCGGGCGCAACCCCGGACCCATCCCGCGTGGGCGTACGCTGGAGACCCTCATCCCGCCCAGCGTCCCTGCCGGGGTCCCGTCGGACCTGCTGGTGCGCCGGCCCGACATCCTTCAGGCCGAACAGCAATTGATCGCCGCCAATGCCCAGATCGGCGCGGCGCGGGCGCTGTACTTTCCGACCATTTCATTGACCGGCGCCCTGGGCACCAATAGCTCCCAGCTCTCGGGGCTCTTCACCGGACCGGCGCGCACCTGGAGCTATGCCGGGACGCTCGCCGGCCCCCTCTTTACCGCGGGGTCGGTGAGCGGTCTCGTGGCGCAGACGCAGGCCCAGCAACGGGCCGCACAGGCAAACTACCAGCAGGTCATCCAGACGGCCTTTGCCGATGTATCCAATACGCTCATCGCACGGGACAAGCTCAACGAGGAGGTCCTGGCCCAGCAGCGGCTGGTCAAGGCACTGAGCGACTATTCGCGCTTGGCCAAGCTGCAATTCGACGGCGGCTACTCACCCTATTCAACGGTGCTCCAGGCCGATCAGCAACTCTTCCCGGCCGAGCTGAACCTGGCCGCCACCCGCGCCTCCGCCCTGACCGCCGTGGTCAGCATCTACCAGGCCATGGGCGGCGGCTGGGTCGATGAGGCCGCGCGTGGGGCGCCGGCGCCGCGGCCGGGCCAGGGACCCTTCGCCCCCGCCATTCCCCCGGCGCCGGGAGCGGTGGGCCACGACGCCTTGACCGGCGAGGCACAATCGCCTTAACCTCAGGATCAGGAACCATTCCTAGGAGCCGGTGGCCATGACGACGCAAGAGACCCGCTACGATTTGATTTTTTTTGGGGTCGACCCGCACACCGCGGAGCGCGCCGAGGCGTTTAACAAGCTGGCTCACTGGATGGGCGTCGCACCCGATCAAGTTGCGCAAACCATCGACCGGCAGCGGCGCGTCCTGGTCTCAGGGCTGGACGCGGAAGCCGGCGCCGAGGCCCAGCGCCAATTGGTCGCGATAGGCATTCGCAGCAATCTACGCCCGTGCGACGAAGCGCCCCTGTCGCTGACGCTTGCGCCGATCGAGGCACCGTCGACGGTGCTTGCCTGCCCCGCCTGCGGGCATGTACACAAGATCAAGGCGGAGCAGCCGAGCCCGGTCGCCTGCGAGAAGTGTCAGATTATCTTCGCCAAGTTCGAGAAGGTGGCACAGGAGAAAAAGGAGCGCGAACTGCTGCGGCAATCGCTGCTGTCGGATCATGAACGCCGGCTGGAGCAGGACGAGAAGGACCGCGCAGAGCGCGAGGCTAAGGAGCGGCGCCGGCGACTGGAGGCGGAGATCCGCAAGGAGTTGGGCCTGCCGCGCATGGTGAAAAGCCGCGCCGGCCTGCTCAGTTCGGCGGCCGGCATCTTTGCTCTGGGCCTGGCCATGGGCGCCGGGGGCCTCCTTGGCTACGAGCAGTGGTTCGGGAGCGGCGGCACCAGCGCCGCCCAGCCGATGGCGTCCGGCGCCAACGGGCTGGCCGCTCAAGCCGCCGGTGCAGGGGCGTTCAATGGCGCTGTATCCGATCCCGGCATTGCCGCCCAAGCGCAGGTTGCCGCACTACTGGCGACGACCGCGGCCGCGGAGCCCGCCGGCGGCCCCGCGGCACTCCTGTCATCGGCCGCCGCACCGCCAATCAATGGCGCCACACCGGACCCTGACCGCCCGAATGCATCGGGGGCAGGCGCAGTTCCCGGGAATCTGTCGGATGCGACCGGATTCCTTGCCAGCCGCTTGGCCGATCTGAGAACCTCCCCGGAATGGGACATCTATGTGCTCGCCCGGATCGATGCGCTACGCCAACAGCACGCAGCGCCGCAGGCGGCGGCCTTGATTGAGTACCTGCGCAACCCCGAGCTGCGCTTCGATCGCGGCGCCTGGCTGGCCAATATCTTGTGGAATGAAGGTCAGTCGGCAGACGCCGAGGGTCTGTATATGCGCCTGCGGGCCGCCGCCGGCCGGGAACCCGACACGGGCGGGGCGCGGGTGGCGGCACTCTGCACCTTGGCCCGCCACCTCAACCAGGTCGGACGCCCGAACGATGCCGAGCAGATCTTACAGCAGGCCCAGAGCATCGCCGAGGCCATGACCGGGCCGGCGGACAAGGTCGCGGCCGACACGGAGATCGCCGCCCTCCTGACCGACCTCGGCCGTCCTCAGGACGCCCGCAAGTACTTCAACTCCGCGACTTCGGGATTAGCTCGCGTCCAACTGCAAGCAGATCGCCTGACGGCCACCGCCGCGCTCGCGCGCGGCTTTGCCAAGGCGGGCTTCCGGGCCTCGGCCCTGAATTTCTTGGAAGCGGCGACCAAGAACGTCGATTCAGTCAAGAACCCGCGGGTGCGCGCACGCATCCTTGCTGTGATCGCGCAAACCAGCGCTCAACTGGGTGATATACAGACCGCCAAGGGCACCGCCGCGCGGATTGTCGGCCCGCTCGATCAAGATCGGACACTGTATCGCATCGTCGGAAATCAAATCGTGTCCAATCGACTCACCGATGCAATGGACGCGGCCGCGGGCCTGCAGACCCCGGACTATCAGGCCCTGGCCGGCGGGTTGCTGGGACTGCATCAACTGCGCGAGCCTACCTATCGGCCGCTGGCCCCGCAGTCCACCGCGAAGGCCAGGGCGACGGCCAACGCGCTGACCGACCCCGCGGAGAAGTCCGCCGTCATCGCCGAGCTCGGGCGGCTCGCGGTGCGTGGCGGCGACGCCGCGGCCGCCGATGACCATTTTGCCCAGGCGCACGAGCTCGCCGAGGCGCTCCAGTTGGCCACTGAGCGCGACCGCGCACTGGCCATCCTGGCGACCAACGAGGCCCTGGCCCTACGCCTCGCCGACGCGCGGCAAGAACTCCCGAAGATCGCCGATGAGCAATTGCGCCTCGCCCTGACCAGCGACCTGAGCGGTCTTGACACCTTGGTCGGCGCCGCGGATCACTGACCTCAATCCGGTATTCCGACCGCGTCCGGGTGGCGCCCGGGGCGCAGCGGCGTGGCACAGTGGCGGCAGATGTAGTCCCGGCCCGCCAGGACACGGTGGTGGCGGATACTGCTCAAGCGATGTCCGCGGCAGGTGCAGTGATAGTCGAATTCACGCAAGGTACGCCCGCGTACCGTCGACACGTCATAGCGGTGACAGCGCTCGGGCGCGACACCGAAGTGCCGCATGATCGCCTGCCACTCGGGTCCGTGGGGACGGATGCGCGACCCGTGCCGGGCGTAGGCCACCAGGTGGGCGACCTCGTGGGGGACGGTGGTGGCGAGGAAGTCCTCCGCATTGGCCGTGAGGAGCACCGGGTTATAGCGCACGACCCAGGGGCCGCGGTTACCGATGCGCGCCTGGCCGGCCGCGCGTCCGCGCAGGTCGAAGCGAATCTGCGGGTCCCGGATGCCAATACCCAGCCACTGCCCGGCCGCCGTCAGGAGGTCGCGGGTGTGCGCCGCCACACGCCCTTGCAGTGCCGCCGCGTCGGCGCTCGGCGCCCCCTGGTAACGCTCCGCTGCCATCGTCTTCGGGTCGCCTCAGGCGGCCGCGGCCAGCGCCGCGAGGATGCGCTCGACCGGCCCGGTGCAGTGCGCCAGGTGGCCCTCGATCTCGGCCATGGCGATCGCGCCCTCGCCCTTACCGGCCGCCCAGTTGACCACGAAGGCCAGGCTGGCATAGCACAGGCCCAACTCGCGGGCCAGGACCGCCTCGGGCATCCCGGTCATGCCGACCAGGTCGCAGCCGTCGCGCTCCATCCGGGCGATCTCCCCCGCCGTCTCCAGACGCGGGCCCTGGGTGGCACCATAGGTCGCGGTCGCGACCACGGGCACCCCGGCGACCGCACAGGCGGCCCGCAGTGCAGCGCGCAAGGGCGCGCAGTAGGGATCGGTGAAATCGACATGATGCACCGGGTACGACTCGCCGTCGTGGAAGCTGTGCTCACGCCCGTGGGTGTAGTCGACGATCTGATCGGGGAGTGCGATAACGCGCGGGCCAAACGCCGCGGTGATGCCACCGACCGCGGCCAGTCCCACCACCCGCTCGGCCCCGCACGCGTGCAGCGCCCACAGATTGGCCCGATAGTTGACCCGGTGCGGCGGCAGCCGGTGGCCAGCGCCGTGGCGGGCCAGAAACAGCACCGGGCGGCCGGCCAGCTCCCCGCGCACGATCGGCGCTGAGACCGGGCCGAAGGGGGTCTCCGGTTGCTCGGTCGAGACGACCTCGAGCCCCCCCAGATGCTGAAAACCCGAACCCCCGATGACGGCGAGAAGACCCATGCAACACCCCAGATGGTGGCCCGCTGATCCGGACCGACGCTTGATACTGGGGGACAGTCTAACCGAGCGCTCGCCGATTCAAAAAGCCGCGTGCCCGCTCAGACCCGCGCCTCGTGAAACATGCCGATCTCGACCAACTTGGGAAAGAGCACCTGCTCCTCGCGCTCGATGCGCTCACCCACCATCTCGAAGACCTCATGGGTCTCGGCCACAAAATCGTCGCTGAAATTGAAATCGCAGTTCTTCAACCAGTTCTTGTGGTAGTCGTCGAAGATCTTGCGCAACGGCCGCTCGCCGCTGATGAACCCCCAGGCGATCGACTTGACCTTGGGGTCATCATGGATCAACAGACTGGGATAGAGACCGCGATCCTCCTCGGCCAGGTGTCTGCGCACCCGCTCCCCCAAGTCGCACAACAACTCATGCGCAGTCCGGGCGTTGGGTCGAATGCGCAGTTGTTCCGTGGTCAGCAGCGCGCGCAGGTCATCGATCATCTGACGCAACTCGGAATGCGTGCAGCGGTAGCCGTCTAGGGTTTGCATGGATCATCCTCCTCGTTGTTATTTCGTGAACACCGCCGCCGCGATCCGCGAGACCGGGCGGCAGGCACGTCTGAGGCGCGGAACCCCGCGGGGCACCGCACGAGCGATCTTATGCCGTAAGATTTACTCCAAAATTGGGGCGTCGTCAAAAACCATTGACTGTATTGATTTTTTGGCCCCCTACGTGAATTTGTATTGATTTTTCGCAATCGCCGATCGGTGGCCGGTCAGCGGTCCTGATCGGCGACCGCGAAAACACCCGGAACATTACGGAAATAACCCTTATAGTCTAGTCCATAGCCGAACAGATAGCGGTCGGGGACCACCACACCCACCACATCGGCCACGCAGGCGTGGGGCCGCGCCTTCTCCACCAGGACCGCCGTATGGACCCCCGCCGCCCCATCCTCCCGGCAGGCGCGGGCGATGGCGTCCAGGGTGATGCCCTCGTCCAAGATGTCGTCCAGGATCAGCACCTGTTCCCCGCGGAGTATTTCCGACGGACGGTAGTGCCAGTTGAGCTCCCCGCCGCTGGTGGCCCCCTGGTAACGGGTGGCATGGACATAATTCACCCGTAGTTGAAAATTCAGCCGCGGCAGCAAGCGTCCAGCGGCGATCAGGCCCCCGGTCATCACACACAGGACCACGGGGTCGGTCCCGGCCAGACGGTCGGTAAGGGTGTCGGCCATCCGCTCGAGCGCCTCCTCCATGGCCTCCTGGGTCACCAGGCACTCGGCGCGATCGGCCACGGCGGTGTAGGTCTCAAGTGTCAGCTTCATCTGTCATTTACCGGTTGAGTGGGGTCGGCCCGCATCCGATCCAGGGGCAGGTCCAAGGTGGCCAGGTCTTCGAGCCGTGCGACCTGCTGCACCCCCTCATGCCAGCGCGGGTCCTCGTGCAGGCGTTCGCGGGCAAGACGGCCGCGCCCGTGCATGCGCAGCAGCCGCAGTTGGGCGGTCGGGTCGGTTTGGTTGCGGAAGGCCGCGACGATCTCGAGCGCGGCCGGGCGATTGTTGCAGATCAACAGCATATCGCAACCGGCCCGGGCCGCGGCGCGGGCGCGCTCGGCATAGCCGCCGCCGGCATCGGCCGCGGCCATGTTGAGGTCGTCGCTGAAGATCACGCCGGAGAAGCCCAGTCGGCCGCGCAGCACCTCTTTGAGCCACAAGGGTGAAAATCCGGCGGGCTCGGCGGCGACCCGGGGGTAGACCACATGGGCCGGCATCACCGCCTCCAGCCCGTGCTCGATCAGCCGCCGGAAAGGCACCAGATCGGCGGCCAGCAGGTCCGCCAGTTCCCGCTCGTCCTGGGGCAATTCGATGTGTGAATCCGCCGCCACGCCGCC
Organism: uncultured Thiodictyon sp.; assembly: GCF_903946935.1. GTDB lineage: Bacteria > Pseudomonadota > Gammaproteobacteria > Chromatiales > Chromatiaceae > Thiodictyon. The sequence continues at coordinate 12,762 of NZ_CAJAXH010000162.1, forward strand.
ATGCCCGGGGAAGTGCTTGCCGACCGCCGCCATGCCGGCCTGGCGCACGCCGGCCGCCCAGGCGATGGCCAGGGCCGTCACCGGCTCCGCCCCGGCGGCGAAGCCGCGATCGCCGATGGCCCGGCAGAGACCCCGATCCAGATCCAGCACCGGGGCAAAGCTGAAGTCGACCCCGGCGACCCGCAGTTCGGCGGCCATCAACCAGGCCACCGCGCTACAAGCGGCGCTGGCGCGGCGCGGGTCCTGGGCATAGAGCGCACCGAAGCGCCCGGCCGGGGGCAGGCGGGTGAAACCCTCGCGAAAGCGCTGCACCCGCCCACCCTCCTGATCGACCCCGATCAGCAGCCGGGGCTCCCGCAGGTCATGGATCGCCGCGGCGAGTGCCGCGAGTTGCTCGGGGGAGACATAGTTGCGGGCGAAGAGGATGACCCCGCCGACCGCCGGATGGCGCAGCAGGTCGCGGTCCTCGGCGGTGAGCTCAGTGCCCGCCAGGTCGACCATGATCGGACCCAGTGACATGGTCACGTCCCCCGTCCGGGCCTTGCAGCCCTCGGGGTCCAATCGGAAAGCGGGGGTCGCGCGCGCATGCTATCGCCTGTCTTCGGTGACCCGGTGCCTGCCACCCGGCCTTCAATCCCGGGTTTTAGCACACTCCTTGCGACCTCGAAAGATCCATACTCACGCCAAGGCGCCAAGACGCCAAGGGTTTTCAGTGCGCGATCCAGGTCGGGCGAGGCATCTCCGGGGCATGGGAGCAATGCAAATTCAGTGTTTTTTCTTGGCGAGCTTGGCGCCTTGGCGTGAGCAATTTCCGAATTCAGGCTTTGACATTTGCCAGATGCGGCGGGCTCGGTCGATGCAGCCGCCACTGTTGATAGGCCGCCAGCGCAAAGCAGGCGGTGCCAAGCACCGTGAGCGACTGCTCGAGCCAGTGCATCGCCAGCGTCTTGGGGTTCATCATGGCGATCGGCTGGAGCGCGAAGATCATCAGCAGATTGACCGCAAACAGCCCTGCCGTGCCCCAACGGCGCCGACCCAGCGCGGCGGCGATCAGCAGGGCGCTGGCCGTCAGATTGCCGAGACTCACCAGGATCAGCAGCGGCAGGAACCAGCCGCGGGGCAGCGCGAACACCCACTGCCGCAAGGCCGCGGCGACGCAGGCCACCAGCACCAGGAGCGCCGCCACACGCCACAACCCGGCAGGGACCGGCCGCCCAAATTGGCGCCGCACCGCGCCCCACAGGGCCACCGCGAGCAGCGCAAACCCGGGGGCCATCAGCGGAAACAGCGCCGTGGCCAACCAGACCAGGTCGCTCCCGGTCGCCGCGGCGATCAGCTTCCAGGTCGCCTTGGACAGACCGCCCGCCAGGATCAATCCGCCGCCCAAGAGGGCCAGCCGATGGTTGGCCGGGTCCTGGTCGGCCACATACCGGCTGATGAACCACAGTGCGACGCCGGTCAGGGCCACCGGCAGGAAATTATAGAGTGCCAGGCGCAGGGGAAAATCGAGCATCGCCAATCGCTCAAACAAAGCGCATCGAGAGGTCGACGGCGGTCACGTCCTTGGTGAGGTCCCCCACCGAGATACGATCCACCCCGGTCTCGGCAATGGCACGCACGGTGTTGAGGTCGACATTGCCGGAGGCCTCCAGTTGCGCCCGGCCGGCGGTATAAACCACCGCCTGGCGCAGCCCCTCCAGGGTGAAGTTGTCCAGTAGGACGAGCCGGGCACCGGCGCTCAGGGCCTCGGCAAGCTCCGCCAGGTTCTCCACCTCGATCTGGATGGTGACACCCGGATTGCCGGCGCGCGCGGCCGCCAGTGCAGCAGCGATGGAACCCGCGGCCAGGATGTGATTCTCCTTGATCAGGATGGCGTCGTAGAGCCCGATGCGGTGGTTGTAACAGCCGCCGCACAACACCGCGTATTTTTGCTGGAGGCGTAGCCCCGGCAGGGTCTTGCGGGTGTCCAGCACGCGCACCGGCAGCCCCGCGACCGCCGCGGCATAGCGGCTCGCCCGGGTGGCGGTGCCGGAGAGTGTTTGTAGATAGTTCATGGCGGTGCGCTCGCCGGTGAGCAGGGCACGGGTCGGGCCGGTGAGTACACACAGCCGCTGGCCGGCGCCGATCGACTCGCCATCCTGCGCCTCCCAGTCGAGCGTCACGTCGGCATCGAGTTGGCGAAACACCGCCTCGAACCAGGCGCTGCCGCTCAACACCGCCGCCTGCCGGGTGATCAGCTCCACCCGGGAACGCTGATGGGCCGGGAGCAGGGCGGCCGTGAGGTCCCCCGCACCCAGGTCTTCCGCCAAGGCGGCGCGGACCTGGGCGGCGATCAGGTCCGCCGCGGGGAGTTGGGCGCGCAGCGCCTGCGCAGTCGGCAAGGGTAATGGCTCCGTCGGCATATCCGTTGAATCTCGCATGGTTGGGAACGAAAAGGGCATTGCCGCCGCGCCAGGGAACAGCCCCGAGCGATTCGGCGCGACCGCGTCCACCGGGCTGGGTTAGCATGGCATCGATCCGGCCATCAGGCCAGAACAGGTCAACCACAAATTTATCATCAATGCGTTACCCTAGACCGACGCCATGACCATCGACCCCGCAGGCTGGCTCCTGGCCGCCGCACACCACCCCTCGCCCCATTGCGACGATCGCCCCGCGGGCACCGTCATCGACCTGCTGGTCATCCACAACATCAGCCTCCCGCCCGGCGAATTCGGCGGCAGCGCCATCGACGACCTCTTTCTCGGCCGGCTCGACCCGGCCGCCCACCCCTATTACGCCATTGCCGCCGCGGCCGGCCCGGTCTCCACCCATCTATTGATACGCCGCGATGGCACCCTGATCCAATACGTCCCCTGCCATCGCCGCGCCTGGCACGCCGGGCGCTCCTGCTTCAGCGGGCGCGAGCGCTGCAACGAATTCTCCATCGGCATCGAACTGGAAGGGACCGACACGCTGCCGTTTGAGGCGGCGCAATATGTGACCCTCGCCCACTGCACCGAGGCGATCCTCGCACACTATCCGGCCATCACCCCCGAGCGCATCGTTGGACATAGCGACATTGCACCGGGGCGCAAGACCGACCCGGGGGAAGCGTTCGATTGGGGACGCTATCGAAACATGATCCGCGCGGACTATTTTCAGACCACTCACCATCCACAAACCAGACCGGACTCAACTGATGACAAAGAAAGCATGGGTTTATGATCCACATTCCGGCGGGGTCAAGATTCCGGAGGCCGTCCGCGAGCGGACGCGTAACCGTATTCTGGCCCATGCGGCGAGCCAGTATGCCGGAAAATACACCCGCATTGACGTGCATTTTCGCGGCCAGCTCTGTTACATCGATGCTTACACCGAACCCTGCGTGGCACCGGACTTTGATCCGACCCCCTACGGTGAATCGCGTGAAGCATACATCGAGCGGTTGCGAAATAACCCGATCCATCTGGGCCGTCTACGCTACTTTGGCGACGAAGACCAATGGTCTTACGCCTTTTTCACCTATAGCCATGAAAAATACGAACCATCCGTCTTTGACAATGGCACTTTTCATGGCACACCCGAGGAGGCTTTCGACATGGGGGCCGTTTATCTGAACGATTGACCCCACGCAGTCCTGGAGCACCATTCCGGCCAGCGGCGATCCGTCCCCAACCGGAGGTCGAGGCTTTAGCCGGTAGCCGTTCAAGGCCTTGATCAAGATTCCGGCCACTTGGGCTCGCCGGGTGCGTAGTCAGGCCATCTTGGCCTGACACCGTCAGGGCTGGAAGCCCTGACTACGCACGCCACTGGCCGGGATTATGATCGACGCCCCGTTCAAGATAGATTCAATAGCAACCAGTAGCGTCTGCACGCCGAACCGGCTAACGGCCATGGAAGGGGGACCTACCACCCCGGAGCATGAAAGTCTGTCAGGCTAACGGGGCACTCCTGGGTTCCTCCGTCGTTTTCAGGTAAAAAAGACTTCAAAGACATTGGCTTGCGGCGACTTTC